>JAISJG010000019.1 GCA_031261625.1 Candidatus Methanoplasma sp.
CCGCAGCAATATCGTTAACAGATATTCCATATATGAATAAAAATAGGAATAACACTTATAGAAACAAACCGTTATCGACATCTCGTCATGTTATCGCGGATATATACATGGGGGAACACGGGGCGCCGTTTCGGCGTACGGGGGCAATAATCCGCAGAGGCGTACATACTATGAGCTTGGAAGATATTCTTAAGACGCATCCCTGCTACAGCGAAGATGCCCACCATTCGTTCGCAAGGATGCACCTGCCGGTAGCACCTAAGTGCAACATTCAATGCAACTACTGTAACAGGAAATACGATTGCAGCAACGAATCCCGTCCGGGAGTGACCAGCGAAGTGCTCACTCCGGAGCAGGCCGTTGAGAAAATACGTATCGTGAAGGAGAAGATACCGAATCTCTCCGTGATAGGGATAGCCGGGCCCGGGGACCCTCTCGCCAACGAGGAGACGTTCAAGACCCTCGAACTCGCAGGAAAGGAGTTCAACGACCTTACGTTATGCATCTCCACCAACGGATTGGCCCTTCCGGAGAACGCACAGAGACTTTACGATCTGGGAGTGAGGTTCGTCACGGTGACGATCAACGCATGCGACCCGGAGATCGGCGGGAAAGTATACGATCTGGTGATATGGGAGAGAAAGAAATACCGCGGGACGGAAGGTGCTTCGATACTTCTGGAAAGACAGCTTGAAGGGATCAAGAAGTGCGCGGACCTCGGAATGCTCGTGAAAACGAATATCGTGATGGTCCCGGACGTCAACGACAAACACATTCCGGAACTTGTCAAAAAGGTCAAGTCGCTGGGAGCGTACCTTGTCAACATCCTTCCGCTCATTCCGGTGGAAGGGACCAAGTTCAGCGGTAACAGGGCACCCACATCCGAGGAAAGGAAGAAACTGATGGATTTGTGTTCCATAGATGCTAGAATGATGCGTCACTGCAAACAGTGCCGCGCGGATGCGATCGGATTACTGGGTGAGGACAGATCGGCGGAATTCTCAAGACTGGATTCATGTAATGCCGCATGCGGTCAGACCCTCGACAGCATGGTGGCCATCGATATCGGGCCGACCAAGGCCGACGGTACCAGAATTGCGATAGCATCGTCCGGAGGTTCCGAGATAGACAGCGGATTCGGTAATGCGACGAAGTTCGTAGTATATGCGCTCATCAACGGTAATGCGGAGTACGTCAGGACCGTGGATATCGATACTACTCTGCAGACTGCCGGTGCCGATCACAAGAAACACATAGAGAACATCGCCGACGAATTGGACGATTGCAGCGTATTCGTCGTGAAGGAGATCGGTCCGTTGCCCTCGAAAGTACTTGCTTCCAGAAAGAAGAAAGTACGTGTGGATTCCGGGAAGATCGATATCAACAGGATAAAATCGTTCTTCGATTAAAATAATAATAAAGAGGGTGGCTTCGGCCACCCTCGGTTTTTATCTTAAAGGTTTTTCTCTTTGAGGATCAGCGTGAAGTTGTCCTCGGTTGTGGAGATATTCCCTTCCGCATCGAGAGTGTTGAGATTCAGGATGTACCTGTATACCACATGGGTTGTCGGGTCTGCATACGCATTGACGACATCGATCTTCACTTCGGACGCATATCCGCCTTCACCTACATGGGGGAACTTTTCGGAGAGAACGTACCTGTTGCAGAGTTTCGCTCCGTCTATGGTTGTGATCTCGAACTGTCCGTCCACTGTCGTGAACGCGGTGAACTTCACGAACACCGTCTGCGTAAGGTCTGACGGACCTGATCCGTAATCAACGGAACGGTAATCCTTGCCGGAGACCTTCGCATCCGTCACGAACGCATACACGCACGATCCGGACACTTCCGCTGCGACACCTGCATCGAGGATGCCTCTTGCTGTGCTCCCGTCGATCTTCCCGTCGAGCGAATATTCGTAATATGTTCCCACGACGGACGGTTTGCTGTACGAACCCGAAGATACTTTGCTTACGGACGAGAAATCAGCTTCTACGGTATCGGCTCCGCTCACGGCCTTGATCTTGTACGGAATTCCGTCATCCGATGACACGGAGAACGTCCATACGATATCCTTGCCGCTGCTGTCCGACCCGTCGATTATGGTCCAAACGGTAAGTTTCTTCTCGCTTCCGCCTGTGGTGTAGGTATCACTGCCTTTCTCCAGACCGAATCTCAGACTGCCGTTCGTTTTGTGTATCATCTGATACTGCGCATCGAGCCCTATCTTACCGGATATCGAGGAGACATCGAGAAGATAGTAACTTCCGCTCTGTCCCACTATTTTTACGGTGACGGTTTCTCCTCCTGCGGAGTATGTGAACGTTGTATTTATCCCGAGATCCCCTTGGATGACCGGATCGCCGTACACGTCCGATTCGTAAGGCGCCTGGGGTCCTCCGGACCCGCCGCCTAAGAACGCGACCGCGATCACGGCGATCACAAGTATGACAGCGACGCCGATTATGGCGAATGCGACCAATTTCTTGTTCGATCCGGATTTGGCGCCGATGCTCCCTGCCACTTTGTCGAGCGTGTTGTCCGCTTTGGCGAAAACTTTGTTATCGGTAAGTTTGTTATGCCCGCCCGATTTTTTATCGGATTCGGCATCTGTTTCGATCCCATCACTCTCCTGTACCGCAGGCTCCTCAGTCCCCACTGCTGATCCCCCCGTTTCAGGAGTCGACGTCTCTTCGATCGGATCCTTTGTTTCAGGTTCATCAAATTCTGACATCTATATTCCCCTATTGTGTTCAAGGTATTCTGTGCATACCATTTAACCCTGACTGATGACCGTGTCTGTAAAAATAGTTTTCCAGTGATATTTTTAAATGAGGAAAATATCACACACGTTAAAAGAGGCATCAAAATGGAAGCACAGGAACTCCGGGAAGCATTCGTCAATTTCTTCAAAGAACGCGGACACACGTACATCAGGTCCGCATCGCTCATCCCCGAGAACGATCCCACTGTGCTCTTCACGACCGCGGGAATGCACCCGTTGGTACCTTACCTTCTGGGAGAGAGACACCCGGGAGGAACGAGGCTCGTTGACTTCCAGAAATGCGTCAGAACAGGAGATATAGACGAGGTGGGGGATGCCACACACCTCACGTTCTTCGAGATGCTGGGGAACTGGTCGCTCGGGGATTACTTCAAACAGGATTCGATAAAATTCAGCATCGATTTTCTTCACGATGTCCTGAAAATAGATAATGACCATCTTGCGGTCACCGCCTTCGAAGGAGAGGAAGGGATCCCCAGGGATAACGAAACAGCGGAGATCTGGAAAAGCCACGGCATAAAGGACGAACAGATATTCTTCTACGGAAGGAAGGATAACTGGTGGGGTCCGGCCGGACAGACGGGCCCCTGCGGTCCCGACACTGAGATATTCTTCGATGACGGAAGAAAGAAATGCGGACCGTCCTGCGGACCGTCCTGCCACTGCGGAAAGTACGTAGAGATATGGAACAATGTCTTCATGCAGTACAACAAAGACAAAGAAGGAAAATTCACCCCGCTGAAACAGAAGAACGTCGATACGGGAATGGGTCTCGAAAGGGCACTGTGCTTTGTGAACGGCGCCAAGAACGTATACGATACTTCGCTCTTTTCGGGGATAATAGGAAAACTCGAAGAACTTTCAGGAAAATCGTATAACGATGACATCAAAGCGTTCAGGATAATATCGGACCACCTGAGAGCGGCGACGTTCATGCTGGGTGACGGAGTGGTCCCGGCAAAGATCGGACAGGGATACATCCTCAGAAGGCTCATAAGAAGGGCCAGCAGGTACATGTCCGGCATCGGTATAGAAGGAGTAACAATGCAGCAGATCTCCGAGGTCGTTGTAAGGGAGTATTCCAAAGCATATCCGGAGCTCGAAGCCAACAAGGATTCCATCTACACGCAGATCACGGCGGAAGAGGAGAAATTCCACAAGACCCTCAGCAAAGGTCTCAGAAGATTCGACGAGATGCTTGCCGAGAACGGAGAGTCAAAAGTACTCAACGGAGAACTTGTTTTCAGATTATACGACACGTTCGGATTCCCTGTCGAGCTGACACAGGAACTCGCAGCCGAGAAAGAATATACCGTGGATGTTGCGGATTTCGACAGAAGATTCAAAGAACACCAGGAGAAATCCAGGGCGGGTTCCGATCAGACGTTCAAGGGCGGACTCGCTGATGCCAGCGAGCAGACTACAAAACTGCACACGGCGACGCATATACTGAATGCGGCGTTGAGGAACATCGTCGATCCGGAGATAAGGCAGAAAGGAAGCAACATCACAGCCGAGAGATTAAGATTCGATTTCAATCTTGACAGGAAGCTCACCGAGGAAGAACTCTCGAAGATAGAGAAATTCGTGAACGAGGCCATCGAAGCGGACATTCCCGTGATATGCGAGGAGCTTTCTTACGAAGAAGCCCGGAAAAGGAACGCCATCGGTGTTTTCAATGACAAATACGGCGAGGTCGTCAAGGTGTACTCCATAGGCGACGTTTCCGTGGAACTGTGCGGCGGACCCCACGTGAAACACACCGGAGAAATAGGAAAATTCAAAATAACCAAGGAAGAGAGTTCCGCGGCCGGCGTGAGAAGGATCAAAGCGACCGTCGGTAATTGATGGTATTCTTTCCTTAAAAGGAAATTATTTCCATTTATAGATAGAAATCATCACTACCTGATAGCAAACGATATATCTTACTATACTAACAACCCCCTTTAATGAAGGTTCTCGTAACGGGGAACGTCAATTCCGGAAAAAGCCGGTTCATTGACGGGTTTATGAAGATCCATCCTTCCTACACCGATCTCAGGATTGATGAATATCGAAAGAAATACG
>JAISJG010000008.1 GCA_031261625.1 Candidatus Methanoplasma sp.
GACTTTTTGCAACACTTTTATTATATCATAGGCGATTGCGCCAATGATAGCAATGTCAAGGATCTGTATCAGTATAGCCTGGCCGTATGCCAACGGCGCAATCCATCTGGGCCACGTAGCGGGCTCTCTCCTCCCCCCGGACATATTCAGAAGATATAACGTTCTTCTGGGCAACGAGGTCCTCATGGTAGGAGGGTCCGACCAGTTCGGAACACCCATAACCGTGAGAGCGGAGAAGGAGAACACGACCCCGGAAGAGGTATCGGACAGGTTCCACAAGATCAACAAGAAGGCGATAGAAGACCTTGACATCGAATATTCGCTTTTCGGAAAGACCAACTGTGCAACACACATCGAGGTGACACAGTGGATATTCACCGAACTTCTGAAGAACGGTTACCTTTACGTCAAAGGAATGGACCAGTACTTCTGTCCGAAGTGCCAGCGTTTCCTTCCCGACAGATACGTAGAAGGAGTATGTCCGAAATGCGGACAGGAGAATGTCCGCAGCGATCAGTGCGATAACTGCGGAACGGCCTTCGAACCCGGGGATCTCCTCAAGGCGCACTGCATACACTGCGGGACAGAGCCGGAGGTCAAACCGTCCGATCACTATTTCCTGAAACTCAGCGCGTTCGAAGACAGGCTTATCAAATACATAGAGAGCAAGGACTTCTGGCGTTCGAACGTTAAAACGTTCACTTACAACTGGCTCAAAGGCGGTCTGAAGGACCGTGCCGTCACCAGGGACATGTCATGGGGAGTACCGGTTCCTGTGGAAGGCTGGGACAGCAAAGTCATCTATGTGTGGTTCGATGCCGTCATCGGTTACCTCAGCGATTCCATAGAGTATTCCAAACAGATCGGAAAACCCGATTACTGGAAACTGTTCTGGAAGGACCCGGAGGTAAAACACTACTATTTCATAGGAAAGGACAACATCCCGTTCCATTCCATCATCTGGCCGGCCATGCTCATGGGGGTCGGGGACCTGAATATCGCATACGATATCCCCGCGAACGAATACCTCATGTTCAACGGCGGCAAATTATCAAAAAGCCGCGGCGGAGCGATAGATATCCCCTCCGTTTTAGAGAAATTCGATAAGGATTCCGTCAGATATTACCTTTCGACGAACATGCCGGACACCCACGATTCGGAGTTCACATGGGAGGATTTCCAGACCAAGATCAATACCGAACTTGTTTCGGCTCTTGGTAATTTCTATCACAGAGGCCTCAGTTTCACTCACAAGAACTTCGGCGAGGTCCCGGAAGCGGACAGCGAAGAGGGATCCAAAGAGGTCACGGATGCCATCGAGGCCGCGTTCAAGGAGTATAACGAATATCTTTCGGTATGCGACTTCAAGAAAGGCGTCAGGACCGTCATGGAACTGTCCCGTTTCGGTAACAGGTATTTCGATTCGGTCAAGCCTTGGGCGCTCATAAAGTCCGATAAAGAACAATGCGGAAAGGTCCTCAACAACAACCTGAGGATCGTCAAGGCCCTTGCAGTGCTTGCATGGCCTTTCCTTCCGTCCTCTTCGCAGAGGATATGGGAGTTCCTCGGATATGACGGAAGCATCGGGGATGCGGGACTGGAAGCAGCCAGAACGCCTTTGACGGTCGGACAGAAACTCAGAGAACCGGCACCCGTTTACAAGAAAGTGGAGCTCGAACTGCTGGAAGAGCCTGAAGACACCGAGAAGGCCGAAGGACCCGCACAGAAATCGGGTGAATTCGACGCATTCAGAAGACTCGACCTCCGTGCAGGCAAAGTGGTTAGCGCGGATGACCATCCGGACGCGGAGAAACTGTTCCTGCTGAAAGTCGATGTCGGAGAGGCGGAGCCGAGACAGATCGTCGCAGGTCTGAAAGCCTATTACACCAAAGAGCAGATGACCGGAAGGAACGTGATCGTCGTTTCAAACCTCAAGGCAGCAAAACTCCGCGGTATCAAATCCGAAGGAATGCTCCTGGCTGCGGATGACGAATCGCTCGGAGGAAGCGCAGTGCTTCTTCTGAAGCCTTCCGCGGACGTCCCTCCCGGGACTAAGATCAATTCGGGACTCGATAATTCATCATCCCGCATAGAATACAAGGATTTCCAGGAAGTCACGATAAAAGTCTCCACTGTAAAGAACGGGGAGACGGTGTCCCCCTCAAGACGCATAGAGCTGCCGAAGGGCGCTCCCGACCGTGTCGCATTCATCGAGGACGGAGAGAAAGTAATTGCGCTCACCGACGGTAAAGACAGCGTGGCGACCGTCGAGGCGGAGATACTCGACGGAGCAAATGTCAGATGAAAGCAGACCTTCACATCCATTCCGAATACTCCAACGACGGGGTCTCCACTCCGCAGCAGATAATCGATACTGCTGTCAGGCTGGGATTCGGATGTGTGGCGATCACCGATCACAACAGTTTCGAAGCTTACGCAGATGTGAAGGATAACGGAAAGGTCATCGTGATCCCGGCGATAGAGGTGTCCTCCAAAGAGGGGCATATACTGGGATACGGTATCGACAGGGACATCCCCAGGGGATTGTCTGTGAAAGAGACCATTGATAAGATACATGAGGCGGGAGGGGTCGCTTTCGCGGCGCATCCGTACAGATGGTGGTCCGGTCTAGGCGAAGAGAACACCAGGAACTATGATTTCGACGGCATCGAAGCGAAGAACGGCCGTTCCAGCAGAACCAGCAACAGGGACGCGAAGAAGCTTTCCGAAGAGATAGGGAAGCCCGTAACGGCAGGGAGCGATGCCCACACGCCCGATCATATCGGTGATGGGTACGTGGAGATACCCGACGTCTCGACGTGGCAGGAGGTCATCGCAGCGGTGATGGAAAAGAAAGCCGTCGTCCAGTGCCGTGACAGACCCGCCGGAGAGACGATAACCTACGCATGGAAATCCATAACCGAATGGATATTCAGAGGATTCAAGAAGATGTGATGTCCGTCACTTCAATGCAATGGGATCCGAAGGTTCGTATCTGTTGCTTCCCGGAAGATCCCTTTTGAATTTCCAGCATTTCCGCGCGTTCGGTGAGTTCGGGTTTTCCGCCTGACAAAGGCAGACCTTCCGACCTGCAGAATGATACGAGTTCCTCTTTCAGAAAATAATGGTCAAGGAAGATGTCGGCATTCAGCGTTTTATCCAAAAACGGTCTGTTCATGAGAATCAGGGTAAAAAATGGGGTTTGAAGTAAGGGGTTTGTTATCGTCCGTTTAAGACATCAGGCTTGCGGCTCTGAGTTCTGCTGCGATCTTGTCCACTGCGCGGACCACATCTTCCGGTACTTTCGCACCGGTGCAGACCATTTTACCGGATCCGAAGAGAAGAACGACGACCTTGGGTTCATCGAGCCTGTAAACCAGACCGGGGAACTGTTCGGGTTCGTACTCTACCTTCTCGAGACCGAGGGTGATGGCCACTGTGTTGAGGTTGATCTCCTGTCCGAGGTCGGAAGATGCTACGATGTTCTGGACCTCGATCTTCGGAACTATGGTGATCTTGATGCCTGCTTTCTCCAGGTCCTTTGCGACCTTGTTGACCGCTATCTCGACTTCCGCACGGCTCTTTCCGCCGGTGCAGACGATCTTTCCGCTTCTGAAAAGAAGGGTCGCGGTCTTCGGTTCCTTTATTCTGTACACCAGGCCGGGGAACTGCTGCGGGTTGTATTCAGCACCTTCGAGAGCGGCCTCGATAGCGTTGAGATCGAGTTCCTGTCCGAAGGAGGCGGATGCCACAACATTCTCTATATTCATTTTAGCCATCATTTCACCAGGTTGCGTCTATATATAAGGCATTTATATAGATTTGCGATAAATGCCCCGTTTTTGTGTAATGGTTTTTATAAACTGGTTTGGGTTAAAACGTTTGATCCAGGATGTTCAGGACATCAGGCTTGCTGCTCTGAGTTCCGCTGCGATCTTGTCTACTGCGCGTATGACGTCCTCCGGTACTTTCGCACCGGTGCAGACCATTTTGCCGGATCCGAAGAGAAGAACGACGACTTTGGGTTCATCGAGCCTGTAAACCAGACCGGGGAACTGTTCGGGTTCGTATTCCACCTTCTCGAGACCGAGGGTGATGGCCACCGTGTTCAGATTGATCTCCTGCTCCAGGTCGGAGGAGGCGACGATGTTCTGAACCTCGATCTTCGGTTCTATGTCTATCTTTATATTGGCTTTTTCCAGATCTTTTGCGACCTTCTTCACTGCGAGCTGTGCATCAGCGGCACTTCTTGCTCCAGTACAGACGGCCTTTCCGCTTCTGAAAAGAAGTGTGGCTGTCTTGGGGTCCTTGATCCTGTAAACCAGGCCGGGGAACTGCTGCGGGTTGTATTCCGCACCTTCGAGAGCGGCCTCTATAGCGTTGAGATCCAGTTCCTGTCCGAATGAGGCAGATGCCACAACATTCTCTATGTTCATTTTAGCCAATGTTTCACCGTTATAGTCTATTTATAAACTGTTTATAAAGGTATGTGAATAATCTTTGAAATTTCAGCGGAATTGATGATTCTTCATAGCGTTTATGAATATCGTAGTGCTTTTGAGGAATATTTATTACAGAAGTATAATCGGCGATTTCGGAAATTGTGCAGACGTGACGGTATTCCGTTATTGCGGCACACCGAAGTGATCCTATGCGTTTGATAGACGAAAACTCGCGCGAGTTCAGAAAGAACTATCTCCTGCAGTCGCTGTTGGGAGCAATAATAGTGATGATATTGGTCCTTTTGGCGGATGTCATAGTGTCCGAGACGGTCGTCGCCTCTCTGGGAGCGTCCGCGTTCATTGCTATGGCGATGCCCAGGTCCAAACTGGCGAAACCGCGTTATTTCATCGGAGGATACGCGTGCGGTATCCTTTGGGGGATCGTCGGCAATCTGATGTTGGGATGGTTCCCGGAACTTCATATGGCCGTCGCAGCAGGTGTGGCCGTCGGAATGACCATGCTCTTCATGGTCCTGCTGGATTTCGAACATCCTCCGGCATGCGCTCTTGCGTTAGGTCTTATGATGGTCCCTGATCCGTATATTGCATCGATCGTGGCGGTTCCCTGCATAATCGCGATAGCAGCGGTGGCGCATTTCGGAAAAGGCAGAATGATAAATCTGGTCTGAAGAGAAAGAAGAATGGGGTCGGGAGAGGGAATTGAACCCCCGTATGCGGATCTGCAGTCCGCCACATAGCCACTGTGTTACCCCGACGCTGGCACCTCATTATGCGGTGAGGTATTAAACCATTTCGCAGATATCAGGCTGTCCTGTCCATCATGCAGATGTTGAAAAGTGATGAAAACGGACGATGAATGAGGCTATCGGAAGGTTCCGGACATGAATGACAACAGAGACGGGAATATGCTGGTTTTCGCGGAGCCCCTTACGGAAGGTCTGATACTCCGGCGCAGGAACAGGTTCATTATGGACGTCGATGTCGACGGTTCGGTATGCGGATGCCACTGTCCCGTGACCGGACGCATAGGCAACATCGTTTTCAAAGACATCCCGTGTCTTCTTTCCAGGAGCACGGATCCCGCAAGAAAAACCCCATACACCATCGAAGCGATATCGTTGGACCTTCCTTCACAGGAAGAGAAATCATGGATCGGTATCAATCAGAACGCCGCCAACCGATATGTGGAGTATTTCCTGAAATCCGGCGGTTTTTCGGATATGGTGACCGCGGAAACGGTAAAAAGGGAGCAGGTATTGGGCGCATCGAAGCTGGATTTCCTTGTCGGAGATACCTACATAGAAGTGAAAACACCGCTGACCACACTTCAGGTGGAGATAAAGGAGCATATCTCCACCAAACCCGTAACGGAATTCAATTCGTTCGAGAGGTTCGTTAAACACATAAACGAGCTGGCGGACAGCCTTCAGCAGCATCAGAGGGCGATACTCATGAGCTGTTTCATCTACGATAATCCGAGGTTCAGACCCGGTGACAAAAGCAAAAGCAGCGAATTCATCAGAGGGCAGGTCCAATCATGCATCGGACGCGGGATAGAGGTATGGCAGGTCAATTTCAGGATCACTCCGACGGGGGTCTCTCTGATCCGTTATTTCAATTCCACAGAGGATTTCATCGCCGGCGGGGCAGCATTCGATGCGGATGCGTGATCGGTGTTTCTTCGGAAAAAATGTAATTTTTTTCCAAATACTCGTCGAAAAAGTGTAACAATTTGTGGAAAAGTCCCCAGAAAAAGTGTAATTATTTTCTAAATACTCGTCGAATAATCGTTATTAAATATGTAGCCAGACATATATGATATGTGTTGCGCAGAAAAATAACCGATGACCTGATCAAATGGAAGGCAAATCCCAAGAAGCATCCGCTGTTGGTCACAGGGGCGAGACAGGTCGGCAAGACATATACGATCGAAGATTTCGCCTTGAAGAATTATGACAGTTACATCTATATGAATTTTGAGAAATCACCCAGCCTCAAGGGGATATTTGACGGCGATCTCGATATTGAAACACTCGTAATGAAGATCACGGCCAGATTCGTGGATGTGAAGATCATTCCCGGAAGGACGATCCTTGTTTTGGACGAGATACAGAGCTGCCCCAATGCCAGGACGGCATTGAAATCATTTTCCGGCGACCAAAGATTCGATGTGATCGCAACGGGCTCTCTTCTTGGTCTTAACCACAGTAAGGTCTCCCTGTATCCTACCGGTTATGAAGAATATCTGGTAATGCGCACTCTGGATTTCGAAGAGTTCCTGTGGGCTATCGGTGCGGATGAGGGTCTGATCTTCTCAGTATCAGGGAAATTGAACCGCAAGGAACCTTTAGACCAATTCATCCTGGAGACATTCGAGGAATACTACAGGAGATACATGGCCGTCGGAGGTATGCCGGAGGTCGTGGATGATTTCACCGTACACAAAGACTTCGGAAGGGTCAGGGCGATACAGGAGAAGATAATCAGATCATATGAGGATGATATCTCCAAATATGCCGAAAGAACGGCAAAGACAAGAGCCAGGGAATGTTTGCATTCTGTTCCGGACCAGATAGGCCGCAGATTCCGTTACAGCGAGATCGGAGGAGTGCACGGGGCCCGCAGATCGCTGTATGACAGCGGCATAGAGTGGCTTATCGGAGCGGGGGTCGTTTTCAAAAGCTACAAAATAACAGAACCGGCGCGTCCGCTCACATACAACAGGAACATGAACCTGTTCAAACTGTTCGTCCATGATGTGGGATTGCTTGTGGCGATGACGGAAAAAGAGACAGCATCGATGCTGTTGGAAGGCAACCAGTTAGTAAACGGCGGTAAGATCGCCGAGAACGCCACTGCTTGTGAAATCATAAGGAAACGTATAGAGCCTATGTATTTCGGGGACAAGGACCTGGAGGTGGATTTCGTCACGGCCATCGGATCGGATGTCGTAATGATAGAGGTCAAATCGGGAAATAATAAAACATCCAAATCTTTGGATTCTGTAATGTCACGCAGTAAAGGACACATGCGCGGAATAAAATTAGAGAGAACGAACATTCTGATCGATCGCGATGGCGTGGAACATTATCCTCTGTTCGCGGCCGCGTTCATATTCCCCGATGATTCGGGTTACAAACTGTGATATCCGACGTCTCTGCGACTTCGAACATACTGACAGTCTCGCTTTCGGCAGGATTATACGATATGTGCACGATAAGCGGATATGCATTGTAAGGACGTGTCCGTCCACGACACGAACGAACCGCTGACGGCGGACAGCATATCCGGAATGATGAAGAGATGGACATCATACGTCAGAACGGAATACATCGTTCTCCGTAACGGTCCCGATCACGCTGTGGTGCGCATAGAGAAATCGCCCGGTTCGGATCTTTTCAGAAAAGTGGCGGATTTTGAGATCGTATCCCTTCCGGAAGATACGGTATTCATCGACGATCCGTCCGTGGACATACTGAATGCTCCGGCTATGGCCGCCGTTCAGAACTTATACCCCAAAAAGACAGTGGTCATCAGAGGCATGTTCTCCCACATCAATTTCGTATCCGGGCTCAAGGTGGAGAAGTTAAGGATAATCGATAACATCCCGCCGTCCCCTTCGAAGTTGGGCGTTCTCACGAAGATCGCACTGGCATCCGGGTTCGTGGATTATCCTATAGTTACGGAATCCGTCGATATCGACATCGCCGCCGAAGCGGAGAAAGTGAGGACGGAACACGTGATGTTCCCCTGCAGGGTCTCCGGTACAACGGCCGGGATACCTGTGTATTTCCTCGACGATGCTCCGGATGATGTGGGGGATGTGACACTCGTCGGCTGCAAACTGTCGAAAAGGATATTCTACGAACTTTACGGAAAAGACGTACCGTTCATCAACGTGTGTCCTGCGGACAGGGTGAAGGACGACGGCGTGAAGACGATAGTGAGATGCTGTCTCGTCAAATCGGGATTCGAAATATCCGGGAACATAGCGAAAGTGCCGTGGGGTGCCACTGTTCCCGAGATCGTAAGTGCCGTTAATGCGCTTTTCAAAGGGTCAGAATAAGTCCCTTCCTCTGGCGAATGCTTTGTATCCTTCTTCGGCACGTCCGGCCCTGCAGAGTACTTCTCCGAGGGCGTACCACGAATCGGCATCGTTCGGGTTCTGCTCGAGATGTCTTTTCAGATGTTCTATGGCCTTGTCGATCTTCCCGGCGGCCTCCAGCTCTTTGCTGAGAGAGCGTCCGTTCGTTTCTTCATCAAGGGTCCTGACCATTTCGCGTCTGGCTTTTTCCATGAGGACGTCCAACGAACTGTCGGTAAGCCACGGGTATCTTTCTTTTAACATTCTGCGGAACGGCTCCGCTCTTGTTTTGTCAATAGCGGCATCGGTCCCTCTGAAGATGTTCCTTGGCACGCTCACGGTCAGTTTACCGTGGGAGACCGAGATATAACCGTCCGGAACGCCGATGGATATCACCTGAATTTCACAAGGCGTCCGCTTTCGTCCCTTTTCGCGGTTCCGAAATCACCCAGTTTCGAAATCTGGTCCCTGGTGAAAATCGGACCGTCCTTACAGACGCGCTGATCGTCGATCACGCAGCACCCGCAGACCCCCGCACCGCACTTCATGTGCCTTTCGAGGGACAGTTGGCAATCCACACCGAGTTCGACACAAGCTTTGTGAAGATAATACAGCATTATCTCGGGTCCGCAGGCCAGAACCACTTCGTAACCGTTCTCTGCGATTTTCTCTTTCATCAGTTGCACTGCATTTCCGTGGAATCCCCTGCTGCCGTCGTCCGTGGAGATCCACAGGTTCTTGACGTATTTCGATGCGATATCGTCCATTATCACATCCTTGTCGGTACGTGCACCGATGATGGTGTCCGCTCCTGTTTCTTTCACGACCGGTATTATCGCCGCGGTCCCCACTCCGCCGCCCACGATGAGGGTCTTACGACCTTTCCTTATATCGAAACCCTTTCCGTATGGGCCTCTGATCCTCAGGGAGTCGCCGATGCCCAGTTCGTGAAGTCTCGATGTGTCCTTTCCGATGCGTTTCACGGTGATGCTTTTGATCCTGTTGGTCTTCGAGAGGGACATGGGGATCTCCTCCATTCCCGGCACCCATATCATAATGAACTGTCCCGGGGAGGCTTTCTCGTCCCATTGGAACTCGAACGTCTTCGTGTCGTAGGATTCCTCCTCGACGCTGATGATCTTCACGAAATCACTCATGTGCGACACCTACCATGTCTTTTATCGAGGCGTAACCGAAATCCCTCATGAAATCTTCCAGATCGTTGTTGATGGTATCGAAGATCTTCACGCCCTTGGTTGCTATCGAACTTCCGATCTGGAATGCGCTGGCACCTGCCATGATGTACTGCGCGGCATCCCTCCAGTCGGATATGCCGCCGACACCGATGATGGGTATATCCACGGTCGTTTTAAGATCGAAGACGGCCCTCACTCCGACCGATCTGACTGCGGGTCCGGAGAGGCCTCCGAATTTGTTGCTCAGGAACGGTTTAGCGAATTCCGGCGATATCACCATCGCTTTGAGCGTGTTGATCGCAACAACGGCGTCCCCTCCCGCATCCTGTACCGCAAGGGCGATATCCTTCAGGATGTGTGTGTTGGGGGTGAGTTTAGCCCATACGGGGATGTCTACGGATGATTTGACCGAGGAGACTATGGATTTCACGAGTTTAGGATCTATCCCCACTTCCATTCCGAATCCCTGTGCATGGGGACACGAGAGGTTGAGTTCCACGGCGGATGCACCGTACTCTTCCATTTTTATTGCGAGTTTGGAGAAATCCTCTGCGGATGCTCCGTATATGGAACCTATGATCTTGCCTTTAGGCACGGCGACGTCCATTTCGTCTTTGAAAAGTTCTATTCCCGGATTGGGAAGTCCCATGGCGTTGACGAAACCGCCTTTGACCTCGGTGAACGTGGGGTTGACATGACCCGGGTTCGGAACGAGGCCGATGGATTTCGTGACCACGGCACCTGCGCCGGATTCGAGCATGCGCACCATGGATGCTCCTGTCTCGTCCATTATCCCCGATGCGACCATTCCCGGTTTCTCCAGTCTCAATTTTCCAACGGTGGTCTCCAGCGACATAACAGACCGCTACCTGAATCCGATTAGATAAAAGTGATGTCGTTCTGTTCAGTAAATTGTATGGGTCGGCTGTACTTTCATTGTATGAGTCGGCGATTATCGCACTTCAATTGTAATTACACGTACAACAGACATCCGAACGGGCCAGTGGCGGTTATAAATAGATATCAGACGATTACAGAATACCTTGGGAACGGTGGCGGTCTTTTGAATAACGTCGCAAGAATAGTGGCAACGGCAACCCAAATCCCTGATGTCAAATTGTTCCGTGCGCTGGTGGACAACATATATCTGCCGGAAAGTTCGCCCTTCGTGCCCGAGACCTTCGAACAGATAGCAACGGATGCCAACGGATTATTATCATCTGCCGGTACCGACGCGGACGATCGGGAAGTTCTGAGATCGGAACCGTTCGGGAAGAACGCATTCATACTTACGAATGCGCGCGGTACGGTCATCAAATTCACAAACACAGAGGGAAGGATAGTTCCCGACCCGTATTATTCTTATCAAACAGAGATACGTGGACCCAAAACCAAAGTGAAGGTCGGCAAGGTGCACATACAGACCACAACGGCCGGTGCGGCACTCATCCGAATGTCCGATGAAAATCAGGAATTATCGACGGCTGTGACAGCATTCCGGAAAACCGGGAAGTCCGAACGTCATCTTCATTATGCACAGATCTTCACAGGCATACTGTGTATGATCTTTGGGACCATAGCGGTACAGTTGTTCATTTTCTATGTGTTCGGTGACGCAGGCGTGGATTTCCCGTCGGTGTTCGCCAGCATTTTCTTCGGCCTTTTATTATACGCCCTGTTGGGGGAAATAATCCTTCATGCTGCGGTCAGGGATTACGGCACCCGTCAGCACTTCGGGGAGGACGGGCGGCAGTACGACCTGTATATTGTCGCGTATTCGGCGGATATCGTCCTTCACACGATCATACTGCTGTCCACTCCGCATACATGGCCCAATCTGGCGGTGATAATCGCCAGTACGATCTTCTTCATCTTCCCTTCGACCTATCTCGTAACAACGTTATGGAACCTGAAACGTGAGATCGTCTCGATAGACAGACACGAGACGCTCATCAACAGACGGTATTACTCCAACGTTCCGCACAAGATCGCAAAAGAGGACTATCTGCCGGTGACCATAAGCCTTGCGATATACACCGAAAGCAACAACGTGATATTCGAGAATCTCAGAGGATGCATCGCGGCATCCGAGAGTTATTCAGACGTCAGCGGACAGCCCGTCAACATCGTGGTATCCGATGACGGACTGATGAAACTGTGCGGCGGAAGCATGGACAAGGATTCCGTGGATACATTGCTGGCACATTACGGCGACTCTCCCGATGATATGACTCCGCAGGAGCGTCAGGCGGCGGAACGCATATCGTTCTGCCGTTCCAACGGGATCGCATTCGTCGCACGTCCTCTGGAGAACAGGCCGGGTAAATTCAAGAAAGGAGGGAATCTCAATTTCTCCTACAGGCTTGCAAACGGAGAGGTGAGCGGAGGTTATTCGGAAGGAGAGATACATTATCACGATATCATTCTCACTCTTGACAAGGACGGGGTCATGGCGCCCGGTATAATCGAGGCCGCCATACCGGAATTCGTCAAGGATCCGAGACTGGCATATGCGCAGGGGCTCACTGCCACCGCGAATCCCGAGGGGAATTATTTCACCCGTTCCATGAATCTGTATTTCTACATGCTTCAGAACACCGGTCTTCCGTCCAAATCGCTGATGGGACACATCACGCCGCTCATGGGACACAACGCGTTCCTGCGCCGTTCGTTCATGGAGGAATCATCATTATGGTCGGAGGACCGTGTGTCCGAGGACCTGGCGAAGGCGATAGATGCCAGTATCGCGGGGTATCACGGCAAATACATAGCATACAGCGGGCTCGAGTTCACGGAGTACGTGTGCGATACGTTCATAGAGGAGACGGGAAAACAGCTGCGTTACGCATACGGTCTGACGGAGATACTGGTCCGCGGTTCGAAACAGATACGCGGTCTGAAAGCATATCAGAAACTGGATATGTTCAGCTATTTCTGTTCGTACATCAACATCGCCGCGCTGATACCCACGTATCTGGTGTTCCTGCGTTACGATATCTTCCATCTTGTGTACGGGGGATTCATAGCCAATTCGTTAATGTTCTTTGTCGTCCCCCTGATACTGACGGCCCGCATACAGAACGATCGGCATCCTTTGCGTATAATCCGCAATCTGATAGGTTTCATCATCGTGGGAATAACGTTCTTCGCGCACGGGTATTCCTTAATGAAATCGTTCTTCATCTTCGCTACGGACCGCATACGTATCAGATTGGGGAAGAACTACGTACCGTTCCCTCCTTCCGGCGTCGGGACCCAAAGCGGTTCGTCCAGGGACGGCTGGAGGTTACTGTATGCGTACTACCGCAGAAACCCGTGGAATATCATATTGTCAGCGGTATTCCTGGTCAACGGGATAAGGATGCTGACATGGCTCGACGGATTCGTTCCTGCGGTCATCATCGCGGGTGCGGCACAGATCCTGTTCGCGATAGCGGTTCCCGTACTGACACCGCAGCTGTTGGGCGGGCGCAGGGGCAAGAGTAAGAAGACCGATGTCTGATGATGCGGTATCGGCGGTTTTCCGACAATGGAATAAATACGTCATCCGCAATATTATGGTCATGAGTAAAGGGGTATTGGTGGTGGGGGCCGGCATTTCGGGGGCCACGATCGCGAATCTTATCGCAGTGCGCACAGGTACCGAAGTGACGGTCATCGACCGCCGTCAGGACATCGGCGGCAACTGCAGGGATTACCGTGATGAGAACGGGATAATGATCCATGAGTACGGTTCCCATATCTTCCATACCGATGATCAGGAGGTATGGAGATACCTCGGACAGTTCGCATCCTTCAACCAGTACATGCATCATGTCCGTGCCGTTATAGACGGTATCGAGACCGAGATCCCTTTCAGTATCACATCTCTGTATGATGTGTTCCCGGAATCCCTGGCACATAAGCTTGAAGAGAAACTCCTGTCGAATTTCGAATACAATACAAGGGTCCCTGTGATGGACCTTATGAAGAAAGAGGATGAGGATCTCAAATTCCTTGCATCCTTCATTTACGAGAAGGTCTTCCTGCATTACACCGAAAAGCAGTGGGGACTCCCTCCGGACAGGATCGACGGTGCCGTGACCTCAAGAGTTCCCGTGGTAGTCGGAAAGGATCCGAGATACTTCCGTGACAAATACCAGGGTATCCCGCTCGAAGGTTACAATGCGATGATAGAGAGAATGCTGAGCGTTCCGAACATCACCGTGAAACTGAATACCGATTTCAAGGACGTGGAAGACCCCGGACAGTACTCGCATATCTTCTACACCGGGTCCGTCGACGAGATATCCGGAAGCGATTCCGGATTCCTGCCGTATCGCAGTATAAGACTGGAGTTCGAACAGCATGATACCGAACACTACCTTTCCAACGCGGTGATAAATTATCCGAATAATTACGATTTCACCCGCATTCACGAGTTCAAGTACTATCTGAACGACGTTTCCGATAAGACCGTGATAGCCAAGGAATATCCCGAGGAATTCTTCCCGGAATTGAACGAGATGTTCTATCCCATAGCTTCGGAAGAGAATGAAAAACTCCATACCATCCATTCGGAAGCCGTTCGTAAGAAGTATCCGAATCTCACCGTCCTGGGAAGGCTCGGCGACTACAAGTACTACGATATGGACAAGGCGGTCCGCAGAGCGATGGATGTCTTCAAGGCGGAATTCAAATGAAGGTCCTGGTCACCGGCGGTTTCGGATACATCGGAAGTCACTGTTCCGTCGCCCTTCTGGAGGCGGGATACGATATCGTGGTGATGGATTCCCTGGTCACAGGTCACGGTTATGTGGCGGATGTTCTCAGGAGCATCGGACCGGGGAAGTTCCTTGGGATTGTGGAAGGGGATCTGCTGAGCCAGGTAGACATACAATCCGCACTCGGTTCCTACGGGAAGATAGATGCCGTAGTACATTTCGCAGCACTTTCGCAGGTATCGCAGTCTGTTAAAGAGCCAACGCTGTACTACAGGAACAACACGGTCGGTACGCTGAACCTTCTGGACGAATTACGTTCCCACGGAGTGGATAAGATCGTGTTCTCATCGACGGCAGCGGTTTACGGTGAGACCGATAAGATACCGATAAGCGAGGATGTTCCCAAGATCCCGATCAATCCCTACGGCCGCAGCAAGCTCATGATAGAATCGATGATGGATGATTTCTCAAATGCTTACGGATTGAGGAGCGTGCGTTTAAGATATTTCAACGTCGCCGGTGCGGATTCCCAATGCAGGGTGGGTGAATGGCACGATCCCGAGACGCATCTGGTACCCAACGTCCTGAAAAAAGTCCTTGACGGTAAGAAACTGGAGATCTTCGGTACCGATTATGATACACCGGACGGAACGTGCATAAGGGACTACGTCAACGTGGAGGATCTGGCGGACGCGCACGTGCTGGCACTGAAATATCTCGAATCCGGGGGAAGGACGGATTTCTTCAATATCGGGACGAAGACCGGAAGTTCGGTGAAAGAGATAGTATCCGAATGCGAACGTGCTTTCGGAAAGAGGATCGAGGTAACGGAAGGTCCGAGGCGTCCGGGGGATCCCGCGAAACTTGTTGCGGATAATTCGAAAGCGCGCGAAGTGCTGGGATGGGAGCCGAAACGCAGTTTGGGGGACAGCGTTACGACTGCGCTTGCGTGGGAAAGGAAGATGCGCGTCGAAAGGCAGGTCTGAGATCCAAATCGATGCCCATACATACAATCGGAAAAAAATGGAGTTGAACTCCGAAAATTTCTTAAACATCCTTAATCCACGATGCATGATCGGTCGGACAATATATTCGGCCATAGGGCGCAGCATCTCTGTACACTCCTTCTTCGGTGCGGTAGTCCGCGGAGGTTACCTCCAGCTGGATGATCCGGGTATCAGAACGAATGAATTCTATTCCGATTACGTGGATTCGTACATAGACAAGGATGTATCACAGATCATCGATCTGAAAGACAAGAACAGATTCCACGGGTTCATGCAGCTGATCGCATCCCTTACCGGACAGGAGCCCGTGTATGACAGGGTCGCAGGTGCGTCGGGCGTGGATACGAAGACGATACGGTCGTGGATAAGCGTGCTTGTGACCGGTGATATGATCCACCATTTACAGCCGTTCTCGGCAAGGTCCACAGTGAACAGATAGTCAAACGCCCCAAGATCTATTTCTGCGATACGGGGCCGGCGTGTCATCTTGCCAAAGTCACGGATGCGGAGACGTTCATGGCCGGATATCTGAAAGGACCGATGGCGGAGACGTTCATCATCAACGAGATTATCAGAACGTATCGGAACAACAGGGAATATGCCGGATTCTATTATTATCGGGATTCCTCGATGAACGGGATCGATCTCGTGATACTAAGGAACGGTACGCTGTCGCTGATCGAGTGCAAAGCGGGGATCGGATACGGTGCGTCGGATGTGAAAGCAATCGGTAAAATGGAAAAATCGGATAATAAGGTGGGTCCGTCGTGTCTTATATGTCTGACGGAGAAGACATATCCGATAGACAAAGACGTGTATGCATTACCGGTAACGGCCATATGATAAGACGGATGTATGGCAGCGTTTTGTCGGTCCGAGACACAACGGGGCCGCAACAGTTCTTACCACACTACAGGTATCTTCGGGGAATGTGTTATAATGCTTATTGGCACATCGGAAAATCCCTTCAAAACCGACAGATGGGGGCGTGTCCTTTATATGTATAAAATACGATAGGTGCGGCAAATAAACAAGTGGGGACTTATATGATATCAAAAAAAGGGTCAACAGCCTTATTGGCTGTTTTGAGCGTGGGGCTGTTCGTAGTTGTTTCTCTGTCGGCATTGTATGTCGCGGATGACA
>JAISJG010000009.1 GCA_031261625.1 Candidatus Methanoplasma sp.
TGCGTGCTATATGTTAGCACGCAACACGCATATACTATTTGTACTTTGTTCAATCTGAAAAACGCTGTTTTGACAAACACTAATACGTACGAACTAAACCATCTGATGCAACCAATACAGACATCAACTGATAATCATACTGTGATGTCCTTCTTATCTGCAAGTATCCTTTTACAATCAGACTTCAACTTTGGTACATCTTCGATAATGATGTCCCACAATCTATCTGGAGTGACAGTTTCATACCTGTGTGCCACGATATTCCTAAAACCAATAATGGATATCCATTCTACATCCTTATGGGATGCGATTAATTCATCAGATAATCTGTTTACGGTCTCACCGATCTGCATGAGACTCATACAACAAGATCTCTGATAACTTTCATCCCCGACAAAATCGTCCTGATCATTTCCGAATCTATCAACATCGGATTTTATATCTTCACAATATTCGATTACACGTTCCAGTAAGATTCGGTCATCTCTCATAGATCAATACCTCATGTCCCTTGATCGAATTCAAAAATACAGGACTCATGGAATCCGTCGGTATGACATCGGTAGGTTTACCCAATGATCTCTCTAACCTGACCATAAGTCCACAAAGATCTAAAGTACGTATTTTATCAGCATCGATGTGAATATCTACATCACTTTTCGAATCTGCGCTGCCTTTCGCATATGAGCCGAATATGAATGCACGATCTACCGATGCATATTGTTTCAAAATCGGGATAACTATGTCTGCGATATCATCTAATGTGTACGTTTGATTAATATTCGCCGACACGGTTTCATCTCCGGTACATCATAGAGATAGAGATTTAATTATTTTCTTCTTAATCACACAGAAACGAAACCTGACATTCGCCCAGAAATCAGAAAACATCATTATAACTATGCATTCCACTATACACATCCATGGTAAAAGCGGATGAAGAAGGATACAACAGACTCAATCCTAAATGCAAGATCGCATTATACATCGGATACGCTATTTCGTTCGTCATTCTTTTCGCGATCCTCGCAGTCATATGGTTCTTCTATGCGACCGAACAGGACTGGTCCTTTACCTACGAAATAATAGCACTGGCACTTCTTATCGTTGTTCTGATCTACGTCATAATCGCTCCGCAGATATTCTACCGCCATTACCGGTACAGGATCACCGATGACAGGATCGATGTACGCCGGGGCATAATCATCATCCGCCGCACCGTTGTTCCCATTGAGAGAGTACATCAGGTAGAGGTCACCAGAGGTCCGATCAACAACATGTTCGGACTTGCGGATGTTTCCGTCACCACGGCCGGAGGGGTCGCCCTGATACAATTCCTCGATGTTCCTACAGCCGACAAAATAGCAGAGGACCTCAACAATTACATCAACAGCATTGTGAGGAGCAGGAAAGAAGATGACCAGGATTAAGAACCACTTTTCAATAGTCGTTCAGAACCTTGCAAAAACCGCAATCTTCCTGGCATTCGTGATATACCTCACTGCCGGACCGGAGTATTTCCTGTGGCCGTTCCTGATCCTGACTGCGGTATCCGCACCGTTCTTCGTGCTGTTCTGGGCAAGGACGACGATCGAGTTCGAAGAGGACGGGGCAGTGGTGGAATCCAATATCCTGTTCAAAAAGAAGAAAACCATACCGTACAGCAAGGTAGCGTCCGTCAATCTCGTCAGGAATATCTACAACCGCATATTCGGAACAAGTACGTTGCAGATCAACATCAATTCCAGTGTGAATGTCCTGAAACCGGAAGCGAGTTTCGTGTTCGACATGGAAACGGCGGAACGTCTCAGATGGGAGATCACATCCAAACTGTCCGTAGAAAAACAGGTCGAGGTCAGCACAGAAGAACCGGACATATCGTTCACATTGAAAGATGCTGTAGAATACGGTATATTCGGTGCCCCCACTTCACGTCTTATCGTTGCCATCCTGCTTTTGGGATATACCGTGTTCTCGATACTGTTCCTGAACAGCGGCGGGATCCTGCTGGCATTATTACTGTTGGTTGTAGGTGAGGTCCTGCCTATCATCATGAACTCTCTGAAATATTCGGATTTCAAAGTCTACCGTTCTGAGAATCAGATACATCTGCAGCATGGTGCGCTGCAGAAATACAACACACGTTTCGATGTTTCGAAGATCAATGCCGTCCGTATCAGAAGACCGTTATTTGCAAGACTTGCAGGCAAAGCGTGTCTGGAGGTGGAGGTCATAGGCATCAACGCAGTGGAAAAAGAAACGATACCTCTTCTGTGTCTGTTGGTCAGAGAACAGGAACTCGACCGCATCATAACGAAACTCATCCCGGAATTCGTTGTAGATATCAGTAAAGATAAACAACCGAAGAGTGCCAGATCCCCGCTTCTTGTCAAAGCGACCGCATATTCCGTGATCATCCTTGCCATAATGGCATATCCGATATACTGGTTCAACCGGCCGGATTCGGCTATTGAAGGATTGGGAGATGCGGAATTCACCGCTGTCGGATATCTCGTATCCGCCGCAACGATAGCCGCCGTGGTCTGGATGTTCTATTGCGCGCATGTGCGTCTCAGGGTATCCGAATTCGGAAAGGGGACGGATATGTTCGTGATAGTCAACGGAGTTATCGACAGGGAGACCGTGATCATCCAATACGACAGAGTGCAGATAGTCTCCGTCGCAGCGGGACCGATGCCGAGAAGGTTGGGACTTGCCAGAGCGACCGTCTCGTTACTGTCCTCGCTCGGAGCCAGGGAGATAAAAACAGGATACTTCAGAAAGGAAGAACTGTCAGAGATCGGCGATATAATGCTGGAACGTCTGAGTTCCGGGTATGATTACAGGAAAACCAGTATCTGATCATCTTTTAACGATGATTGTAAGAATATCTTCATCCTCGACGACATGTTCCATTCCGACCGTCTGCCCGGGGAACTTCGCGCTTTTACCCCATACCATGGCATATCTGAAATTGTTCCTGAAGTCTCTGTGGATGACTTCACAGACTTCTCCCACGGTGTTACCTTTCTTGACGATAAGTGGTTCCACCATGTCCGCTTCCTGTCCCTGGGGTTTCAGATAGATACGTATCATCTCGATCGTGTCGTATAGGGTCTTTTTGAGATCCTCGATACCGAACCCTGTCGCAGCGGACACTGGCACTTTGATGTAATCCTTGTGCATCTCTTCGACCGCTTCCAGCTGACCGGGTTTTGCGAGATCCACTTTGTTAATGGCCATCACGCACTTTATGTACACCCTGTTCCCCGAAAGAACATCGAGCATCTGTTCAACGTCTATATCCTCTCTGACGACGACGGTGGCATTGATGTGACCGTACGCCGCGGTCATGTCCTTGATCGTCTCGACATCGATCTTCGTTAATTTGACGGTGGGTTTTATGAGAATTCCGCCCTGTCCGGAACCTGTGATGACGACGTCGGGTTTGACCTGGTTCAGTCTTATCGCGGCATTGTACAGTTCCTTCATCAGAACGTTCATGTTGGGATTGAAGATATCCACCACCAGAAGGATGACATCCGCTGACCTTGCTGCGGCGATGACCTCTCTTCCTCTTCCTTTTCCTCTGGATGCGTCTTTGATCAATCCCGGCATATCCAGGATCTGGATCTTGGCGTGGTTGTATTCCAGGACTCCGGGAACAACATCGAGAGTTGTGAAATGATACGCTCCGACCTCGGATTTCGCTCCGGTTAGCTGATTCAGAAGTGTCGATTTACCGACAGACGGGAATCCGACCAGAGCAACGGTCGCATTACCTGCTTTTTTCACATAGAATCCTTTAGTCGGACCTTTTGTGGACCTTCTTTTTTCGTCTTCAGCAGTAAGGCGTGCTATTTTCGCCTTGAGTTTACCGATATGACCTTCTGTGGCCTTGTTGTATTTGGTGTTGGAGATCTGATCCTCCAACTCCTTGATCTGCTCATCGATCGTGGCCACGTTATCCTCGGCCTCTGATAGGTCACGGGTATATTATCTTTTTATCATGCAACAAAAGACGTGATATTCCACGATCGCGGCCGCTGGGTCTTTATTATGGCGGTCGGTGTGATTTTTAATTGACTTCGCAACATAGCGATATCTATTAATCAGGGAATAGTTTTCCGACATCATGGCCACATCTGGTATAGAGAACGCCGCAGCCCCGAAACTGTTCGGTTTCACACAGAAACAGATATTCGGGATCGTGATAGCGTTCATTCTGGCATTTGTACTTACAATAGGCGGCATCAATACGATGTGCTGCTTCGGATCGCTGATAATCGCAGTGGTCCTGTTCATGATACCCCGTTTCGTAGGTGTCGACAAACTGAAGTTCATGATCCCTTACGGAGTGGTCTTCATGGTCGTCACCATACTCGTCGGAGCGTTCGTCATGGCTCCGGTCTCGATACATGAGGCCCCGCAGGCCGATGATGACCGGTTCACGAATGTGACTTACGAATACAACAGTGACGGATCCGTCCACACGGAGGCGGAACTCGTGGATCACGATCCTGCCAGCAGTCACGAGGTCTATTTCTACTACTGGAAAGTCGCAGGGATAGAATACATAGGTACCATGATCAATCTGAGTACGTTGGAAAAAGTAAAGGCCACTACTACCCTGACTATCGACGGCAGCGGATCGAAATACGTTGCGGAAGTGGATCTCATTCCTGATCTTTCTCCTGACTCCAAATTCAATCCGGACACATTCTACTCCGGAAACTGGGGCATCACCAAGACCAACGATGACGGAGAGGAAGTCGATGACACTCCCGCACTGAAGTACAGGACCGATCTGAAAGGAGCATACACCGGAAGCATCACATCGCTCTCGCTCTACGGATGCGCATACGTATTGTTCACGACGATGATGCTGTTCTTCATAATCGCTATATTCACAACCTGGACAAGGAAGAGATTTGAGAAGACCAGGGAGAAGATGGAAGCGGAAGGCCGTCTCTATCCCCAGGGATACGGAAGATGCGAAAAATGCGGTAACATCGTACTCCCGGGAGAGATAAACTGCAGGAAGTGCGGCACGTACATCGACCGCCCCGAAGAGATCAAACCCAACAAGAAGGACTTCTTCGAGTGTTCCGACTGCGGTGCGGAAGTACCCAACGACGCGACGGTATGTCCTAGATGCGGTGCGAAGTTCGACGAAGAGGATGAGATCGAAGTGCAGCATGCGGACGGCACCGTGGAATCCACGAATGTCACGTTCGAGTGTTCCGACTGCGGTGCAGAGGTTCCGGAAGCGGCAACGTTCTGCCCCAAGTGCGGTGCTAAGTTCGAAAAATAAACATTAACACAAACAACGGTTTCCTGTGTTTTTGCAGGAAACCGTTTTACATCCATTACCTGATGCTTCGATTTATTGGGAGATGAAAAAACCGTAGGGGGTCACAGCCGCCCCAGGGGATCTAAAAAAGAAGTAAGGCGACCATGTTATCTTGATGTGCTGGAAAGTGTTTAACTGAAGTTTGGTAGGTTCATCACATCTGAGAAGATACATATCGATCCGATCAAATCTGTACACGCAGATCTTTCATCCCGAATGATATTATTATTAACAAGGGGCCGGCATATAAGTAATTATCATCCGGCATTCTTGGAAATCCTTCATCAGTGCCAGATTTATGTCATTGTGCTTACGACAATATCGCACCATTGGTTGCTATTCTTCATTATATCTGATTTTTTTAATGCCCGGAATAACTTTTGTGCAATGTATCTGTAATATTTTGAATATGTATTAAACATGTTTAATAAATCTTTAGAAATACTACCTTTACAATACGGAATTCGGATGCGCTCAGACGAGAATATTGAAAGTCCCGCCGCAAGCGGTGACAAGGTTGCGACAGCCCACAAACTGGCAGCCAAACAGCAGGAAATATCTGTAACGGAGTTCTTCGAGAAGAACAAACAGATCCTCGGATTCGATTCCCGTTCCAAATCCCTCTTGATGGGGATCAAGGAAGCGGTGGACAACTCCCTGGACGCATGCGAGGAATCAGGATTCCTCCCGGACATCATCGTTAAGATAGAACGTGTTGGTGATGAAGATTACAAAGTTTACATCGAAGATAACGGTCCGGGTATCATCCATAAGATGATCCCCAATGTTTTCGGCCGTCTTCTCTACGGATCGAGATTCCACGCCCTCAGACAGTCGAGAGGACAGCAGGGTATCGGAATATCCGCTACCGTGATGTACGGTAACATAACGACCGGTAAACCGGCCCACGTAGAGTCCAAGATCGAAGGCGAGGACGAGGTCGCATGGAAAATGGACATCGTCATCGATACCAAGACCAACCGCCCCGTGGTGACCAACGACTTCGCATTCACATGGGAAGGTAAAGAACACGGTACGAGCGTGGAATACACCACGAAAGGAAGATACATCACAGGAAAACAATCCATTTTCGAGTATCTCCGTGACACTGCGATCGTCAACCCGCACGCACGTGTGGAATTCCATGATCCGGAAGGGAAGACATACACTTTCGAAAGAGCAACGGAACAGATGCCTCCGAAATCCAAAGAGATCAAACCTCACCCGGAAGGCATGGAGATCGGGGATCTGATGAAGTATTCGCAGAATACCCAGCAGAAAACGGTCAAAGCGTTCCTGAAGAACGACTTCTCCAGGATCACCGACCGTATCGCAGAGGAAATTCTAGAGAAAGCTGAGATCAAAGCAGAACTCAAACCTGAAAAAATAACAAGAGAGGACAGCATCCGCATGATAGATGCCATCACCAAGGTTAAGATCATGGCACCTCCGACGGATTGTCTATCCCCTATCGGCGACACTCTGATCAAAAAGGGTCTGATGCACATCCTCGACGGAATGCGTCCCGAATACTACGCCACACCCGTGACCCGTTCCCCGAAAGCGGTCAACGGGAACCCGTTCGTGGTCGAAGCAGGAATAGTATACGGCGGAGAGATCCCCGCGGACGGTCCGGTCACCATACTGAGATTCGCCAACCGTGTACCGCTGCTTTATCAGCAGGGTGCATGCGCTATCACTAAAACAATAGCCGACATAGACTGGAGAAGATACGGATTGGAGCAGAGAGGCGGAAAGGGAATCCCTTTCGGACCTGCGATCATACTTGTTCACGTAGCATCCACAAAGGTCCCGTTCACGTCTGAAGGAAAAGAAGCGGTCGCATCGTTCCCAGAACTGCAGAACGAGATCGCACAGGCGCTCAAACTATGTGCCAGGAACCTGAAAAGCCATCTCAATAAAATGGAAAGGAAATCCAAAACACATGCTAAATTCGAGATCGTCCAGGAACTGCTTCCCGATCTTGCCAACAAAACGGCCACGATGCTTAAACGGCCCGTACCGGACCTCAGCAGGACCATCACGAAGATCATGAACGTGGTATGGGTGGAGCCGTCCTTCAAGAAGGACGGTAAGAATTCACGTACGATCACTTACACCGTCTACAATTACACCGCCCAGGAACGTAAACTAAGATTACATACGCAGCTCCCGAAAGAAAGTGTCAATCTGACACTGTTCTCGAATCCGTATTTCCTGGATATGAACGATGAAGGTAAAGCGAACTGGGAGATCAGCGGCCTTCAGCCGTCGACCTCGGTCAAGGTTACATTCGAACTGACCGGAGAACTGTCGGACACATTCGATGTGGATGACATATATGTCTCCGGGATCAACCCCGTCCATGTAATGGGTGCCGAATCCCTTCCCGGGGATTGGGGCATAAAGGGATTGGAGATAACAGAGGCCGACGACAGCGACCTTGTTGATGACGAAGAAGAGACAGAGGAGGCTGAAGACCTTGGCGACGAATGAGAGACAGCAGATTGCCATGGAGAATCTCACCTCCGTGGTCGGAAAAATATACGATCAACTGAACAGCGGAGACATTCCTGCGATGGAACTGTCCCTGAGGTCCAAGAAGAACATAGAGTTCGACGGACAGCATAATGTGTGGACCTACGGGAATCTGATGACCACGCGTACTGCAAAGACCGTGCAGGGCGCACAGATGATGCTCCGCACCGCGTACACAGCGGATTTCATCAACGAGATGATACGCGACGGCAAATCATCCACCCTAAGAGAGATGTACTACATCTCCGAGGGCTGGAACCATGCGAAATTCCATTCACAGGATGAAAGCAACCTTCTTGCGGAAGACCTTGAGATCATCTCCAAATGTATGAGAGAGGATTTCAAACTCAGGCCGGAGGAAAGCGGTGCCCACGTCTACGGAAATCTGAATGTCCGTACAATGACCAAAAAAGGAATGAAGACCTTCAACTGTATGGACGATGTCTCCGAAGCAGGATTCGGAATCCCGTATAATGTTGAAAAGGACGTATTCGACATCGAAAAAACAGATGCGAAATTCGTTATGGCCATAGAGACCGGTGGTATGTTCGCAAGACTTATCGAGAACGGTTTCCCGGAAAAGTTCAACTGTATACTCGTACACCTGAGCGGACAGCCTGCCAGAAGTACCAGACGTTTCATTAAGAGACTGAACGAAGAGAAAGGATTGCCGATAACTGTGTTCACCGACGGTGACCCGTGGTCCTTCAGGATATTCGGTTCCATTGCGTACGGTGCGATCAAGACCGCACACATCTCAGAGTATCTGGCGACGCCTACCGCACAATTCATCGGTATCACGCCGTCCGATATCCTGAACTACGACCTGCCTACAGATAAACTGTCGGACAAGGACATCGGTGCGCTCAATGCGGAGCTTTCCGACCCCAGGTTCACGGATGAGTTCTGGGTCAACGAGATCCAGGCCATGCTCAGCATGAAGAAGAAATCCGAACAGCAGGCGCTGGCAAAGTACGGTCTCGATTACGTTACGGACAAGTATCTGCCGGAGAAACTCACGGATATGAGCATACTCTGATCTGAAAAACATATTTGCCCGATCGGGGCATCGGATCCCTCCGGTGCCCCTTTCGGTTTTTCCTTAATTAAATTACTGATGCACTGAGGCCTGGATGAAACGGTTGATCACAAACTGTCTATCCATGCTTGCCAGGAACGGTCCGAGCCTCGGACCTGCGGATTTACCGATAAGTATTGTGTATATCGCTTTGAATCCTGCTTTCGTTCCGATCGGCGATTCTTTTCCCGTGTTGGATATTATTTCCCCGATGGTCTCGGCATCCCAGTTGCAATCGTTCATTTTCCTCACAAGTTCCTGGAAGAAGACCTTGTCGTTCATCGACAGTTTCGTTTCCGGAGGTATCGTCGGATATACGGAGAATTTGACCTGGTCCGGTGCGAAACCGTTGAGCCAGTATCTTACGCATCTCACTCTGCGTTCCAGCCTTCTGAGGTCCTCCTCATCGGCTTTTGTGATATCGTTAGTACGTCCGAGTATCTCGAGAACGCCTTCGAATGTGCCGGAGATCTGAGCTACAGTGGAAAGGTGCCTGTAAGGTATCTGTAACGGTAGTTTCTTCGGCGTATGATTGTGCTGTGCGATCTCGTAGGCACGGACGGTGTTCTCCTCGGCCTCCGTGAACTCCTTGGAGAAGAATGCCCTCTCAATTCTGTCGTATTCGTCGGCCACATCCAATATCCCCAGGCCGGAATCGTAATCGATAGCGTGGTTGGGATTCACCCTGAGGAACAGATAGTTAAGGACTTCCGGAGGGGTCATGTTGATGGCATCCAATCCGGTAACTGAACATCCGAGGGATTTGTGCATCTGACCGATACCTTTCAGCTGAACGAATTCATAAGGTATCGGGTACGGGGCCTTACCGCCGAATATCTCGGTCACCAGTCTCTTTCCGGTGTCGTAGGATCCTCCTGCCGCAGCGTGATCCTTACCGAAAGGTTCTGCAGATGTGCCGAATATCAGCCACTTTGCAGGCCATTCCAGCCTCCATGTGAGTTTTCCGTCTCCTTTGGCGATATTGGCTTTTCCGTGGTGTCCGCATTTGCATTCGTACTCCACCGTCGGATATGAGTACGTATCGAACAGCGGATCTGTGAAACGGCCGCATTCCTCACAGAGCGGATTGTACGGCGCATAATCGGGATTGGACTCTCTGCCCGATACCTCGTTGAGGATCTCGATGATACGTGCCCTCTTCCTGAATGTGAGGTCGATGGCCTCTGCGAATTTTCCCTGCTCGTAGAGTTCGTGGGTCCATATTATCTCGCACTTGACGTTGAGCGAGTCAACAGCATCCAGGAAAGGCTGGGCGAAGTGATGGGCATAATTGTTGTGTTTTCCGCAGGGACATGGGATCCTACATATCGGTTTCCCGACATACTGTTCATATTCCTTGGGAAGGAAATCAAAGCGTTTTCTCAACGGGTCGATGGAATCGATCAGATAGATGAGTCTTACATCCTTGCCTTTCGACTCCACCGCACTGCGTACGGATTCGCCGGTAATGGCTTCTCTGAGACTTCCCACGTGTATTATCCCTGTGGGACTGATACCCGTGGCGATCAAAGGACGATCGCATGTGTTGGCCACTTCTTCCGCTACTACATCTGCCCAGTGCATTGTAACCGGACACATGTAGTATGCTTCTATAAATGATATTTTCGGTTCGTAGCCCGGATTACCCTCGTTAGGTATTTATACGAACTTTCACTTGTTGGCTTCAATGGCAAAGAAAGAGAACAACTCCTTCCAATCATCAGCAGGACTGATGAGATACTTCGACACTGAAGATGACAAAGGCATCAAAGTGAGTCCGAAGCTCGTTATCGGTGTCGCAATAGTGTTCACCGTTTTCATTCTCGTTCTGCCTGTGTTCTTCCCCGCATAAACGCGCAGAAGGATATTTTCCCAGAATAGCATATGGATTACTGCGAAGTAGTTCCATCTAACATCAGTATTCGCATTCTTCCGAACCGGGACATCCGCCCGGATATTTTTCCCTGAACGCACGCTGAAGCAACGGCGGAGCGATTATGGTAGTTGCAACGGCCATGATCACGACTACTGCATAAAGCTGGGACGACATCGCACCGGACGAAAGACCGATGGCCGCCACTATTATACCGACCTCTCCTCTCGGGATCATCCCTATACCGATTATCTTTCTGGACCTCTTGTCCAGACTCTTATCGCCCAAACGTGCACCGAAGTTGCAGCCTACATATTTGGAAATGACGGCCAAAACTATGACTATCGCCGACAGGATGAGAACGGACGGTTCCAGACAATCCTCGATATTTACCTGCATCCCCACATGGACGAAGAAGAACGACAGGAACAACACCGTGATCGGCTCTATCCTTTCCTCCAGATTCCATTCTGTGGCATAATCGGCAAATAGCATCCCTCCAAGGAATGCTCCGATGATCGCTGCAAGTCCGATACTGTCCGCAAACCACGATATCCCGAGACAGACCACTATCGCAAGGATCAGCTTACCGACGTGGTCTTCCGCCTCCTTTACTTCCGCGGGCTCTTCTCCGGACACCTTTTTGTTGAGGTTCCTTCTCAGGAAGAAATCATACAGCCACGGGACCACCCACAAAGCTACCGCGATCATTCCCAGCACGAAAATAGCGGCAATGATCGTTATCATGGCGATATCCATCATGCTGGTGGATTTGGCCGCGCCGATAACTATTGCCAGTACGACCATTCCGAGAACGTCGTCTATCACCGCGGCAGCGATTATTATCCTTGACTCGATTGTGTGGAGTACTTTCATGTCCTTGATGACACGTGCGGTTATCCCGACACTGGTAGCGACCATCGCCGCTCCGAGGAACATCGCATGGTTCGTGTTGCCGTCATAGAACAGTATCAGTACGAATCCCAATACGAACGGGACTATCACTCCGAGAACAGCAACGAACATCGCTGCTTTCCCTACGGACATGAGGCTTTTCACCCTTGTCTCCAGTCCGACTCCGAACAGAAGGAATATCGCACCCAGTTCCGAGAACAGTTCTATGACATCATAATTCTCTGATGATGGTATCGGGACATATACATCAGACTCGGGGACAGGGTCCCAGAAAATATCGAACATGTCCAAAAACGACCAATCACCTATGGAAATGTTGGCGATTACTATCCCGACAAGGATCTCACCTATCAGTCCCGTAAGACCGAAACGCTGGAACAGCCATGACCCCAGGCGCGCAAGCGCAAGCAGGACCACCAGCATGATCAGGACAGACCCTATTTCCATAACGGCTGTCATGCTTTGATTTTATAAAAGAATGATGTGGAAAAGGTTTAATTGAATGGTTTTACGTGAAAACGAATTTGTCGTCGTAGGACTCCAATCCGTCGTCCGGGATCACTGTCTCGTCTCCGGTGAGTTCTGAGAACGGATCATCCGCAAGGACCATCTCCGGGAGAGTGATCATTATCAGGTCCGCCACAAGGTCTTTGACCTCGTAGGTTCTGAAATCCGCTACGGTCTCGGAGCTTATCGCCACGATCTCTTCCGGTATTACTTCTTCGACCTGGGTCGGGGCCTGTTTCAGGACCGTTGCCTGAGGAACCGCGGGCTCTTCGGACTCTTTGGGTCCTTCGGACAATACAACGTGGATCTCCTCTCCGATATCCAACTGGACCTCATTCTGGATCGGTGCCACAACAGATGTTGTGAACGCGGCCTCTGATTTGACGGTCTCGTTACCGATGAACGATGCCCTGTCGGCAACATCGTCGTCGGTGTTCGCTTCATTCGTCGGAAGCTGTCTCATCACATCCTGCATTCCTGCTGGGAACTCGTCGACAAGGATCTTCTCCTCTGATCCGAGCGGTACATTGAATGCATCATTGTCCGTGTCAGTGGTATCAGGTACGAGCGGTTCGACCTTATCTGCAGGACGGGGTGCTCTGATGATCTTGGACGGGTCGAATTTGGGCTTGCGCACGCTGCGGTAGGGTGCCATCTTCGCCGGGATGGTCGGGACGACCTTCGCCGGAACCTCTGATGCCTGATCGTAATTGCGGTAGACGGGTTTTTCGGAAGATACCTCGGCATTGTACGGGGCCATTCTTCCGGGGATGGTAGGAACATCGGCGACGACTTCGACCCCATAGTCGCTGTCTTCCTCATACGGGATAGCTGCTTCTTTGGATTGAGGGGCGACTATAGAACCTACGGATGTCATTGCTGCCTCTTGGGCTGTGATCATGTCGAAGGGTACGGATTCGGGTTCGGATGAATAAAGATTTTCGGATCCTCTTCCGGGGTTGAACAGTTCGGTCACGGGTCCGTCAAGGTCCGCGTCGTATTCTTCGCTCTTCTTGATTATAACCTCGTTGAAATCGATCTCGCCTACGGAGTCTGTCTGTTTCCTCTGGGCATTTACGAATATATCGGCGGGCTGTTCGTACTCTATTCTCTGTTGGACACGGATAGGTTCGGGTATCGATACGACACTGGTCTGGGGGGCCTTCTGTCCGCTGACGAAACTTCCGGGCTCCATCTTTATGAAACCGGGCTCGTTCTCTTCGAAGTACGCGCTGTCCGGCTGTATTGAAATGTAAACGTCCTCTTTCTCTTTGACGTTGTAGACGACATATCCTTCCCCGCTAAGCTGCTTGAGCCCGGGAGACGATACAGGTTCCACGTGCCTTGCGGTCCTTCCGGGAAGATCGTAATCCGTCCCGTTGGATACACTGAATCCAGGGTGTCTTTGTTTTACTTCCACTTGTGTCACATTGTTCGTGTTAGGCTCCGGCCTAAGCACGCGCTTAAAAATGCCCTTCGGAATGCTACCGCTAAATCTGCTAGAGTCACCGCTCATGCTATCCCATCCGATGGTGTATTGCATTTATCTTATTAAAAGATAAAGTCGGACTTTAATTCCTAACGAACCTGACATAGTCCGCTTTGCCCGTTGAGTGTATATCTCTGAGCATTGATGCTATATCTTTAGCATCACCTGATACCACCATCACCTCAAGACACTTGTGGTTTTTGAGATGTGAATGAAGCTGTGTTTTGATGTCACCCTCATGTTTTGCCTGGATTAGCCCCATCCACGGATCCGCATGATCCTTCTTAACGATTATCAGCACACCTTCGACAGGACCTTCCAGGTCCTTTATCTCCTGTGCCTCGGCAGTCGCAGCATTGATAGCCCTGCGGACGGCCTCACTTCTTCCATTCAGACCGTAAACCTTCTGGATCTCATCCAGAGCCCGGATATTCTCATCATTCAATGATATACTCACAATTCCCATTTTTCTCACACCTTGTTAACATTTCAATGTAAAGCTATGATTTGTTATTAACATTGTGGTAAGATATTAATATCATCTTCAGAGTAGAAGATATCATGGATTACGTATGGTTCGTTGTATGCATGGTGGTAATATTCGCCGCCTCACTGGTGGGAGCCTATCTCCCGTTATCTTTCAAAACCTCGGACAGGCGCGTCCATCTGATGATTGCGTTCAGCGCAGGCATATTCCTGGGGGTGCTTTTCCTGATGCTCCTTCCCGAAGCGATCGAGGAAAGCGAAGCAGCAGGATATGATACACACATCGTGATGTATGCCATACTGGGAGGATTCCTTGCAATATTCATATTCGATTTCCTTTTCAGACATTACGTTAAACCGGAATGCGACTGCGAGGAATGCAGAGATTATCATTCACATGATATGACCTCGCTCTCCGCTTTCGTAGGATTGTCAATACACGCATGTTTCGACGGTCTCGCACTGGCCGCGGCGTTCGTGGCCGGAGAAGAGGTGGGGCTCGTCGTTCTGCTGGCTATATGTGTCCATAAGATAGTAGAGGTCTTCTCGCTGTCATCCACATTCCTGCTGTCCAACCGCAGGAAGAAGGCGACCAGATACCTTGTTCCGTTCTGTCTGATAACACCGCTCGCAGGTATCGCTTCGTATCTGATACTGAACGGTGCGGATACGGATGTGGCCGGCATTGCCATCGCGATATCCGCAGGGATATTCATGTTCGTGACGATGATCGACATACTCCCGGAGGCTTTCCACAGGCGGGATATCGATGTCAAATCCGTGGCGCTGCTGCTGATAGGTCTTGCGGTCGTCATCGCGATCGTGGCGATCACGGAAGCCGTCGGCGGACATGCCATATGATGTCGTAAATGAACATCCAAAACTTTTTTCTTTCCATTTTTTCGTCTATTGACGTATATCGATACGTACAGTTTTATAAACTTAAGGGGTATCGCACACCCATGGCTGATAACCAGAATCCCCCTATCAACAGGATAGCTGATCCGGCACCACTCGGATTGATGGCTTTCGGAATGACCACGGTGTTGCTGTCGTTCCATAACCTCGGACTATTCGGTCTAGATTCATCCATTCTGAACATGGGCATCTTCTACGGAGGATTGGCCCAGATAATCGCAGGGATATTCGAATTCAAAAGAGGGAACACTTTCGGAGCGACCGCATTCACTTCGTTCGGTTTCTTCTGGCTGTCGTTCGTTGCGATAAATACCGGCATGCTGACCGACATAGGTTCTGAGAGCGCCGCTGTCGGAGCTTACTTCGCAATATGGGGATTGATGACGTTCTTCATGTTCATCGGAACGCTGAAAAGCCCCGTGTCCCTAAGAGTTGTGTTCTTCACACTGACGATACTGTTCTTCGTAGTCGCTGCGAAGGACCTGTCCGGGATCGCGGAAATCGCTTATGTTGCCGGCGCGGTCGGCATCATATGCGGCGGAAGTGCGATGTACACCGCGGCCGGGCACATAATCAACGAGCAACACGGAAGAAATGCCGTACCGCTCGGATGAATCCCGATCAAACCTTTTCCGCCCTCAGGCGTGCCTTATCCCTGTGCTGTCGGATATCTCCGAACTTGTGGTACAGAGATCTTCCAGCGAGAGGTCACGGATGTTCGAATGCCCCGTGGCCCTGGCGAATGCCCTGAGCTCGTCGGCGGTGGCATTCAGATAGTTCGCTACTTTCTGAGCACCGGCCTCAACATCCAATTTCTTCTCCAGTTCCGGATTCTGGGTCGCGATACCCATCGGACATGCGCTCTTGTGGCATATCCTGTATCTCTGACATCCCAGCGCCATCAGGGCCGCGGATGCTATCGCAACGGCATCGGCACCCATCGCTATCGCCTTGACGAAATCCATGCTCGTACGCAATCCTCCGGTGATGACGAGTTCCTGCGTCATACCGTGTTCGTCCATGTATCTTCTCGCCCTTGCAAGCGCGTACACCGTGGGGACCGATGAAGCATCCTTGATGAATTTGCCGGTAGATCCGGTGGCACCGCCTCTTCCGTCGATGGTGATGAAATCACAGCCGGAATGGGAAATGAACTCAAGGTCCTCTTCTATGTGGCCGGCGGCGATCTTCACGCCTATCGGGCGACCGCCGCTTTCCTCTCTTAACTCATCGACCATAACCTTGAGATCTTCGGGAGTTTTCAGCTCGCTGAACTTCGCGGGGCTCCATACTTCCTGTCCTGCGGGCTTTCCTCTGATGTAGGAAATGGGGACAGTTACTTTTTCTCCGGGGAGATGACCTCCCATCCCGGGTTTCGTACCCTGACCTATCTTTATCTCGATGGCATCGGCCGTTCTGAGTATATCGGTACCCATGCTGTATCTGTTGGGAACATATTCGAAAATGTATCTGTAGGCACTCGATTTTTCTTCCGGGAGTACTCCGCCCTCACCGCTGCTGGTCGCAGTGTGCGCTATTGCGGATCCCAGTGCCAGCGCTTTCTTTGCTTTGGACGATAAGGCTCCGAAGCTCATATGTGAGATGTAAACGGGAATATCCAATATCATAGGCTTCGCGGCATTCTTACCGATCACGACGTTTATGTTGACCTCCTCGTCCCTTTCCAACGGGGATCTTGCCAACTGCGCCCCCATGACCAATATATCATCGAACTTCGGGACGGGCATCTGCGTGTCCATAGGTTCATCTGTACTTTTCCCCGTAGCGGCCAAACGGTGGATCTCATCCATCACCGTGTTTCCGCTTATCTCCTCGGACACATCGAATACCTGAACGCTGCGGGCACTTTGCGTGTGAACTCGGTTCGATTCGTTGGACTCTTCGATTATTTCGAAATGCTTTTTCGCTGCTCCGCAAAGTGGACATGACCAATTGTCCGGAAGTTCTGCGAACGGAACTCCCTCTGCTTCTTCATCATATATCTCTCCACATACTTTGCATCTGTATCTAGACATGATGTAGAGTATCGTTGTCAACTTATAGATACGTTGCAGTGTTTATCAGTGAAATCCAATCGGCAAATCATTAAGTAGCACGAATTATAATATCGTGTTACTCATGGATTTATCTGTGTTACAGGAGAATTGATATGAAAAGCAGTAAGATATTCGCAGTGGTGGCGGTTGCCATTATAGTGGTGGCCGGAATAGGAATAGCTGCATACTCCCTGTCAAAGAATGACAATTCTGATTCTGACGGAGAGACGATAATCGATGCACGCGGAAGAGAGGTCCTCGTTCCGAAGGACATCGATTCCATACTAGGAATAAAATCGTGTTCTCTGGAGCTCATTTCATTTTTCGAAATAGTAAACAAAGTGAAATATCTCGATGTGAATGAAAGTTTTGAGGACAAAGACCGTACACACACTCTTATTCTGGAAGAACTTTTGAAGGATCTTCCCAGGGTCGATCCGAAGAGCGCAGAACAAGTGATCGCTGCAGATCCCGACCTGATAATATCCTCGACCGTAAGTGTAGCAGATCTTGATGAGGAACAGAACAAATACGGCATTCCCGTGTTCGCCATCAATGCGGATCTCGAATTCGGTGAAGAATTCGATAAACAACTCACGGTACTGGGAGAAGTATTCGGAGAAAAGGGCAGGGCCGCACAGCTTGTCAGCGGCATAAATTCGACGATAAAGAACATCCAGAACAAACTCCATCTTCCCGGTAGCGCCACCGATGCGACAGCGTATGCCTGCGGTATGAATTTCTACGGTGCCGGGACATTCACGAAAACGTCCGGAGATTATCAGCCGTTCACATACAACTATGTTACCAACGTCTCCCCCTCCAGCACGGCGGGTGTAGGAAAACAGCCGTACAATATCTCCGAGGAGACCGCCATAAGCTACAATCCTCAGTACATATTCATCGACAGCGGAGGCCTGGATGAGACCGTTAAATACATCAACGGTCACAAAAGCACCGTCGGAAAGATAGATGCGATAAAGAACGGCGACGTCTACAGCACGATGGTCTACAAAGCATGGGGGACCAACTGGCTCAACCAACTTGTTAACATATACTACGTGGCCGAAGTGATATACGGTTATTTCGGTTGGACCGTGGACAAAGTCGCCAACGATACCATACAGCTGTTCTATCCGGGAACGGAGATCACGTATGCGGATATCGCGGCAGCCCAGTCCGGTAACGGATGTGCCAGGGTCACATTATAATCATTTACGGTAAACCTTTTTTAAACTCTTTCAACGATGGCGGTACAGATGCACGACCGGACTCTCATTGAAACCGATACGGACGACGCGTACGATCTGTACGGCGATGATGATACGGATGATTCATCATACAGCAAATACAAAGGATACATAAGACACAAGATCCTGTTCCTTGCCGCCTGTTTGGTTATACTCTTCGTTATTGTTCTTATCTCGGTGAGTATCGGTGTCATTGACATCCCCTTCCTGGATGTTCTGAAATATCTGTTCACGTTCGATACCGACGGCAACGGCCGTATAATCTGGGATATCCGTCTGATGAGGGTTGTCGCCTGCATCCTCGTAGGTGCGGGTCTGGCAGTGGCAGGTGTCGTGATGCAATGCATACTGAGGAACCCGCTCGCATCACCGTACACCTTGGGATTGTCGAGTGCGGCAGCGTTCGGTGCATCGTTCGCGATCGTATTCCTTCAGGCCGGGTCCAGCATCACATCGTCGATCTCCATATCCAATCCTTATATCGTGACCATCAGCGCATTCGCTTTCAGCCTTCTGGCCACCGGGATAATACTTCTTCTTACGAAAGTGACCCGTGTCACTGCAGAGACCATGGTCCTGGCAGGTGTGGCGATAAGCGCCATCTTCGCTGCCGGATTATCGTTCATGCAGTACATTGCAACGGATTCGCAACTTGCCAATATCGTTTCCTGGTCGTTCGGAGATATGGGGAGGGCAACATGGGATTGGAACATCATCGTCTTCGCCGTCCTGCTCCCGGTCGCATTGTACTTCCTGTACAAACGCTGGGATTACAACGCCATGGAGGCCGGGGAAGAAACCGCCAAAGGCCTCGGCGTCAACACCGAAAGGGAACGCATCATCGGAATGGTCCTTGCCGCTCTGGTTTCCTCTGTCATCGTGTCTTTCTTCGGCATAGTGGCATTCATCGGTCTTCTGGGGCCCCACATAGCCAGAATGATAATCGGAGGCGACCACAGGTATCTGATCCCTGCGGCCATCATCCTTGGCGCCATCATCCTGCTGATCTCCGACATCGTCGGAATGAATGTCATTTATCCTGTTGTCATACCCGTCGGTATAATCACCTCGGTGCTCGGCGGTCCGCTGTTCATCTACCTGCTGATAAGGAGGTACCGTTGATGTTCTTCAATGTGAGCGGAATGGAATTCTCTTACCGTAGCGACCCCACTCTCAAAGACATCACATTCGATGTCGGAAAAGGAGAGGTCCTGACACTCCTCGGACCAAACGGCGTCGGTAAAACAACCCTCCTGAAGTGCCTGAACCGTGTTCTGGAACCCAGTGCGGGCAGCGTGTTAATAGAAGAAACCGATGTTCACGCCATCGACAGAAAAGAAGCGGCAAAGGTCCTCGGTTATGTGCCGCAACGCTCGGATATTTCCAAAATGACAGTATTCGATGCCGTTCTTTTGGGACGCAGACCATACATAGACTGGGACGCTACGGAAAGGGATCTGAAGATCACATCACGCATCCTGAAACTCATAGGACTTGAGGAAATGTCCCTTAGATACATCGACGAGATCAGCGGAGGAGAATATCAGTTAGTGCAGATCGCACGTGCACTGGCACAGCAGCCCAAAGTATTGCTCATGGACGAACCCACGAGCAATTTGGACATTTCTAACCAGCATGCGATAATGGATCTTATACGCAAAGTCGTAAAGAGGAACGACATGACCGCGATCATGACGTTACACGATCTGAATCTCGCAGTCAGATATTCGGATAAGTTTGTGATGATGCATGAAGGCAGCATCCATGCGGCCGGGGACCATGGTATCATCACCCCGGAGAATATCAGATCGGTGTACCACATCGATGCTTACGTTGAGACGATAAAAGGAATACCCATAGTCATACCGAAATGAGAGTGATATAATGCACAGACACATGGATCGCATCGAGCACGGAGAGGAAGAGAGGAAATTCTTCAACAGACTGGCAGACGAATGGGACGGTAATTATGTCAGGGATCTTCCCAATGCGGAATACTTTGCGGACCTTCTGGAACTGAAAGGGAACGAGGACATACTCGATGTTGGAACGGGGACCGGTGTGATGATCGGATTCTATGAAAGATATCTCATAACCGGACACGTCCACGCGGTCGATATATCCGACAGGATGATCGAACTCGCCAGAAAAAAATATCCTGCTTCGGCACACCCGAATATAGATTTCGAGGTACTTGACATTTATAATCTGGAACAGAACGGAAAGTATGATGTCGTCGTCTGTAATTCATGCCTTCCGCACTTCCATGATCACAAGAAAGCGATAGAGGTCCTGTCCGGATGTCTCAAAAACGGGGGGATACTCATGGTCGCTTCATCCTCACGCGAAGACATCAACCACGTCCACATGCACCACAGTGCCATCATACACCATGATATCGTCCCTTCGATCGAGGAACTAGAAGGAATGTTCTCTGCCGCTGGACTAACAAAGACGTTCAGCAAAAGCGACAAGGATCATCACATAATCATCGGGAAGAAATTAGTAACGGATTACTAATCTCTATGGAAAATCAAAAAGTTAGTAGTCCATTACTAACCCTTGACGGCAATGTGACCCTAGAGAAAAAAGACATTGTTTCCTGACAGTTGCAATCATATTGACATTCGATTATCAATTCTGATCTCCATATATCTCTTAATTTGTATTGCCCATAATCTCTCTTGGCGTTTTCACACGCCCATCTAAATCTGGGAAATCTTTGATGTTTTTAGTAACCAGTATGGCAGGTGCACATGGAACGTGTGCCGTGATCATACTATCGTTCCAATTCAATTTGTTACAAGCCGGGCATCTTTTACTGTCGAGCTGTTCATCCATGATCGATACGGCATTTTTGGCATGTTTTTTTTCGAACGGTTCGATTTCGACCTTCATCGACAGAAGAAGTTTGTCTATGGCATCGAAACTGTACTTCTTTTGAAAGTAGAGACAGAACTCCATGTAAACAATGGATGATATTTTCTTAGTACCACTATAGTTTCTTAACCATTTCATGAATTCCTTATCGGATAATGCACAGGTATCTATGAATAGCGGTGGCTGATGGAGTGTCATTCACTTACCGGCCCTGAGGTCGCGCGTGAATTCTTCAAGCCCTTTCATATCATCATCTGAAATACGGGACAATAATTCTTCAAATTCCATTTCATCTGAACGCCATTCTCTCAGTAGTCTGTCTGCATTCGGGCTTGATCCGTCCTCTTTATAGAATCTGTGTGCAAATATCTGAAGTCTGTGTTCGTATGACTCTGTCTCCCAAGGTATCTTGTCCTCCCACACTTCCAGTGTGGATTTAGGAACATTCTCGTTACACTTCAGCCTCAAATAATAACAGAAGAAGAACCAAAAGTCCTCAACGAGATCGAATGCATCAGCAACACTGGCTCCTCCTTCGATGGATACACGGAAAACTTCCTCGAAATCTTCTTTTTTACCGTTCAGATTTTTGAACTCTTTTGGAAATGCGTCCATGGCATCCCTAAACAAGGGCATCAACATAGATTTGGTAAACTTCTCAAATGGCTGGTTATTTCTAGATATTTTTAATGTTTCTCTCAGGCGCCTATATTTATTCTGAAATTCGAATGGAGCGCTGTCGTAAACTTCACCTATCGCCATCTCTGCTCCTTCGGGACCAGAATATTTTGAGACGAACTTGTCCGCATATTCGTTTATTTTCGGTACAATAGGATCTTCGATACTATATTCTGGGGCGGCACCTTTCCAAGTCACCTGTGTGTATGCTGCATATTCATGATCCCATTCCAAATACGGCATCCTGTATCTGACTACTTCATCCCCCCATCTGTACCAGCAGTGGGGCAGTTTCAGATTTATGCCCTCTTTTTTGAGGTCTCTGTGTAGAAGAGTCATGAATTTGTTGAAGAGGACTCCCGATGCAAGTATTTCGTTCTCGTTCTCGAACTTGTCAAGGAAAATTATTGCTGCAATTTTCACATAGTCCGTATCTTTTACTTTTTTCTTCATTTCCACACCTCCCAATCAAACTCGCTCGTACCCGAATCGGTTTTACATTTTTGGTTCTATAAGTTATTGTGTGGAAATACGCCCTTTCTCTGACTATATATTTTTTGAAACCCACAGACTCAACTGTGTATGAGAAGAGATATGAGTGCTCCCAACGGGATTTGAACCCGTGTCGAAGCCTCGAGAGGGCTTCATGATTGGCCGCTACACTATAGGAGCTGTATCTCGGAGGATTACAGGGATACTAATAAAGCTTTCGCAGTCTGTCAGTGGTCCCATCCGAGGTCTGGGAACAATGCCGGGACCCTCTTGTGCTTCATCTTCCCGACCTGCTCTCTTGTCTCTGTTATTTTCGATATCGGAAGCCCTATGTGGGCTGCTATCTCTTTGTCGTCCAGAGAGTACTCGATATCATTGAGCAGAAGGTCGAGATCGTGATAGGTTATGCCCATTTCGTCCTCATCGGTCTGTCCTTCCCAGAGTCCTGCGGTCGGTGCCCTGTCTATTATCTCCTGAGGAACACCAACAAGCTTGGCCAACTGCCTCACCTGCGTTTTGTAAAGACCTATCATCGGAACAATATCTGATGCGCCATCCCCGAACTTGGTGAAATATCCCATATAGAGTTCGCTTTTGTTCGATGTCCCGGTGACGAGATATCCGAGCTTCTTGGCCTGGTTGTAAAGGACGATCATCCTGCATCTTGCGGAGATATTCCCCCTTTCCAATGGGGCTTTGATGTTGGAGAATAACATAGCAGTGAACGCATCCACTGCCGGTTGGACGTTGAAGACTTTGTATCTGGTGCCCCACTGTTTGCTCAGATCGCTGGTGAGCTTGTAATCCTCTGTCGGTGTGACCGTCGTCGGCATGAAAACATTGAGGACGTTCTCAGGCCCCAAAGCATCTGCACATAACTTGGTAACGGTTGCGGAGTCCAGTCCGCCACTGAGGCCCACCACGACACCTTTATTGCCCGATGACAGCACCGAGGATCTGATGAACTCTGTGATCTTATCGACGTCTGCGGATGTGATCTGACGGATCTCCTTATCGGACATGGAAAATTGATATGCTCTCAAAAAATATTAATGTATTACAACCCGGTTGTGAAATGACCACACTATTGTGGAAAAAACCAGATAATATTATCACGCCCTAACGCATTCGACACATATGGGTCTGAGAATCGCCATATGCCAATCAAATGCAGTCACGGGGGAGGTCGGTATCAATCTCAACCGTGCCCTGAGCATACTTTCCCAGACTAAAGCCGATGTTTACGTTTTTCCGGAACTTTTTCTTACCGGATACGGGGCCGATTATAAATCAGTGGAATCAGAAGTCCAATATGCTCTCGATAAGCTCAGGATAAGATGCATGGAGATGGATATCGCCATTGTGATGGGTGCTCCGGCATATCTTCCCGACGGCATGAGGAATTCGCTGTATTTCATCACCCACAAAGGTGCGGACAGGTACGATAAACTCTATCTGGCGAAATTCGGCGTCTATTCAGAGGATGCATTCGTTCCCGGCAAGATCCCCGTGATAGGCGAGTTCAAAGGCATGAAGTTCGGATTATCGATATGTTATGATATCTTCTTCCCGGAGATCTACCGCAACTATGCCGTATCGGGAGCGGATGTGAACATCTGCATCGCGGCCTCGGCAGGTCCTTCCAGGGAATATCTCGAAAGGATCCTTCCGGCAAGATCGCTTGAGAATGTCATCTATACTCTGTTCGTGAACAACATCTCGGATTTCGGAGATCAGAGATTCTACGGACGCTCACGGCTGTTGGGTCCGCTCGGAAACGTACTTACCGAAACAGGCGGCGGAGAAGAGATCGTGTGCACCTATGTAGACCATGCCGTGGTTGAAAACGCCAGAAAGGAAAGAAGACATCTGGCGGACCTCAGAAAAGATATACACTGGAACGCCTGAACCATACCTCGAAAGGTATTAATCTAAGAACCAGTTTGTAGTCGCAAGCCGAGATAGTCCAGCCCGGTAAGGCGCGAGCCTGGAAAGCTCGTGGGGACTTTCCCCTCGGGAGTTCGAATCTCCCTCTCGGCGCCATCCTTATTACATACACTTACGAAACAATCATCTGATATCGCTCGAACACGGAGTTCGTTCCCGTTAGACCCGGTATCCCATAAGGAATTCCCTTATCCCGATCTCGGCGATGCCTTCGCGGTCCCTGTTCAGAGATTGTTCCATCGTGATTATGATCTTACGGTGATCGTCATTGATCGATCTCAGCGGCCGTATTTCCCTTTCTTCCGTTACGGGATCCCTCAGCGAATAGCATACTTGGACATACAGTGTCCTCGTGTGGTCGTTAGCAACGAAGTCCACTTCGAAATCGTCGAGTTTACCCACATACACAGTATAACCTCTGCGTTTCAGTTCTAAAAACACAAGATTCTCCATTACATGCCCGATGTCCGCATCTCTCCTTCCCAAAACCGCTGTTCTTATTCCGGGATCGGAAAGATAGAATTTATCGTTCACGACAAGTTCCTCTTTTACCTTTATGTTGTATCTCTTCACCCTGTAGAATGCCAGCGATTCTTCCAGATACCCCATATAGTTATCTACGGTTTCGAAATTCACTTTGGAACCGCTACTTATCATATAATCCATGATCGATTTGACCGACACAAAATTTCCTATGTTCCTCATCATGAATCTTGATATCCTGTCCAACATTCCCTGATTCCTTATACTGTTCCTCTGTACGATATCCTTTAAGATGACCGTACTGTAGATGTCCTCCAGAACAGCCATCTCGGCATCTTTGGAACTGCGGACCATCAATGCGATGGGGAATCCGCCGTATGTCATATATTCCATCAGCGAATCATCGGTATCGTCCTCTCTGGTATAGCTTAGGAATTCTCTGTAAGAAAAAGGGAACATTTCGATAGATACCGCCCGTCCGGAGAGGGGCGTGGATAGTTTCGAAGAGAACATGACCGAATTGGAACCGGTTATACATATGTCACAGTCTATGTTCTCAAACATATCCAAGACCATCTTATCCCATGACTGAAGCATCTGGACCTCATCCAGAAGTATGTATTTCCTTCCGTCTGTTTTTTTAACTTCTCTTATTACATCCTTATCGTTCATACCAGAGAACGGAGAATGCGTGAAATTCATCAATATTATATTTCCTTTATCGACGCCTTCTGAGATAAGATGATCTCTGTATATCTCCAAAAGTGTGGATTTACCGCAGCGTCTGATCCCCACTATGGCTTTTATGATCGGTTTATCTCTCAATTCAATAAGACGGTCCAGATACTGATGCCTCGGTATCCTGATATTGTTCATGTTATAACGTAATAATGTGCTGACATTAGTATATTTTTATGTTATAGGATGAACTTTCAAACCGAGTTCGGATCATAAAATGCGTACCGCCTTTCGAAAATCCACTATACTTTGCCTTTACCGTGCCAAGATATTTAGGAGTATACATCCATATCAATTTCAGAAGGGAGGTGAAAACCGATGGCAAAAGATGCAGCAGCAGAGGCCAAACCCGCCGCTAAGGAAGCGGAGAGCAAGGATCAACCCAAAAAGAAATGTGGGTGCGGATGCAAAAAGAAGAAGGAATAATAACCGTATTCTTTCTTTTCAAACCATCTTTCAATAAACCGCTTTCTTTTCCCGCAATGCGGGGACTTTTCCTTTTATAAATCAGATGGAATCGAACTTGTAATCTTCCCATTCCCTGAGCCCGAGAACGATCTCCGTCTCGGGAATCGTAAGCATGGGTTTGGAGTATCTCGCGGAGTCGTCCATGGCTATCCTGGGACATGCTGTATTAACGTAAGCATCGACCCTGTACGGAAGAAGAGAATCCGGAGTTATCTCGTCTGCGACTATTTTGTAAACCCTCTTTCCGGAATCGGTTATTTTCTTTGCGATCGTGTTTGCTTCGGCCGTCCTGTTCTGACCGATTTTTCCGCAGATTATCACAAGGAAGCTTTCTGCAGACTTTGCTTTTTCAATGGTCGCGAAACGTTTCCTAAGGATCCTGTCGCGGATATCGTCGACGGATCTTATCTCGCCCGTGATAGGATTCAGGACTACAACTTTCTTAGAAGTGCCGAATGCTGCGGCAAGAGGATGGAAATCCCCTTCTCCGAGGTACAGGAAAGCATCGACATCTTTCTCTGCGACGGTTGCGGAACTGAAATTACAGCCGAGCACCTGTCCGGGGTGGAATATCCTTACGTCCCCTTTCCCGACGATTACCGTCTTCCCGGCGTTCTCCAGGATCTTTTTGGCATCTTCTATCAATCCTACGTACTGGACCGTTGCAAGTATACCTACTCTGTCGGGAAGTTCTTCTGCAGCGGATACTACGGCCGCGGAAATATCCGGCGATGCTCTCGCCTCAACGAACAGGATATCCTTATCCGGACCCAATGAAGGCATCGGAGAATGACCGAAATGAACCAGCGCGGATGCGTATTTTCTGTAATCTGTGAATAGATCGCATGCACCGTAGCACGGATATCCCAGAATGATAACGTCGGCACCGGTCTCCTGGCGGATAGAATCGGATAACTCCGCGGCCCTTACTTTCAAACCTTCGGGGAGCTGGAGTGCGACGGAGGTGTATCCTCCGTCGCGTATCCATTTAATTGTTTTTTCAATCTCAAGATTGAACATTTACCTGATGTATTCCTGTCCTTTCTCTACATCTACGTAGCAGGGGGACGGGAATTTCATGGATGCTTTCCAGAGAGCGAGTTTTGCAACCTCGATCTTATCTGCAGTCACCTGCACGGTAAGGATCGCCTGGTTGCGCTCGAGTCTTGCTGCGGTTCCAACGGTCTTTCCGAAGGCGTTACGCATACCGCTCGACACACGGTCTGCTCCTGCTCCGGTAGCAAGTTTGTTCTCCCTGAGAACGCAGTGGGGGTATGCCCTCACTTTAAGGTGATAGTTCGCTACACCGGCCTCTCCGGAGAGAAGCTTGTTTGCTGCGATACGTCCGGCCTCGAGTGAAGTGTGCCTCACCTGGACACGGTTCTTCACCCTGAGGGTGAGTGTAACCGGGAACTCTGCCTGGAGGTTACCCATGTCGAATTGGCTGACCCTGCTTGCAGGGACTCCTCCCATGTATTCGCGGCGTGTATATGCCTGTCCTGTGATTCTTCTGTACATCGATGCTGGCTTTCTTACCATTTATGCCACCTGTTGGAATATAATAAAGGCACAATCCCGAAATTATATTTAAAAGCTATTGCCTTTACATCCTCTGAGGATGCGTAATACGTATCGGATGCCTCTTACAGGGCCCCTATAGACGGATAACCTTTATAATAGGCGCATATCTTGAGGACGCAGGTGTATAATGTCGAAAAGACATATTCCCAAGAACACAGTCGCAGATATAGGCCGCAAGAGGATCAGTATCCTGACGGCCATGTCGCTTGAAGCTGTACGCTCGGGGAACAATGACCGCGCCAGAAGATACATCGGACTGGCGAGGAATATCGGCATGAAGACACGTACCGGGATCCCGAAGGATTTCAGGTACTGCAGGAAATGCCTGCTCCCGCTGGTGCCCGGTACGAACTGTACCGTGAGACTTACAGGCGGGAAGATAGTATCCAACTGCGAATGCGGTTCGGTCTGGCGCAGACCATACGGTAAGGAGCGGATAATATGACGGAAAAAGAAGCAAGAAAGGAACTGATGAGGCGTGCGAACGCCCTCAGCCCGACGGTACACGTCGGCAAAGACGGTATAGACGAGGGTCTGCTCAACGAGATCACGGCCCAGCTCAAAAATGCAAGGCTCATAAAGATCAAGGTCCTCAGCAATTCCGAGGACGGGGCCAAAGAGACCGCAGAGACCATAGCTTCAGCCACTGATTCCGTCGCAGTGGACGTACGCGGCGGTGTTATCGTTCTTACAGACAAGAGGACCTGGACCTCATTGAGCCAGAAGAAATTCTGAGGCGATCGGATGCTTGATGTCAGCGTGATAAGGGCGGACCCTGAAGCGATAAGGACCATGATCATCAACCGCAACAAGGACGTTACGTTCCTTGATAGATTCCTGGCAGCGGATTCCGAATGGAGATCCCTGACTGACGATAACAACCGGTTGAGAAAACTCAGGAATGACGTTTCCCAGGCCATATCCAAATTATCAGGTCCGGAGAAGGACACCAAGATCAAAGAGATGCGCGAAGTGGGAGATAAGATCAAAAGCAACGACGCAAGACTCGCTGAATTGGAAGTGGTCAGAGAAGAGGCCATCCTCAACATCCCTAATATCCCGCACTCCACCGTACCTTTCGGTAAGGACAGCGACGATAACGTCGTAGTGTACGAGAGCGGGGAGAGAAGGAAATTCGATTTCAAGCCCAAAGAACACTGGGAGATAGCCGAAGCATTGGACATAATAGACTTCGAAAGAGCAGTCAAGGTCGCAGGCAGCGGATTCTACTGCCTGAAAGGCGACGGTGCAAGGCTCGAGAGAGCACTTATCAATTACTTCCTGGACACCCACGCGGACCAGGGATATACAGAGGTGTTCCCGCCTGTGGTGGTCAACAAGGCCGCACTCACCGGGACAGGACAGTACCCCAACCTGAAAGATGATATGTACTATATCGAAAAGGACGACATGTTCCTCAATCCCACCGCGGAGGTCCCCGTGACCAATCTGTTCATGGACGAGATCTTCGAGAAAGAGCAGTTGCCCATACTCTATACCGCATATCTCCCTTCTTTCAGAAGAGAGGTCGGAAAACACTCTGACACCAGAGGGATAATCAGAGTCCACGAGTTCAACAAGGTCGAGATGGTAAGATTCGTCCATCCGGATACATCATACGATGTATTGGAAGACCTCAGAGGGAACGCCGAGGACCTCATCAAAGGTCTGGGCCTTCCGTACAGGGTGCTTCTTCTGTGCACCGGGGACATGAGCTTCTCATGCTCCAAATGCTACGATCTCGAAATATATGCACCTGGAAAGGATGCATGGCTCGAAGCATCTTCATGCTCCAACTTCACGGATTTCCAGGCCCGCAGAGCAAGGATAAAATACAGACCCGAACCGCACCTGAAAAGCGAGTTCATCCATACCCTCAACGGGTCCGGTCTGGCACTTCCGAGAACAATGGTCGCAATACTGGAGAATTTCCAGAACGAGGACGGTACCGTGACGATACCCGAGGTCCTCAGAAAATACATGAGGGGACAGGAAACGATCGGATGATCATATCTGAAGCCCGTCGAACGATAATATCAGATCTTCGGCGCCTATCTCCTTCCCAACCTCTTTCAACTTTACTCTGAGCTCTTTCTCCCCTTCTTTCAGAGTTTTCGATGAGATGCCGTGGCATATCGATACATGTGCCTCGATGTATGCGGCCATCAGGTCGCATGCTTTGATGTCCTTTCCGGTTCTTTTGCCGCGTTCGTCATCTATATCCACGAACGGGTCGTACACCATGAATTCCAGTTCCTTGTGCCAGCTCTCCGGGATCAGCGGCAGTATCTTCGATTGTACGAGCTCACGCTCGTATGATTCGAGAAGCACTGCAAGGCCACCCACGTTGAGTTTCACAGGCGTTATGACATCCTTCGTCAGAACCTCGGGGAGATCGTGGAACAATGCCGTATAGAAATTATTGTAGATCTGCTTCGGATCCGCTTTATTGTCGACGTCGTTGAGATAGATCATGTCCGCGACTATCAGAGAATGACCGAGAACGGTGGTCTTCGGTATCCTGGGGGTCCTTGCCCATCTCTGCTGGAACCTCAATTGGCTTATCAGGTCCACGAAATTAAGGGAACTCCTGTTCTCCAGAAGTTTCTTGACACCTATCAGATCCATGTGCTGGAAGATCTGTTCGTCTATCTCGGTACGGGTCTGTTCGATTCCGTACATGGAACGGTTAGCGTCATAGATGGTATTGAACTCCCATCTGGTAGCAAGATAGTGTGCCGCACGGATGATATCATCTTCTTTGGATGATTTGTCCGTTCTGTAGTACGTTTCGAGGCGTTCCCTGAATCCCGGATCGGAATCCGGAACGTTCTCGTCGAAATAACTGAGAACATAATCGTTGACCTCGTCGAACTTATCCGCGATTATCCTGTGGAATACCTGCGGTTTGAGATCGGTCATGACCAGCCTCTGGATGAATGAGAAAAGTGAATGCTCGATTATCCTGTTCCAATCGAGTGTGCTGCCGCCTTCGGTCTCCTCGTATTTCCCGAGGACCCATGCTATCGCGGCTTTGTGTGCCTGTTTATCCAGTTCGGTGAGGTCCACGGTACGGAGATGGTCGTTCCATCTGTGCATATTCGCCGAGTCGAAAAGACAGTAGAGGAGATGGGCGTTCAACACCTTTTTTGTCATGGGAGTTCCTTTCAGATGAATTCGTCGTCATCGTTGGACGGCTCTTCTATCCATTCCTCTTCGTCATCGGCCACGGGTTCCTCTACGGGTTTCACCGCGGGCCTCAGACGCTCTATCGGCTCTTCCGAGACCGGTTCTGCGGCTGCAACGATGACAGGCTGTTCAACATTTTCTGTGCGTTCTTCCTCTTCTATCTCGTCAATATCGGAATCCGCATCGTTCACGTGCCAGACGGTCTCTTCTTCACGGACATCCGATTCGATGACCGGTTCTTCCGCAACGGCGGACTCGTTAAGGTATTGTGCCGCCAGAGTAGGATCGGCAGCGATGTCCAGAACATACGGTTCGTTACTGTCATCTGCGGCATTTTGGTTACTTACAGCGACCCTTTCGGGTTCTGCATCTGCGGCCGCAGCGATCTCTGCCTCTTCTTTGGCTTTCTCGAACTCTTCGATCTCCCTGTTGAGCCTGACACCTTCCAGAGCGATGAATATCGATGATTCGATTATCAAGATCAGACCGATGGCCACGATTATGAGGGACGGGACCTCTCCGATATCCGGAAGGCTGCTGGGAACACCGATGTACCTGGTAGCTCCTATCAACAGCACGATTATCCCGATGATCTCCAAGATCGTCCATACCCTTCTTTCCGTCCCGGCCATATAAGGGTATTGCGGACGCACATTAATAATGCTAACGAGTGCGCACGCACGGATGTAAACCAATATAATGGGGGTTCACAATAACCTGTTATGAAGGTATCGAAACGGTTGGAATCCATACCTGTGTCCGGTATAAGGAAGATGTTCGACCTTGCCGGTCCCAATTCCATAAATCTCGGTCTGGGCGAGCCTGATATCGCGCCACCTCATGAGGCCATAGAAGGTCTTGCGGAAGCCGCGGAGAACGACCGCAACAGATACGGCCCTACGGCCGGAACGGTCGCTCTGAGGAAAGCGATCGCAGAGAAATTCTCATCTTTCGGTAAATTGAAAACGGAAAACGTAATGATCACGCCCAGCGGGTCCACAGCTCTTCTCGAAGTGACCCAGTCGTTCATCGACCCGGGTGACGAAGTACTTGTCCCCGATCCCGGATTCGTAATCTATGATCCGCATGTCGCTCTTGCAGGCGGTACGCCCGTGCACTACAAAGTGACCGAGGGAGATTTCCAGCCTGATATTGAGTATATCAAATCCAAGATCACCAAGAAGACGAAAATGATCGTCGTCAACAGCCCGTCGAATCCGACTGGCGGAGTATTGAACGAGGAGACGTACAAAGCGATATCCGATCTCGCCGACGACAATAACATAACTATTCTTTCCGACGAGGTCTACTTCGGCTTCATCTATGAAGGCAAACATTATTCTTACCTTAATCAACTTGATAAAGCGATAGTCACGAACAGTTTCTCCAAGATGCTGGCACTTCCGGGATGGAGGATGGGATTCCTTTGTGCCGACGAGAGCCTCATGGCCGACCTTATCAAGATGCAGTATCACGTATGTGCATGTGTGCATATGCCCAGCGAGTACGGGATACTGAAGGCACTTCCGGCAATGGATGCATACATGGAAAAAGCGAAGAACACATTCAAAAAGAGAAGGGACCTCATATCCAAAAGGATCAATGAGGTCGAAGGTTTCAGCATAATACCGCCGAGAGGCGCATTCTATGCCTTCCCGTCGTACGATCTTGACATCAGCTCAGTGGATCTTGCTTCGGAACTGATGAAGAACGGACTTATCTGCACCCCGGGATCCGCATTCGGGGAGTTCGGCGAGAATCATCTGAGATTCTCGTATGCCGCAGACGAATCGAAGATCAATGCAGGAATGGATATACTTGCAGATACAGTAAGAAAACTCAAAAGGTGACAAAATGACAGACTATGAAGACGACCCCAACGCAGGTTTGTTCGGAAGGGACGAACCCGAGGATCCGATAGAAGACCAGGCATACACACAGGTGTACGAGAAGAATTCCAAAAGAGTAGAGGTCCTGTCGGACCTGTTCTTCAACGACCTCAATACGAACATCGAAGCAATGGAAGAAGTTCCGACGGAAGGAAAGAACAAACTGCTGTTCTCCGTAACGGCAAACAGCGTTCTCGACCTCATTGCGGACGCCTTACCGGCGGAACTGGCGATCGATGTGACATACTATCTGGATGTCTACATGGGACTGGCACTTGTCAACAAAAAGTACCAGTCGGATCTTTTCAAAGAACTGGAAAAAGCACTCGTGGACATTCCGAGGAGCGAATTCCCGGATGATGAGACGTACGACAGCACACTCGAGAAGGCGGAAGAAGCCTGGTGGGACATGCCTCAGCCGCGCCTCGACAAGCGCACTCCGAACGAGGCCATAAGGGAAGCGCTCAGCAAATACGGACTGACGGAATGAAAGAGATTACCGCCTCCGCACCCGGAAAGTTCGTCATTCTCGGCGAACATGCCGTGGTGTACGGGAAACCCGCGATAGCACTTGCGATCAACAGGCGCCTCACAGTCACCGTGAGGAAGGCCGACGAATTCCGTATCAACGACGAGTTCGCTGACATTAATCTGAATCCGCACATGAAACACATCCTGGGACATCATGATATGGTCCCTGTGTCCATGCACACCGAAAGCAAGATACCCGCAGGCTCCGGATTGGGATCATCGGCCGCGCTATCGGTCGCGTTCTCCGCTGCGATGCGTTCTCTCAACGGAAAATCCATCGAACCGTCGGAGATAATAAAAGAGGCATTCGAGGCGGAATATTCCGCTCAGGGCCGCGGAAGTCCCATGGATACATCCGCATCGACGCACGGTCACGGGGTCGCGCTCAATATCCCGGGGAACGATAACACCCTGTGGGAGGTCGAGAAGAACGGACATTCCTGGAAGATCACCGATATCGATGTTCCCGATATGACTTTCGTCATCGGATACACCGGGATCAAAGCGGCCACCGGGCCGCTGGTGGAGAAAGTACGCAAATACAGATCGAACAACGGATTCGCATCCGATATTGTGGACGAAATAGGGAAGATAACCCTTGAAGGCATGGATGCCATCAGAAAAAACGATGTTGTCCGTTTGGGAAAACTCATGACCGAAGATCATAAACTGTTGTCGATCCTGGGTGTTTCGTGCAACGAGCTCAACAAACTTGTAGATGTTTCTCTGCCGTACGCATACGGTGCAAAACTCACTGGGTCCGGGGGCGGCGGAAGCATGGTCGTTCTAACGGATGAGCCGGAAAAGGTCAGCGAAGCGATATATTCCAGAGGCGGGACCCCGTTCATTGTGAAGACCGGCGTGGAAGGTGTGACGGTCTCGTCGCACGACCATTGATCTTCAGAAAAATAGAAAAATTGGAAGAAGTTTTTAAGTGGTTTTCTCGCAACTTCAGCTGCTGTGACTGATATATTTTACCTCAGCTTCAGAACTTGTCGAGTACGTGACACCCGATGCATCGAAATCGAATTGTACGGATGCTGTAGACTCATACAGAAGATAATCCGTGACTCCGATCACTATGCTGGACGAAACGGTCATACCCAATGCAGGCTCGGTTTCAGTAAGGGTGTATTTGTACGCACTCACATTTCCATTCGGTCCCGCATATGTCACGGATGTTCTGTCGAATCCGGTAAGATCGGCAAAATCCGAATCTGCTACCCTGTAATCGATATCCGGAGCTATTGTGTATTCCGACTTGATCACTTTCAATTCTTCGGGGAACTCCTTCGGCCAATCAATATTCATTACGGTCGAGAACACGTAATTTCCGTCTGTCGAATCTGCCAGACGTGTGATGGTAAAAGTACCGTTCACTGTGAAATCCGCCCCTTCGACTGCAGGAACAGTGGCAGTTGCCACCTTGATGGAGTAAGTGAACTTCTCTCCGATCTTTGCAGATGTACCGCTGCCGGAGGGTGCTTTGATTGTGCTGTCAGCAGTGCTGACGGCGTATGTCTTGCTACCGGTTCCGAGAATTTTGATCTCGGATATGTTGTATACTCCATCAATCTTCTTTATACTGATCTCTGTGTTCTTTGTTCCGATGGCTACCTCCCATGTCTGAACTTTATCATCTCCGGAGCCGGTTGTGCTCTTCGGTTCGACATCGTTGTCGATATATCCATTGGATTTGTTCACAGATATGAGTGTATTGGAGCCGGAACTCACCAGGCTCTTGATGCTGTAGAGAAATACGTCCTCGCCGTTACCGATGAATTCGGTCGATAAGGATGAGCCGTCGGCTGCTTTGTATACGAATATGGATCCGAGACCCGGACTCGATATTGTAGGCGTGTCATCGGAATCGTTGGAGTCGGATCCGCTGACTGCGACATACACAGCGACACCCGCACCGGCGATAACGACCACAACGATCAACAGTATGATGATCGTGGCGATACCTGCCTTGTCTTTGTTCATTTTTTTCATCATGGGCTATTCCCCCCCGGAATAATTTCCAGTTAAAATGAATACATCTTTGAGAGTATAAGAAACAGACTATCGACATTTTTTTCACACAACGTAAAAATGAAAAACGCAGATGGTTTCAAGCGGTTTTCGAATGGTTTTCAATCCGTTTCATAATGGTCCAGAAAAATTGGAAGAGGTTTTTAAATGGTTTCAAATACACTCAGTGAGTGTGTTTGGTAAGCTTTATCTCCAACAGGACATGGCTGTCTGTTGTTAATTTATCAAGAACTACAGAAGTGTCCGCTGCGAGCGAGTAGTTGTACAGAACTCCGCTGGTGGATCCTATCTCTAAGGACAGATTCACGGACCCCGATCCGAGATAGTTGCTGTAGCTGGTATTGTACTTGTATACCTTGGTATCCGAGTCCGAAGTTCCGGGTGAGGAGCTACCGTCCAATACATCCTTCAGCTGCTTCAACGAATCACCGAACAGATTGTAGTTCGCAGTTGTCGATATGTAGTATTCCACTGTAGCAGAGGTGCCGTACTGTTCCTTAACAGAATCAGGGACGCCGTCGGGCCATTTGATGTCCGTCTTGACAGTAAAAACATATTTTCCGCCTGCAGAATCCGCAATACAGGATATTGTTATCTTACCGTCGTATTGTGCTTTGGTGGTTTTTCCATCAAAGGTACTCTCGACACTCAATTTGTATGAATACTCATAAGACTCACCGACATTCTCGGAAGGCGCATCGGTTGTGATTTTCACATTGCTTGTTGCAGAGTCGTACGCATATACCGTACCGGATACCTTGAGATCGGATATCGCATATGCTCCGTCGATCTTCTTTGTGCTGACCTCTACGGATTTGCCGCTGATGGTGGCATTCCATGTCAGAACAAGATCGTCTCCTGATCCGCTGCTGGTGTATCCTTCATCCGTGTTCAATTTCCCGTCTGATTTATTCACTACCAGGAATGTGTCACCGTCGGTCGATTTTAATTTTACGTTGAAGATCGTCTTGTCTCCGCTGTTACCGATGACCTCGGTCTTGAGGGTCGAACCGTCTGCCGCCTTGTACACGTACGACGAACCTACGCTCGGTCCTGCGATAACGCTGTTATCGTCGTTCGAGTTGTCCGATCCGCTGACCGCGACATATACGGCGACACCCGCACCGGCAATGACTACCACAACGACCAACAATATGATGATCGTGGCGATGCCTGTCCTGTCTTTGTTCAATTTGTTCATCATAGGCTATTCCCCCTGGAATGAATCCAGTTGGAGTGAACACATCCTCGCGAGTATAAGAAACCGACTATCGACGTTTTCATCATATGGAATGAAAATCAAAAATGTAAACGGTTTCAAAAGGTTTCCTAATGGTTTTGGATCCGCTTCAGTCGGTGTGTTTGATGAGTTTTATAGATACTCCGTTCGCGGTCGTGGAACTGAGGACCGTGGTGGTCTCATTGAGCGAATATCTGTAGAGAATATCATTGGGAGAACTTACCTCGAGCAACATATTAAGGGTCAGAGTCACGCTGGACATGTTGTAGTATGAGATGTGCGAGTATATCCTCGTGTCCTCTCCGTTTGAAGTTCCCGGTGTGTATTCCGAGTCCAATCTGTCAAGATTCTTCAATGTCTCGCCGAACAGTTCGTATCCTGCACTCTCTGTTACATAATATTCCAAAGAAGAGGTGTCATCGAACCGTGTCTTCACGGAATCGGGGAAATCATCGGGCCATGTTATTTCCTTCTTGACGGTTATGATATATTTCCCGTTCACTGCATCCGCAAGGCGGGTAATAGTTATCTTGCCTTCCGTGGTCGTTTTGAAGCCGGCAGTAGTGTTGTAGTATATCTCGTACGAATACTCGTAAATCTCCCCTACTTTCTCGGATGCCTCGTCGGATGTTATGATGACTTTGCTTGTTTCCGGGTCGAAAACATATGTCTTATCCGATATTTTGAGGTCGGATATCACATATGCTCCGTCGATCTTTTTCGTGCTTACCTCTGCGGATGTGCCACCGAGGATTATGTCCCATGTCCGGACGGGATCGTCCTCGGACCCGTCTGTCGTGCAGTCCGCGTTGACATTAAGTTTTCCCGTGGCTTTATCCACAACGAGGAATGTGTCTCCGTCGTATGATTTCAGTCTGATATTGAAAACTGTCAGACCGTTGCTGTTTCCGACGACTTCGGCACCGATGGTCGAACCGTCCTCCGCTTTGTACACATATAATGAACTTATGCAGGGCCCGGCGATCACTGTTTTTTCTTCCGGTTCATCGGAACCGGAGCCACTGATCGCAATAAATGCGACCGCTCCTGCACCGACGATGACGATAACTACGACCAATAATACAATGATAGTAGCGATACCTGACCCGTCCCTGCTCATTTTTCCTATCATGTGATCTCCGAATATTTATCCTAATCAGGAAATAATAAGAATATTGTGCGTATTTGAAACATCGTATCGATGTTCTCCATAACATCGCAATAAAGGTCGGATGCAGAGTAGGGACTGAATAATGAAAAATAAGATAAAGACGACGGCCGGAGCCGCCGTTTTAAAGTTTAGATGAGTTCCTCGAAGCCTTCGACGACCTTGGGGAATTTCTCTTTGATGACCTTCAGGAGGTTGTATACGTTGACCTCTTTGATGTCCGATCCGGAGATGAGCTTCACAAGCTCATCGATCGTGTCGTCATCGAGCTCTGCCAACCTTTCCTTGGCCATCCAGTTCCTGTAGAGCTTGTCCTCCATCCTGTCGCGCCACAACTTCTCATACGGAAGAAGTGCTTTCTTGGAGAAGTCCCCGGTCTTGGCCGCTTCGACTATTACCTTTCCTGCGTACATTCCTGTTCTGCAGGCGTGGCATATACCTCCGCCGGTGATCGGGTCGATGATCCTTGCCGCATCTCCTACAAGTATGAGGTTATCGTCCACTGCACAATCGAGTCCCGGGCATGTAGAAACCATTCCGCCCACGATCTCCAGCGACTGAGCACCTTTGAATCTCGGATCCGTCGCGACGAATTTGTCAAGATAGACTTTAGCATCGGCGTTCTTGCAACGGGTTCCCATTACACCTATTCCGACATTCGCCACTCCGGGTCCCTTGGGGAATATCCAGAGATATCCGCCGGGTGCGACCGAACTTCCGATTATGAACTCGCAGTAGTCTGGATCAATATCGATGTTGACCATCCTGTACTGGATACATGAACATATGTCGTTGAGCTTCAGGCTCGTGTCGAGCCCTGCCCATCTTGCGACCTGGGATTCGAATCCGTCGGCTGCGATAACGACCTTGGCGCGGATCTCTATCTCCTCGCCGAGGTGTCTTGCCTTCACACCTACGAGTTTCCCTCCCTCCCTTATGACATCGGTGGCGGATGTGCGCAGAAGGATCTGTGCACCTGCCTCCGCAGCCTGTTTTGCCAACGCTTTATCGAAAAGGTGTCTCTCGAGGACGTATCCGACCTCGGATCCGGCCTTGCTCTCGTCGAGCTTGAACGTGTGACCGCTCGGGGATCTGATGACGGCACCGACCATGTCGGCACATATCCATGCCGGGTCCGGCGTGATGCCCACTTCCTCGAGCCATTTCTTCGAAACACCCTCGGCGCATCTGAGCGGCGCACCGATCTCGGCTTTCTTCTCTATCAGGATTGTCTTGAGTCCGCCCTGGGCACAGAATTTCGCAGCCATGCTGCCTCCCGGACCGCCTCCGACTATGACGACGTCCGCTGTAAGGACTTTGGTCATGCTTTGGCCTCCAGTTCGAGAGCGTGTACGGGGCAGAGCTTTACGCATCTTCCGCACCTGGTGCATTTGCTGTTGAATTCCAGAACGAAATCGTTAAGGAATATCGCATTGACGGGACACGATCCTACGCATCCTCCGCAGTGCAAACATTTGTTCAGATCTACTTTCATTGTGCATCCCTCCTTAATTCATGCCTTCTGGTCTTCCGGCACGACGAGTGCGGCTTCCAATTCCTCGGCACCTTTCTTGTTCTTCTCTTTCCACTCTGCAAGTGGGATGGAGAACTTCTTCTCGATCTCCGCACGGTACTCCGGTCCGCCGTTGTAGGCGCAGAACGGGATCACCTGGCAATCGGGTGTGATGTAGTGGACACCGCAGCGTCTCACCCTCTCGATATCGTAGTTGAACGAGTCCTGGAAGTGCATTCCGCCGAAGAACATCATCTTCCATGAGAAATCCGCAAGTGTGGACTTGGATTTGGCTCCCATGATGGACATGATCGTCTTGGTGAACTGTTTCTTGCTCACTCCGTCGGGAAGTTCCGACTCGATGATGGATTTGTTGAGGAGTTTCAGCACCTTGAACGCATAAAATTTCTTGAACGTCGCATCCCTGGCCTTTGAGGATATCTCCGTGAGCCCGGTTGTGAACTGGTCCACATCGATGAACCTGGGGAAGGGTATGGCCTTTCCTTTGCTGTCGATGAATATGTATGTCGCTATTCCGCAGTGAGGGTGCGTGGTGAATGTCACCTTGCTCTCACCGAGGATGATGGATGCGAAATCGGATATCGGTGCAACTACCGGGACGGGGTACCAGTCGTCCTTCGTCGCGTATCCTGTCTGTTCGTTGAATGATTGTACGAGGTCTGGAAGAGTGAATCTTCCTACGGATACCTCTTCGCGTGTGATCCTTCCCGTGAATGCCACAGGCTGGAAGTTCACACCTCTGATCACATCCGAATGATCGAATGCGAAGTGGACTATATCACCGATCTGGTGGTCGTTGACACCTCTGACGAGTGTGGGCACAAGGACGATGGACGGACATTTTCCGGTCTCTTCCTTGAGTTTCCTGCAGTTAGCGATGACGTCGAGCTTCACCTGGAACATCTTCCTGTCCCTGGCCTGAAGATAGATATCGTCGGTCACACCGTCAAATGAAAGGTATATCGTGTTGAGTCCCGCCTCGGATGCGGCCTTCAGAAGGTCGTATTTCCTGGCGAACTCTATTCCGTTGGTCGCTACCTGTGTCTGGGCGAACTTTCTGTCGTGGGCGGCCCTGATGATCTCCACGAATTGCGGGTGGATCGTCGGCTCTCCGCCGGAGAACTGAACGGCTGTGCACTTTATGGGCTCTTCCGCCCTGAGTGCATCCAGCATTTTACAGACAGTTTCGAAATCAGGCTCGAAAACATAACCCTGCTGGTTCGCGTTGGCGAAACAAATGGGGCAGTTCATGTTGCATCTGTTGGTGAGGTCGATGTTGGCGAGAGCTGTGCATGTGAGCATGTCCACCCTCTCATCTTTCACAAAGACGTGTACATTGTCCCCTTCTTTCAGATTCTTATCGAGGGGATTGCGCAGCCCTACTCCGTCGTGGGCATATTTCTCGGCCTTGAGGAACAGTTCTGCGTCCGACCAGTAGACGTCGCAGAATTTCCCGTGTTCTGGACAGGTTTTGTCCATGTAAACTTTGCCATCCTTTTCGAAAAGGGTGGCATCCAGGATCTTTCCACATTCCGGACAAACCGATTGGGTCTGTTTAGGAAGGCCCTTCTTGACTGCATAGTCTTGCATTGTCGAAGTCATGGTACCAATACCCAGATTTACTGGGCACATATAAACACTTGCAATATTTTGTGCGCCTGTTCTATACGCGCGAGCCGAATACGTATACTAACTGTAGTCTTAACCTTATATTAGCCTGAAAAACAAAACACCCGTTATGAGGAAAAAATCATCGTACAGATGCAACAATTCGAACAAAGGACAGATGCCGTTCGCCATTATCGCCGTTACACTGCTGATACTAGCATCGGCCTACGGAGTGGTCGCCACCCAAGTAAAGGACAGCGAGAACAACACCGAGAACGTGGTCGTGGAATTGAATTCCCTTGAGGATGCCATCGTGGCGGCGGAGGCCGCCGTCGACAGAGGTCTCGGTGAGATCATCTTCGAAATATCCACGGACCCGGACGGCGGGACACTGGAAAAAAGAGAGGAAGCATACGAATCCCGTGCGGCAGGATGGATGTCCGCGGAGTTCCCCGACAGGATCGGCGGGGTCTCGATCACACTTTTGGACTACGACACCAAACTTGCCGCAGAATCCCTGAAACTGTCTACCGCGGACAGCATCTCCGAAGGTTTCACGCCCTCGTATCTGCGTGCATCCGGGCATTTCAATGCCAGGTACATCTCCGATTCCGGGGTCTCGACAAGAACGACGGGGATCTCCACGGACGGCAGTTGCGCCCTTCCCCTCGTAGCGGAACAGGGTTCTCTTTTCGAGAACATGATCTCCGGGGACGGATCGGTCCTTTCACAGATGATATCATACCAACTCACGGCACTGGCACAGTACAGGGTCCTGAACGGATACGGATCGACGGCGGAATACGGCGACATGGGCACCATGTCCATACTGACCGTCAAAGACGTCACCGCGGCATACCTCAGTTCTCTGAATGCGATAGAGATGCTTACGTTCCGCACCTCTCCCGAAGGTGTCCTTGAGAAACATTCCAAGCTCGATCTCGCCGACGGTCTGATAGCAAAGGACGGATACATCGAGATGGACATCTCCGCAATGTACTCTCAGGCACTGGTATCCATCACAGACGATCTCGCTTTGAAATGGCTTGACTATTTTTACGGGAACCTTATCTGTAATGCCGTAGACGCCATTCTGGATTTCGGCAACAACACCCTTGATTCCATAAGGGGATTCTTCAACGGGAAGAACAACTTCAGCGCCGGACCCTACATAAACACGATAATGGTGGACAACGGATACGGCTCGACCAATTACCAGTACCTGTACAGCGGGAAGAGTTTTGCTGTCAAGGTCCCTTCGACGTCCATACAGGCGAAGACGGAAGACAGCACGCAGACCCTGGACATCGACGGTTTCTCCGTCAACATCCCTTATCCCAACGTCGATCTGATGTCCTGGCACGGCATCTCGAAATTCAAGAGCGATTACCGTGCAGAGACCAACGAAGTAAGGGAATGGTTCAGAAGCATCATAGCCGATGCGGCCGTCCAGATAGGACAGTCGAAAGCCTTCGGTACCGTGAGATTCAGCGTCGATATGTACGATGACGAAGCATTTTTGGATACGGTCTCCAGAATGGTCGCGGAATCCATAGACAACGGAAGTGCGAATGTCGAGAGGATAATGACCAGCGCAATAGCCAATCAGACCATAATCGACCCATTCTACGCGAAGATCTATGAAGTGATCTCGGAGAACGCCTACGCCATATACGGGGTCGATACCTTCGAATCCGGAATAAGATCATCGCTTGAAAGTTCGATCTCCGAAAGACTGAATGAAAAATACGGTACGATCCTCGATCAGACCGTGGTGACAAGGCTTGCGGATTCGGTTATAGATTCTTACGAAATATCCTCCGCAGTGAACGGATACCGTGCCGCCGTGGATGAAACGGTCAGAATGTTCGATGCGCTCAACAAGGTCCCCGGCGGCCAGAGCGGAACGATCAAGAAGATCTGTACTGCCATCGTAAAGGGCGGACTTACTCTGGAGGACATGTTCGTGGATGTCCCGTTGCGCATCAAAGGGTTGTGCGCGGAAGTCGCCGAGAACATGAAGATCAACGCATACTACGGTGTAACCGATATGCCGGACACCGACCGTTTCCTTCTGGTGGACGGGGACGGGAACACATCGATCGAGAAACTTTCAGTGACACACAACCTGTCACCTAAGGTCACCGTCGGCAACCCAAACGACAATCTGAAGGACAATATGCATTACGTCGGATTCAACGACAAGACCGGTGCTTCGTACAGCTCCGCATTCTCGGTGCATCTGACGGATGTTCTCGAATACACCGCGCAGAGCGCAGGGACACTGGAAAACTCGATGAAAATAAACGATTCGGCAATGAGAGGATCGGTAAACATCGATGTCGACATAAAAATAGTCGTTGCCAGCGGATGGGGATTGGCAGGCGTCAGGGATTACAAAGCCAGCAACAACATTCTCAGCGATGTCTGGAACGCTTTGATAAAACTCCTCGACCCGATACTCGAACCTCTCCGCAAGGTCATGTCCATGATAATGGATGTTCTTTCGGTTCTGAACTCCGCACTTATGGAGGTCGCGAAATATGTTGCGAAGATCGTAGAGAAACTCTACTCGGCACTTATGGACCCCCTCGAAGCGATCAAGAACTTCATCGAAGAGAAACTTAGCGGATTCTTCAACTCTGTTCTTGAGAGCGCCGTAGAGAAGGTCCAGGCCATAGTCGGTATCGATCTGAACAAACAGACGGTCGGTTTCTCGTTCATGGGATTCACTATCACGTTCACAACAAAAATGGCCACCTGGGTCAAAGACACAAAGACCCTGTTGACGGTGACCATGGGCGTCGTGTTCGATAAGATCTCCATTCTCGGTTCGATAACCGTGAAACAGAAAGGTTCTGGTTCCAACAAACAGATGTTGTTGGACGGCACTTTGGAGATAGCAGGAAAGGATTGGAACGTGAAGGCCTCGTTCGATCCTCTGATGAAGTCGACCAAACACATGATCACCATGTCCGGTATCGTCAAGGGAATAAAATTCGACGTTCTCATGCCGGATCTGGTACAGTACCAGCAGATCGAACTTTCACTGAGCGACGTCGGAGGAGTCGGAGTGTTACTTTCGAACATCCCCATACCCATACCGGGAATGAAAGCCTCGATAGACGCCGGGATCAATCTGAAATACAACATACCGTTCGATACGGGGATACTGATCAACGAATTCGAACTGAATCCCGCGGGTAACGATAAAAGCGAGGAATGGGTGGAGATCTACAACGCCACATATTCCTCCGTCGACCTTGAAGGCTATACTATTCATGCAGGCTCGAACCCGACCACCAAAGTGTTCAAAATAACGGATCTGACACTTGCGCCCGGACAGAGAGAGGTCATCTATCTTCCGGGATCGTTCCTGAACAATTCCGGATCAGGCCTGCTGTCGTCCGGGGAAACGGTCATACTCAAGTCCCCCACGGGGGAAGTGATCGATAAAACGCCTGCGAAAAAGGACACCGATAACGACGAACGCACATGGCAGAGAGCTGCGGATGCCGCATCCGACTGGGTGTTCTCTTCCGGTACGCCCGGACTGTCGAACGGGGGCGGTATTATCGGCGGAGATATGATGAAAGCGCAGATCATCAAGATATTCACCGCTTCGGCAACCAAAACCCTGGGAAAGTTGGGTACTCTCAAGAGCGTGGATGATCTGTCCAAATTCTTCCAGATAGCGCTACAGGATGCCATCGATACTGCAATAGAGTTACTTGCCGGATGTCTGATCGAAGCGTCGATATTCTTCTCTTTGGATATCACGGAAGCGACCTCCACGGCCTGCGGGGGCCTGAGAGTGGCATTGTCGATCGGATCGGATATGATCGAGGACTGTCTGAAATATCTGGTGGGGGAGATCGAATCCTTGCTGTTCAACATGGAGAATCCTTACGGACTCAAACCGAAGACCATTCTGGCAGAGGATCTGTATCTCGGGGTCACGGTGTACATGGGGATGACCGCACCGAAATTCCTGAAGAATCTGGACTCGTACCCGAAGACGAAGATCGGAGTGCACATCTCTACGAATGTCGCCGGGCTCATGAAGATATTCGGTAAGGACCTGGGAAAATGGCAGGTGAATGCGGGCGTGCTCCTGATGGACTGTCCGACCGCGATAATCCCGTCCGCGCTAAATCCGGACAAGACCCTTCACTCGGACCTTTGGCTGGTGCGTGCCACCTTCGTTCCCGCGTAATAACCGCGCACGAGACCGTCGGAAAAACCTCTTACAATTCTCTTATTTCACGCTCTTTATTATAGAGGATGCATATCTCCATAGCATGGCCGCATCGAGCTTCAAAATACCAACTGTCCTCTCGTCAGAGGAACTGATGGACAAGGCATATCACAGAGCGGCCAAGATCACCAAGAAAGGAAGCGATGCCCTCGACGGCAAGAAGAAGACCACTTTGGCCAAGGTCACCGCATCCGGGGATATCATCGTCACCACTCTCAATAATTACACCAAAAAGTTCCCGAGAATGGAGAAAGAAGAGGACTTCTTCCCTGAACTCGTGGATCTCGTGATCGGAATAGACGCTTACAAGAAATCATTGGGAGCACTCAACTGGGCATCCAACAGGACCGAGAAACTGAAGAACGACACTCTCAGGGAGGTCAGGCGCAGCAAGGATGCAAAGGTCATCGAAGCCGCCAAGAACAGTTTCTACGGCAGACTCTCGTCCTATCTCAGGCAGATAGACGCGGATCTTCTGTTCCTGCAGGAGGCCAAGAACAAATTCAGGAAACTCCCCGCCGTGGATCCGAAAGTACCGACCGTCGTGGTCGCCGGATTCCCCAATGTGGGAAAAAGCAGTCTCGTGAAAGCGATGAGCACAGCGGCACCACAGGTGGCCTCGTATCCTTTCACGACGAAAGGGATAATCATCGGACATATCAAGGATGATTGGAGGGCATTCCAGATAATCGATACCCCGGGACTTCTGGACCGTGAGTTCGAGGAAAGGAACGCCATAGAGAAACAGGCCGTCCTGGCATTGAGATATCTCACCGATGTGATGATATTCATCCTGGACCCTTCGGAAAGTTGCGGATTCGGAATGGATAAACAGCTCGACCTCCTGGGATCTGTGAAAAAGGGTTTCACCGGCGTACCGATAATCGTCGCCGAGAGCAAAAGCGACATACTCAGAACGGACACGGACAATCTTCATTTCTCAGCCGAGACCGGCGACGGAATGGAAGAACTTACAGACAGTATTCTGACCCCGTTGAGGCGGATCTTCCGCGAGAAGGCGGAGGCGGAACCCGTCGAGGAGAGCTGATGGCAGGAGAACTTGCACTCAGCGACGGGATGAAGGATTATTTTAAGAGCTTATCAGCAGAGAACGACCGCTGTTACGCCATAGCGGAAGCAGCAAAGAAGAAAGGAAAGGACCCGGAGGAATTCGTTGAAATCCCCCAGGCGGAGGACCTCGCTTCCCGTGTGGAGAAACTGCTCTCCGATTATCAGGTTGAAGGGATAGCCGACGATATCAGACGCCTGACCCTGGAACACGGCAACAGGGAGATCGTCGCCCTCGTTATCGCGAAGGAGGTCGCACAAAAGCCCGCGGAGAGTCTGGAGAAAGCCGTAGACAGGGCGGTCAGAGTGGGACTTGCCGTTCTTACAGAAGGGATCCTTGTCGCTCCCCTCGAAGGTATCGCGGATACCAAGATCAAAATGAACGCCGACGGAACGAATTACATCGATCTGGTTTTCGCAGGTCCGATCAGGGCCGCCGGAGGTACCGGACAGGCCATGAGCGTCCTCATCGCGGACATGGTCCGTCAGGGATTGGGCATCGGCAAATACATCCCGACGAAAGAAGAGATAGCAAGATTCGATGAAGAGATCCCGCTATACAAACAGTGCCAGCACCTTCAGTTCTCACCAACACCGCAGGAGATCGCGCTTATCGTGAGCAAATGCCCCGTATGCGTCGACGGAGAAGGTACCGAGACCGTTGAAATATCAGGATACAGGGATCTTCCCCGTATAGAGACCAACAAGGTCAGGGGCGGTGCGTGCCTTGTCATTGCGGAAGGAATGTGTCAGAAAGCGGCGAAGCTCAAAAAACACGTCGATAAACTGAATATCGAGGGGTGGGAGTTCATCGGAGAATTCCTGGATTCCCATAAGACCGAGGCGGAGGATGAAAGTTCCTGTAAGACCGTTCAGCCTTCCAACAAATACCTCAAGGATTTGGTAGCAGGACGTCCCATCTTCGGACATCCCTGCATGGTCGGAGGATTCCGCCTCAGATACGGAAGGGCACGCACATCAGGACTGGCCGCATTGGCATTCAGTCCCGCCAGTATGTATGCCATGGACGAATTCATGGCTTTGGGGACACAGGTGAAGATTGAAAGGCCCGGAAAGGCCTGTGTCGTGACACCGTGCGACATCCTGGACGGACCGATAGTCATTCTGAAGAACGGCGATCTCGTACAGTGCCAGACAAAGGAGGAAGTGATCGAGATCAGTAAAGAGATCGAAGAGATCACCGACAACGGGGAGATACTCATACCGTTCGGTGAATTCTGCGAGAACAACCACACTCTGGTGCCCTGCGGATATCCGATAGAGTGGCATAAACTGGAAATAAAAAAAGTCGGAGAACTTCCGGAAGATTGGGAGAACCCCACATACGAAAGGGCGAAGGAGATGTCACGCACAATGGGTGTCGCCCTTCACCCGAAATACAATTTGTTCTGGTCGGATGTTGAGACGGAACGTCTGAACAAACTGAGATCATTCATAATAGAGAACGGCAGATCCGACGGAAAACAGCTCACCCTCATAAGAGAACAGGAGAGCAAACGTATCCTGGAAGACCTGGGTGCGACCCACAAGGTCAGAGGCAGTGACATCGTCATTGACGAACTGTATTCCCTTCCGCTGATCGAATGTCTCGGCCTCGCTCCGTCCGACGGCAGGATCGAGGGAGTACGCGAACTTACCGGCGATACGCCGCTGAGCGCCGTGAGCTTCGCCGCCGGCATCGAGATCAGAGCCAGAGCGGGAACACGGATAGGAACGAGAATGGCCCGTCCCGAGAAGGCGAAGGAACGTGAGATGTCCCCCAAGACCCACGTGCTCTTCCCGATCGGTAAGGAGGGTATGACCGGCAATGATGTCAATGCTGCGATAAAATCGTCCAAGAACAAGAATTCCAATCTGACTTCCGAAACTGAACCCACGATAACAGTGGATACGGGAAGAAGGATCTGCGGCAAATGCGGAAAACAGACCTTCCGCACCTGGTGCAGGAACTGCAACTCGCACACGATATCCGTGGACAGTACCAAGAAGATATACAGCGGCCAGTCAGAAACGGCTATCAACATCGTATACGAACTCGCAGAGGCCGTCAAGAGCCTCGGAGAGAAGGAAGGGACCGGAGGCGATACGAAATGCGTGGAGGAACTCACATCCAGGACCCGGACACCGGAAGCCCTTGAGAAAGGTATCCTCAGAGTGAAGAACAACATCTCGATCTTCAAGGACGGAACTGTAAGATTCGATATGACCGACGTTCCCATAACCCATTTCAAACCCCGGGAGATCGGACTTACATTGGAGAAGGCCAAAACCCTCGGATATGTGCACGATTGGAACGGAGAACCGCTGACAAGCGTCGAACAGATATGCGAACTGAAGGTCCAGGACGTCATACCTTCGAGGACATGCGGGGACTACATGGTGAAGGTGGCGACGTTCATCGACGATGAACTGGAGAAATTCTACGGGCTCGAACGCTTCTATAATGTGAATTCGCGTGACGAACTGATCGGACACATAACATTCGGCCTCGCTCCCCACACATCCGGCTGCATCCTGTGCAGGATAATCGGCTATTCGGAGATCAGAGGATGCTACGGACATCCGTTCTTCCACGCCGCCAAAAGAAGAAACTGCGACGGTGACGAGGACTGCCTCATGCTTGCATTGGACGGCCTGCTGAATTTCTCCAGAACCTTCCTTTCAGACAGACGCGGCGGACTCATGGACGCACCATTGGTTCTCACTACAAGATTGGACCCTAACGAGATCGATAAAGAAGCACACAACATCGACTGTCTGCGCGAATATCCGTTGGAATTCTATTATGCCGCGATGGATATGAAGGAGACCAAAGAGGTCGAGGGCCTCATGGATCTCATCGCTAAACGTATCGGTACCCCGAGACAGTACGAGGGACTGGGATTCACGCATGATACCCGCGACATATCCGAAGGCCCGAAGAACTCCGCATATACCACGCTCGTATCGATGCAGGAAAAGATGGAAGCACAGCTCCTTCTGGGGAAGAAGATACGCGCAGTGGACGAAAGGGATGTCGCTATCAAAGTGATCAACAAACACTTCCTTCCCGATATGGCGGGAAACCTGAGGAGTTTCAGTACTCAGACCCTCAGATGCACAAAATGCGGAAAAAAATACCGCAGAATACCTCTTTCCGGAGAATGCGATTGCGGCCACACATTGAATCTTACGGTGCATGAGGCGAGCGTCAAGAAATATCTCGAAGTGTCCAAGGACATCAGCGAAAGATATAATCTCGATGATTACACAATAGAAAGGATAATGATCCTGGAAATGAGCATGAACTCGGTCTTCAACAATGACAAAGTGAAGAAGTGCAAGCTCACTGATTTCTACTGATATTGCTTGATAGAAATGGATGCGGGCCGAAGCCCGCAAGAAATTGTTTAAAGACCTTCGATGTCGAGTGAGAAACTTCCTGCTTCCGCAGCAAGTATCTCGACGGCTTTGTCAAGCAGATCCTTCGCAGTGAACGATCCGTCGGTTTCGAACTGGAAGTAGAAGTTCTTGTCATCGCTCTTCACAGTTATCGCTCCGTTGGATGCCTCTACGCATGCCAGACACAACGAGCACTGGTCCGAATCTTTGACCTTCAGCTTTCCGTTCTTCTCCTCGAAGACATGTCTGGGACATACCTTTATGACGTTGAGCACATCGGGTTCCGATGCTTTCGATGATTCGATCGAAACCTCTGGGCGGTATTTGTAACCCACACCGAACGCGGCCTGCCACTTTATGTGTGTTTTAGCTGTTCCCATCACTGCCGTGGCATAGATGAGGACGGCCTGGCCGTCTGTGAGCTCTACTATGGGTATGAACTCGTCCTTGACCTTGAGGTCGGGGTTGCCCAACGGGATCATATCCCCGGACAGCACCGTGCACGGCCCGATCTTGTTCAGGCTGTACATCAGAGTGCAGCTGGGGCATCCCTCTCCGCCGCAGGAACACTGGTCCTGATAGGTGAAGAGTTCGCTGTCCGTAGGGACCGGGACCATACCGAGCCTGTGTGCGACGATCTCGTCGAACAGGGGCGTAATGCTCTCATATTCCGTGTCGTTGAACATTATGGGACCGAGGTGGAACTCCACCTTGTCGATGGCCATCTTGGGAATGTCGGACAACATCGTCCTCCTGAGTGCGTTCGCCATGGCAGGAGAGGAGTTTTTGAGGATGAACCTCCCCCTCCTCTCCTCCATTTCGAGTATTTCAATATCCATGGGATATCCCCCTCAAACCCTGCGTCCTCTGCGTCCGCCCTTCTTTTTGGTACCGTCGTGTGGAATTGGTGTTACATCCTCGATGCGTCCGATCTTGAGGCCGGCCCTTGCAAGTGCGCGTATTGCTGCCTGTGCTCCGGGTCCGGGCGAGGTGGACCTGTTTCCGCCGGGTGCACGTACTTTCACGTGTATCCCGATGATGTCCTTCTCCCTTGCCGCCTCTGCGATCTTCTCTGCACCTTTCTGTGCTGCGTAAGGCGATGATTCGTCTTTGGCCTGTTTAACAACCATTCCTCCGGTCACTTTGGCCAGGGTCTCCGCACCGGTAATGTCGGTGAGGGTGATCATTATGTTGTTGTAGCTGGCGTATATGTTTGCTATTCCCCATTTTGCTGTCATCAGATCTCACCGTCCTCGATTGTAATGCCTGCCTCTTCCGCGTCAGCCTTTGCTTCTGCGATCCTGGTGGCTTCTGCTTTTGCTGCGATGTCCGCTTTGACTGCTGCGTTTGCCGCTGCCTGCTCTGCGGATATCCTCATCGGGTGCATCTCGTCGGTGAACGGCGATGCAACATTGTACTCCACGGATGCTTCCTCTGCCCTGCTCACGATGTAGCCGGGAACGGTCACCCTGTGGCCGTTGATGAATATGTGTCCGTGTGTTATGAGCTGTCTTGCCTGTTTTATGGTGGTTGCCAGTCCCTTGCTGAAAACAACGGACTGAAGGCGCCTCATCAGGATGTCGCTCTCTTTCAGAAGAAGAACGTCATTGAGCGTTGCGCCGCTTACCGGCAGAAGTCCGAGACGTGCGCACTTTGCGAGAAGGGCGTCAGACTCGATCTTGGCCTGTGCATCCCCTCCCCTGAGGGCGGACTGGTATTCTCTGGACTGTTTCCTGAAGTTTCTCAGGATTGTCTGTGCTTTCCAGACCTCGGTCTTGTTCTTGAGTCCGAACTCGCGGACGATCAGTACCTCGGCCTTTATCCTCTCGCCCTGCCAAGGGTGGGACGGTGTGTCGTAAGACCTGCGTGAAAATTTAGGATCTCCCATTTAAAACACCTCAGGATGATTTCCTCTGGACACCGATGGTGAGTCCCTTCCTTCCGTTCGAACGGGTTCTCTGGCCTCTTACCTTGTGTCTTGTCTCGTGCCTGATACCGCGGTAACAGCGGATCATCTTCATTCTGTTGATATCGTCCTTCTGGATGATGTCGAGGTCGTTGCCGATCAGGTGCATGTCTGCGCCTGTCTCGTAATCGAGCTGCCTGTTGACGGCCCAGTGGGGGGCGTACTCGACATACGATATGACGAGCGACTCGATCTCTTTGACCTTGTCGTCTGCGAGTGTTCCGATCCTTACGGTCGGGTCGACCTTTGCTTTCTTGGCCACAATCTGGGCCACTCTTTTTCCGACGCCTTTTATGCTCTGGAGTCCGATCACGATCTTCTTCTGACCGTCGATATCGCTGCTCGCGATACGAACGATGAAGTTGAAGCTCTCGTCCTCAGTCGGCGTTTCCTTCTTTGGTTTTGCCATTTTTGATTCCTCCGTAAATGTTCTCCGAAGAGAAGTAATCAAGCGCATCGTCCGGTTTCGGACGCGCTCACAGTGTTCGTACAAAGACGGGTCCTGAGTTTACGTAAGGCTCGGGATTATGTTTTCGTTATTAAAGGTTGCTACTTATATTATGTAAGGTGCGCGTACTGACTCGCAAGCACAACCGCATACAAAGCCCAATCGATGCTGTTCTGTATCTCTTGGGACCATGTGTACAGAAGTATGAAGAACCGCATACTATTTTTGCCTTCATTGCACATACCCACACACTGTTTTTTAAAACGTGCTATTTATAATAAAAGGCTAAAATACCACGGGGGAACATACTTCGTTATTGGAATTTTGTTCATGAATGCAGTAATAACACTACGATTGAACGATCTTTCAGGACCGTGTAATCTATGAGCATATTGGAGAAGGCATTCAAACTGACGTCCGGAGTTTGGATGACCATTGTGGGCGGCGTATTCCTGGTACTCAGTCTGGCACTTTTGCTTTACGATGTGGATGTTGTACTGGACCCCGCGTGGATAACGGTCATCATATGCGGATTCCCGCTCCTCTATCTTGCCATAACCCGCATCGTTTACGAGCACAAGATATCGTCTGCCCTGCTGATCTCCATCGCAATGGTCGCATCCGTGTACATCGGAGAACTGTTTGCCGCCGGTGAGGTGGCATTCATCATGTCCATCGGTGCCCTTCTCGAAGAGAAAACGGTAGAACGCGCAAGACGCGGCATAGAGCAACTTATCAATCTTACACCGGCGACTGGAAGACGTGTTGAAATTGTGGACGGCGACACGCGTACAGTCGTTGTCCCTCTCGAAGAGATCGGGAGAGACGATATCCTGCGCATTCTTCCCGGAGAATCCATACCTGCAGACGGGGTTGTGGTCGCCGGGAACACATCTGTTGACCAATCGATCATGACCGGAGAATCCCTGCCTGCCGACAAAACAACAGGTGACAGTATATTCTGCGGTACGATGAATCTTTTCGGAACCGTAGATATACGCGTAACGGAAGTCGGAAGTACCTCATCTCTGCAAAAACTGATCAACATGATCATAGACGCCGAGAATAACAAAGCCCCGGTGGAAAGGATAACAGACAGATGGGCTGTTTGGCTGGTCCCGATCGCACTGATAATAGCCATTGCGGCAGGATTGCTGACCCAGAACCTGACCCGGGCCGTGACTGTCCTGGTTGTATTCTGTCCCTGTGCTCTGGCACTTGCTGCACCGACCTCCATTGTAGCGGCCATTGGACAGGCGACCAAACACGGAGTGATCATCAAATCCGGCAAGGCATTGGAACGCATGGGCAATGCCGACTGCATGGTATTCGATAAAACAGGTACGCTCACGCGCGGTAATCTCACGGTCAGCGATATTGTCACTTCCGGCCCTGACATTACCGAAGATCGGTTGCTGAAATATGCGGCGTCCGTGGAATCATGTTCCGAACATCCTCTGGGAAAAGCCGTTGCAGCGTACGCGAATGAAGAAAAAATAGCGATCGAACCCGCATCAGATTTTGAAATGATCCCCGGGAAGGGAGTCTACGCAAACGTCGGAGGAAACAGAGTATTGTGCGGTAACAGCTCATATCTGCAGGAAAACGGAATAGATTTCAACAAGACCGTTATCGATGCTCTGACCTCGTTACGCGGACAGGGCAAAGCAACGATCGCCGTCTCTGTGAATGGCGAATGTATCGGCATAATCGCTTTATCGGATACCATACGTCCGGGCGCACAGAATGCAATAACCGAACTGTGGAACATGGACTCGAAAGTGGTATTGCTCACCGGAGACCACGCAGCTGCCGCATCCTACTTTGCTGATACACTGGGGATCGAAGACGTCCGTTCCGAAATGCTTCCGGCACAGAAAGTGGAAGCCGTAAAAAAGCTTCAGGAACAAGGACATGTAGTATGCATGATGGGAGACGGAGTGAATGATGCTCCCGCGTTGAAGGCATCGGATATCGGCATTGTAATGGGCGACATAGGGAGTGATATTTCCATCGATGCCGCAGATATCGCTCTTCTCGGAGACGATGTGTCGAAGATACCTTATCTCAAACGGCTTTCCAATGCCACAGTGAAAACGATATGGTTCAACATCGCAGTCTCGATGTGCATAAACTTTGTTGCGATAATACTGTCCGTGATGGGAGTATTGGACCCGATCACCGGTGCACTGGTACATAACGTAGGATCCGCACTCATTGTGATGAACGCGGCCTTGCTGTACGACCGTAATTTCACCAAACAGAAAAAGAAAACTGCCCGTAAGACATGCAACCATCAGGAAACAGACCCGGGAAGACGGGCGCCGATATAATCGACGATATCGTTGCCCAGAATCGGCACCTGGAACTTACTGAATATCCTTCCGCTGGTCGCATGATGGGGCAGTAGGATGAATGTCTCTCTTCCTTTCAATGGCCCGAATATCGGGTCACCGATGACCGCATCGTATCTGTTTCCTTGCAAAACATCCTCCGGTTCGGATTCACCGTGCAACCGGAAATCGTTGCTTTTTGAAAGATGCGTATGCAGTTTGTAAAAAGTCACCGCGTCGCTCCCGACGATCATCATATCAATACTCGTTATAAGTTGTCTACATTATCACAGTTTGTTAATTGATATTATAGTAACAATTAATCTCAATTTATTATTTTATTGGTATTACAGTATCATCTAATTATAATTTTATATTTAATTGGCAGTATAAGTTTATTTATATACTGAAACTCATATCACCAACTGTGCCGACCGTACTCAGAGAACAATATCTTGACTTCCTATGGAAGGTCAAAGATGATACAAAGACTGTAAAAATAATCTGTGGTGTGAGAAGGTGCGGTAAGTCGACCGTGATGTTGCAGTTCATTGACCGCCTTAGAGAATCCGGCATACAAGAGAACAATATACTGTACATTGACTTCGAAAATCCGAAATTCGACCATATCGAAGATCAGAAGGACCTGAAACAATATTTCAAAGAACACATCACATCAGGAAGAACATATGTATTCCTTGACGAGATCCAGAGAGTAAAAGATTGGGAAATCGCAGTCAACGGATTGATGTCCGGAAATGAGGCTGATGTCTATATTACCGGGTCAAACTCTAAACTACTGTCTTCTGAATTCTCCACATACCTGACAGGGAGATATATTTCCATCGAAATGCTGCCATTGTCATTTAAAGAATATTCCGAATTTCATGCTGAACACAACCTGAACAAATACGAAATGTTTGATAAGTACCTCAAATACGGAGCATTTCCGGGAATAAATCCGTTCGCAGATGAAAGAATAATCGCATCCAGATTGGATGATCTCTATTACTCGACGATCTACAAAGATGCCGTACTCAGAGGTCAGATAAGAGATGTGTCGGAATTTGAAAACGTTGCTAAATTCCTTATGATGAATATAGGGAACCCTGTTTCCTTCAACAAAATTGCAGAATCTTTAGGAAATACCAACAGAAAAACCGTAGAACGCTATATCAAACTCCTCGAAGATTGTTACATATTCTATCGTGCGGACCGTTATGATCTTAAAAGTACTGTACTTTCCCACAGTCCGAAATTCTATTCGGTCGATGTTGGATTGAGAAATTCACCATTGGGATATACAGATGAGGATTACGGCAGACTGATGGAGAATCTGGTATATCTCGAACTTATCAGAAAAGGAGACGAAGTGACTGTCGGAAAATTCGGAGATTCCGAAATCGACTTCTCCGTCAGGACCCTCAAAGGCCGTGAGTATTACCAAGTCACATTCTCAATGAAGGGTGACCGCGTAAAAGAACGCGAACTGAGATCACTCAGATTGTTAAATGACAATTTCCCGAAAACGGTGATCTCCACTGATATCCTGAAAGCGGACTTCGCAGACGGAATACGCCATATCAATATAGTGGATTTTCTGCTCGGCGAAAGATAACACTTGGAACATATGGAGAGGAGTAGTGCCGGCAACCGGATTCGAACCGGTGAACTCCTACGAGAATGGATCTTGAGTCCATCGCCTTTGACCAGGCTTGGCAATGCCGGCGTGATTAATCCCCATACCGGAAGATAATAGATAAATGTTTATGAGCCTCATCAACGAATTCGCGTAAATTCACTATTATCATTTTTGATAATGTTGAAGCGGTTAAGGAAGTGTCGTTACTTCCGCCCTCGGACCTGAGATGTAGAAGGTATACTCGTGCTGGGACACAATCCCTCCGCTGGCCTCTACGCACAGACTGTAGCTTGACAGTACGCCATGGCGTATCAGAAGCTTGGTATACTTCTCCGCATCCTTGAAATCGCAGCTTCTGGCACAGAACGGGAATGTCTTGAACTCCCCTTTTACATATTCCAGGAATTCCTGTGCTTTGGGGTCCGCCAAAGGCCTCTCCCTGAGTAATCTGACGATGCCTCCCCACGGGGCGTTGTTCTTGATGCGCCCGACACCGGTCGTGGCGAACGGTTCCACTGCGATGATCGAACCCAATTCGATCTTGGTCTTATCACCGTCATCGTAATTGGGGATCGAAACTCCCGCGTGGAGATTGTAAGGCTTTATCTGGTGACCGCAGAGGTTACGTATGGGTTGGAAACCCGCACCGGTTATCGTCATCTCGACGACCCTTCCTATATCCCCTATCTGCGTTCCGGCACCCATGAACTCCGCAACGGAGTTCCTTGCACGTCTGGACGAATCGATAAGATTACGGTAGTTGTTGGTACCGACCTCCACCGTCCCCGCAGTATCCCCGACATAACCGTCTAACTCCGCGCCGCAGTCGACCTTGACGACATCTCCGATCTCGAATACGGATTTGTCATCAGTGGCCGGAGTATAATGGGCGGCGATCTCGTTGCGGCTCAGATTGCATGGGAATGCGAGCCCGCATCCATGTGATCTGATATAACCTTCGACTTCCTCTGCGACATCATAGAATTTCGCACCGGCTTTCACAAGACCCAGGCCGATATCTCTGGCCTTGGCTGCAACATCACCCGCTTTGCGGAGTTTTGACAGTTCTTCGGAATTAAGCATTGATTACGGCCTCGATCTGCTCGGCGGGGATCACACCTTGACGTACGATCTTGATCTCGCCTTTGCTTATCCAGACAATGGTTGATGACTTTTTATAATTGCTGGAACCGCTGCATATGTAAGTGTTGATGGAATCTCCCAGATCGTTGACGGCCATTTCGATGTTTATGGCATCGGGGTGGGAGTGTACATTGGCCGATGTGGATGTAATCGGTCCGGTAAGTTTCGGTAGTCCGTACGATACCGGGTGGTCGGGAATCCTCACACCGATGAGTTTCGATCCCGCTGTGACCATGTCCGGGAGAGATGGTTTCTTTTCAAGAAGGATCGTGAGCGGTCCCGGCAGGAATTTCTTAACCAGTTTTTCTGCGATCTCATCAAGAACTGCGACCTCCTCCATCATTTTCATATCGCTTACAGCGATGGTCAACGGCATATCGAACGGTCTGTTCTTGGCGACATAAAGATTCTTTATGGCAACCTCGTTGTAAGCATCGGCACCGATCCCATATACAGTGTCTGTCGGATAGACGATCAATCTTCCCATAGCGATATCCTCGGCCGCGGTCTTGAATATCTCGTCGTTCTCTGTCGAATTACCCCCTGAGCAATCAAACTTCAGTATTTTCATGTTCAGCACCTCTCTGTAAGTTGCATAGCATACAGTACAGCAGCATTGCCGTCGTGATGACAAATGCCGTGACCAGGATACAATGTCGATATTTCTATGTTACTTAATTTTCTCAATGAGACGGCCATATCCTTACGGGAGCCGGTCGGAAAGTCCATTCTTCCGACTCCTCCGTTGAATACCGTATCTCCTGAAAGAAGAGACTTCGTAATTTCGTCGTAAAGACAAATGCTTCCGGCCGTGTGGCCCGGTGTTTCGATTACACGCAACCTGTGTTCTCCGATATCAATCACATCCCCTTCTATAAGCTCGGTAAGTTCCATCGGATTGACGGAACTTCCGAAGTCACTGCTAAGTATGTAATTGGGATCTCCGTCCTCCAATGCCCTTGCATCGCCTCTGCCTGCGAATATGTCGCAGCCGAACGTGTCGACTATCTTCTCCACACCGCCGACGTGGTCGTAATGCATGTGTGTGAGAACGATCTGATCCAAGGCTCTGTCACCAAGGATCTGCTTGATCTGACCGATCACGGACCCGGAATCCTCTCCGGTCCCGGCATCCACGAGAATGGTCCGTTTACCGATAACAAGGAAGATATTGCAATCGTACGGGACCCTGGATTTAACCTCGTGAATCGTCATTAAAATTGTTAGTGAGTGATATTATTTAAGATAATTTACACCGTCCAGATAAGAATAATACACAGAATGATGCCAATCTGTGGCGTACGCTGCAGAGGATGAGATTTTTCTTACTGCAATATCAGGGAATGTGAATTCCCCGAATGATCCGATCCATACACAGCATACGCTGCGGAGGATGAGATCTCTAAAAAATATGACACACGGAGAGCTTACGCTCACCGGATGAGATATTAAAATCGGTCCTACAACAGCAAACGCTGTTGGGAGGATGAGATTTTTCATGCGCAACCTGATTGACTGCTAGACCATATCCAGCGACGTAACGGACTTTAGTAAGCCAGGACTGAATACCTCGGCGAACCTCGGTACTTACATCCGGCTTCTATCAAACTCATCATTTATGAGCGTCCTATAGTGCCTCTTTTTCAAGACGGCTTCGAGCTTAGATGCATTCAGCTCTTATCCGCTATCGCGTGGCTACTCAGCATGCCTTGTCAGACAACTGATAAACTAGAGGCGACGAATCCCTGTTCCTCTCGTACTAAAGGATCCTTCTCGTCAGGCACTTACACCTCCATCAAAAAGCAACAAAACTGTCTCGCGACGTTTTAAACCCAGCTCACGATCCCTTTTAATGGGCGAACAACCCCACCCTTGGCAGCTGCTGCACCACCAGGATAGGGAGAGCCGACAGCGAAGTAGCAAGCCACGAGGTCGATATGAACTCTTGCTCGTGACAACTCAATTATCCCCAGGGTAATTTTTCTGACATCAATCACCCCCATTCAGGAGGTTGATTGGTTCGCTAGGCCATAGTTTCCTATCTCCGGTCCCTATTGTCTGGACCCGAGTCAAGCTAGCTTATACCCTTACATTCTTCGGTAGATTTCTGACCTACCTGAGCTAACCATTGGGCGCCCTTGTTATCTTTTTGAGGGCGTGGCGCCCCACCCGAACTGCCTGCCTATAGCTGTTCCTCCTAAGAGGTGAGTCGTAAAAATTCATAAGGGCGGTGTTTCATCGGTGACTCGGAGAGATACTAGCGTACCTTCCTGGGTAACGTCTCCCGCCTACCCTACACATACAAATTCTTACAACAACAACAGGTTGCAGTGAAACTCCATGGGGTCTTCGCTTTCAGATGGAGGGATCTGGATTGTGCACCAGATTGATTGTTTTCACTAGCGTCAAGGCGGGGACAGTAGAACACTCGTTGAGCCTTCATGCAAGTCGCCAATTAAGCGACAAGGTATTACGCTACCTTAAGAGGGTCATAGTTACCCCCGCCGTTTATCGGTCCTTCGTTCCGTTGAAACAGAATTTCAGATGCCGACACTGGGCAGGCTTCGGCCTCTATACACATCCTTTCGAACTAGCAGAGACCTATGTTTTTATTAAACAGTCGGTGTTCTCTTGTCACTGCGACCAGTAGCTCTCGCTACTGGCACCCCTTATCCCGAAGTTACAGGGCTAATTTGCCGAGTTCCCTCGCCTTGATTATGCTAACACGCCTTAGGCTACTCACCTAGGGACACCTGTGTCGGTTCTTGGTACGAACAAAATTTCTGTAACCACATCTTTTTCACGGGGACCCGGGATCACAATAAGCGAGATTACTCTCGCCCCATCATGCTTTCAGGCACTTCTCACCATTACGGTTCTTCATGCCCTTACACACTTAGATAGACAGACAAGTCTACAATTGCTACCCCGATCCTACGATGTGGACAAAGGAAATTCTGGTACAGGAATATTAACCTGTTTCCCATTCGATAGCCTCGATTAAGAACTACCTTAGGATCGACTAACCCTTGGCTGACGAACATTGCCAAGGAACCCTTGCCCCTGCGGCGACACGGATTCTCACCGTGCTTTGCTGCTACTCACTCCAGGATCCTCGTCGGTACACGGTCCATAGGACTTCACAGCCCTACTTCTGCCCATGCACCGCGCCCACTTACCAAATCACATTGCTGTGTTCTAAAGTATCGGTACTCGGTTTAGCCCCGTCCATTTTCTGGGCCCACAATCTCGACCGGTGAGCTGTTACGCTATCTTTAAAGGATGGCTGCTTCTAAGCCCACCTCCCGGTTGTCTTGGACTGCCGACGCCATTTCATATTACACTTGACCGAAATTTAGGGACCTTAACTTTAGTCTGGGTTGTTTCCCTTATGGCCATCAAGCTTACCCCGGATGGCCTTGCACCCGACGTCTACGGTGAACGCAAGTTCGGAGTTTGACAGGATACCGAGAAATTTCTTTCCCTAAGTACCCAATCGGTGCTCTACCTCACATTCTGCCTCGATCGAGGTCTAGCTGCGACTAGTTTCAGTGGGAACCAGCTATATCCGGCCTAGATTGGCCTTTCACCCCTATACCCAAGTCATCCAAACGATTTGCACATCAGTACTGGTTCGGACCTCCACCTCCCCTTCGAGAGGCTTCATCCTGCTCAGGCATAGATCGACCGGCTTCGGGTCTCCGCGCATTTGACTCCAGGCGAGCACACCTTGTCCCTCGTTAAAAACTGCGGACAATCGGTTTCCCTTCGGCTTCCTAATTGAATAGTTAACCTCGCCAAACACCAGAACTCCCTGGATCGTTTTTCTAAACGAACAATAAGACACTGGTCCACAAATAAATTGCTTCTTCCCTTTCATGCCTTATAAATCTTTGACCGCATGGTTTCAGGTCTTTTCATCTCCCGTTAAGGGTACTTTTCAGTTTTCGCTCACGCTACTACTACACTATCGGACTAGAGACGTATTTAGGGTTGGAAGTGAATGCCTCCCAAATTCACGCGCAATATCCGATGCACGTTACTCGAGGACATCAAAAATCTCCATATTGACCTTCTTCTAAGGGGCTATCACCCTCTATGGCATGACTTTCCAGTCACTTTCGAATCTTTCAACTTAGGAGTAAATGAGCCTATAACACCACATCTCCCTCGTGTTTCCACGCGGGATTCAGTTTGCCCTCTACCGTGTTCGATCGCCTTTACTAACGGTATCTCTGTTGATTTCTTTTCCTGCGGGTACTAAGATGCTTCAATCCCCCGCGTTCCCGATCATTACTGATCATTCCGAAGAATAGGAAGTCCCATTAGGTCATCGTCGGATCATAGGCTTCTTGCACCTACCCGACGCATATCGCAGCTTGACACGACCTTCTTCAGCGCTCTAGCCGAACCATTCCCCATGCGGCGTAGCATCGCCGCTGGCGTATGATCTAGCACACGTCCAGGTTGCGTATGATCGACGGTCATGGGGCTGGATCCGAACTCATCCTCCATTTTCGGAGCCCTGCGTCTCTTCCCCGGAATAGGACCTCTATCCGGGTGCACGATTGTTATTCTCGCTTGTTGCCAAGCGGTGTGGATACTCCCGATGTAGAAGTAGTATATAATTACTTCTTCCGCAGCAGGAATAAGAGTCAACCGGACAAGGTCCGGTGAGCTGATATCCAGGCATTTTCAGCCGGGATCACTCGACGGTTCACATCGAGCGAATCCCAGTAGTCACGATTCCTATATAAAACTTTTCAACACGTGCTGGGTAGTCAAGGAAGGAACAGTGTTACAGTGAGATTCGGCAGCAATTTTCTCAGATCTTTCAGGTCCGGATAGTACAATCTCAGGAAGTCTTCGCGGTAGGGTTTTTTGTTCATCACTTTGGATATAACGGAGACCTCTGTTTTACCTTCTACTTTCCATGCCCCGCTCTGATAGGATGTGTCCGTACTGACGAAAATAGGTAAACGCAGACGCATCTTCTCGATCTCGGTGCACTTGGATGCGAGGAACTCCAATTCCTCTTTGTCGAAAGAACATACGGCCCCGCTTTTCGTCTCGTACGTCAGATTACCATTATCTATATAATCTAATAAAGAGCGACGGTTGACCGGCATGTTGCTGTTCATGTCGGCTATCATTCTTTCAACATTCATCGGGTCGTCGGACATTTCTTTTCATCCTTTGGTTTTAGATTTCTTGGGTTTGCTTGCCGGGAGTTCGTCCCATGTCACCGATATCAGGGAAGAAATGAACTTCTCATCCTGTTCCGGATCTATTATCAGATAATCCTTCGCACCCGGATACGGCGGCCCTGTTATCGGATCCCCGAGCATCGCCATGCCGCCGTCGGTTATCTTCAGGAAGAATATGTCATCACAGATGAATCCGATGACCTTGCCGTCGCAGTACATCGCATATTCGCCCATCATTTTCCTGTAACTGATGTTCCCTGCATCCGAAATGCGGGATA
>JAISJG010000001.1 GCA_031261625.1 Candidatus Methanoplasma sp.
TTTTCTAACGCACTGGCTAGAGAAGATGGTGGGCCCGGCCGGATTTGAACCGGCGACCTCCGCCATGTCAAGGCGACGTCATAACCCCTAGACCACGAGCCCGGTGACCCTCGTATTCGCTAGTGGTTATTATACCTTTCTGGAAATAAAATCCTTATTCCAGTATATCTGGCGGGTACTCACTTTCGGAAATCCGTGTACTTTCGGTGACCTCCCCCTATCTCCATTCATATACACTTTCCGTAATGTTAAGCACAGGGATGCACGGAAGTTATCGGCAACGGTGATATGTGCGGGAAGTTCAAATGACAGAAGGGCCGAGAACAGAAGGGAAATGGACCATAGTGCCGGGGGACATGACGGTCTCGATATACGCATACGATGATTCAGTGTGTCTGGACCTCGGGTACGAGATATCCTGTACGGGATCGTGCAGCGATGTCACCGGGAAGCCGGGACGCGCGCTTCAGACACACAGACCCAGGGATATCGACGAAGAGGACCGCATCATATGCATGCGTCTCGGACGTGCATACACCGAAGACGTCCCGTTCAGGGCATCGTTCTTCGAGAAACTGGATTTCTTCCTGATAAGTGACGATCGGAATTATGCCAAATATCTATCCATCCTGTGGCCGAAGACCAAGATCACCTATGATAAATTAGCGGCCTGCTACATCATAGGACTTGATTCAAGGAAGAACAGGTTAGAAGAGCAGATCTACTGCACCATAGAGGAAATGGTCAGTGCAAGGTTCAGCGGGGAGATAGTACTGGGCTGAAAACGATTTAATCAAACGATTTAGCCGCACGCTCCTGTTTCGATCGCTCGAATGTCGTGGCACAATAGAACGAAACAGAGGGGCTATTTATAGACGCCGATCTGAACACAATAATCGCGCATTTCGAACTTAAAAAAGATGACGGAATGACCGCCGCAGGCGGAATACTTCTTCACAACAAGCCTGACAGAGTGATTGCGGATTCACACATTAATGGCGAGATAAATGGCGAGATAAATGGCGAGATAAATGTCAGGGTAAATGTCAGGGTAGAATTTACAGCAAGTGTGCTGGGAAATCGAACATGAATATTGTGGAAACTGAAACAAAGAAACGATTCTTTTTAATCAGTGACCATAATGTGCCGTCAGATGATAACACTCGGCATTGAGGGAACGGCACACACGCTCGGCGTAGGCGTCGTCGATTCGGAAAAGATAGTTCTTTCCAATGTTCTGGATATGTACAGGCCGCCCGAGGGCGGGCTTCATCCCAGAGAAGCGGCGAACCATCATGCCGAAGTAGTATCGTCGGTCATTGTCAAAGCTGTAGAAGAGGCAGGGATCACACTGAAAGATGTGGATCTCGTTTCATTCTCCATGGGTCCCGGATTGGGGCCGTGTCTCAGAGTGGCCGCAACCGCGGCCCGTTCGTTATCCGCGACTTTGGACATACCGATAATCGGTGTCAATCACTGTATCGCACACATCGAGATCGGCAATGCGACCACCGGTTGTACAGACCCGGTCCTTCTTTATGCATCGGGTGGCAACACCCAGGTGATAGCATATTCCGATGAAAGATACCGTATTTTCGGAGAGACCCAGGATGTCGGGATCGGTAATATGCTCGATAAACTCGGAAGAGAACTCGGCCTCGGATTCTATGCCGGTCCGACCATCGAGAAACTTGCCAAAGAGGGCGACAAACTTCTCGATCTTCCGTATTCCGTGAAAGGAATGGATATGGCGTTCTCCGGAATAATGACTGCGGCACTCACACTGAAAAGGAAGGGTCAGAGGATCGAGGATATCGCATTCTCGATTCAGGAGACCGCATTCGGGATGCTTGCCGAAGTCACAGAAAGGGCAATGGCCCACATCGGGAAGGACGAAGTGCTTCTCGGAGGAGGTGTCGCTCAGAACACCCGCCTGAGAGAGATGATACAGGCGATGGCGGAGGACCGCGGTGCGGAGATGTTCGTACCGGACCGCAGGCTCTGTATGGACAACGGCGCTATGATAGCATGGTTGGGCAACATAATGTACGCGTCCGGAATAAGAATGGAGATCGCCGATACCGGGATAAGGCAGAGATTCAGGACCGATGACGTAAGGGTCACTTGGCGCCACTGAGCTGTTCGGCAATTATTTTATCGAGATTGGAAAGGAATTCTTCCGATCTTTCCGTGGGACAGGATCCTCCGCTTGCGATCTTGTGGCCGCCGCCGGTCCCGCCTACCGATTCGCAAGCCGATTTCAATGCGATCGAGAGATCAATCCCTTTCTCAAGCTGCCCCCACATCCCTCTCGATGATATCTTCGCTATGCTGTCGTAACGGTTGATACCGATCGTAGGTTTGGCGGGATCTCCCATGAACTGCATCGCGATACCGCATAAGATACCCGTGAATCCGGATGCGGAACTGTCGAACCACTGAATATGTTCAAGCTGAGTCAATCCTACGGCCTCAAGTGCCAGTACTCCTTCGACGACCTGTTTTCTGTATTCGTCATCGATCGTTTCGGCCTGTTTCAGACTGTTCTTGTCACCCATTCCTGCAGCGACACCGATACCGCCCAATCCCATGCGGCCGCAGCCGTTCAGAATCGAGGAGAACGTCTCCGCGTCTAACTTCCACGAAGGAAGATAATATCTTGTGCGGGAGACTTCGAACATGGTCTGTACGGATACTTTCTGACCTGTGAGTTTAAGTGCGATGAGCGAGGACAGTCTCTGTTTCTCTTCTTCGGAGAGGTCCTCGGCATTCCTGTCGTGCGGTACTTTCGCATCATCCAGGAGTTTCGTTACACCTTCCTTGTTCCCGCTCACACCTCTGATGTACGGATCCGTCGTAAGGAACAGCTCCTCCGACAGTTTCCTCGGCGGTATCAGAGAGCCGTCCGAGACCACGATGAAGCCTTTTTTCTTTCCTTCCTCGAACAGGTATGCGTTAAGACCCAGCAATCCGTTTATGTGCTGTCTGTCCCCCGCTATTCCCGCGAATGCGACCTGGACGAGATCCCAGTTCTTCTCATCTAGCGTGATAGCGAAAAGGAATGCCATAGTAGCACCGCACCCGGATGTCATGCCGTCGATACCGTACAGGTGGGGGTTGGCATAGCATATCCTTTCTGCTTGTTCGTAAATGGTGTGATGATCGAGTATCACCACATCGACGGTCAGTTCATCGAACTGTTTTATGTACGATGCTCCGAGGTCCGTGACGACCACGCATTCCGCGTTGGAATTGCGGATGATATCCATGTTGTGGTCGTTCAGCGATGTGAACAGTGTCACTTTGAATTCTTTACCGGCCCTGAAAAGCGCTTTGGCGACAACGGCCGCGGCAGATATGCCGTCCGCATCGTAATGTGAGAACACATGAATAAAATCATGACCACGGACGATCTCCGCGGCATGAGATAAAGTTGTAAGTAGTTTAGAGGGGACGGAACCGTCCATGCTGTCCTCACTTGAGCAAAAGCTCTGCGTTGGTAAGTGAATACTTCCACGTTGTGGGGAGAACGCCGTTCCTCTTGTAGTAGCGTTCCAGTCTTCTGATCCTTGCTTCGATAAGGTTCAGACCTCTCTCGTTCGAGACATCTCCTCTGTTCGACTTTACGTGAACGTTGAGGGAGATAGCCCTCCTGATAAGGTTGGTGAGGTCTTCCGGAAGCGCGGATGCGACTCCTTTCTCCTCCATGATCTTGGTGATGGACTTTCCCGTTGCGAGTTTAACGTTAGGGATTCCATACTGATCTCTGAGAACAAGTCCGATGTAGGCGGATACGTATCCGTCTTTTGCGTACTTTACGATGAGGTCCTCTATCTCGGTGGCGTTGAGAGGAACCCATGCGGGATTCTCGGATATCATGGGGCGGCTGGAACCAGACTGACCCTTTCTTCTTGCGTGCATTCTTGCCATACTTTGATTCTCCGATCATATATAGGCGGCGAGGCTTGACACTTCAATCAGGAAGGAGTATTAAAAGATTCACCATCGATTTTACCCTTTTTTATTTATGGCGGACCTTGCCCAAGGGATCACTTCCTCGTATTCGGAGCGTTCGAAGGCAAGGTCTTCGGGGATCTCCGAGAACAATTCCGATGTCATTTCGAAAGTATCGTTCACTTTTCCCAGTAACTTTCCGGCACATACGTCGCAGGACCCCAGATCGCGCATCTCCACGATCTCCACGGAAAATCCCGATTCTTCCTCGTATTCGCGTTTTGCGGCCTCCTAAGGGGCTTCACCGGGTTCTATCTTACCGCCGGGCATCTCCCAGCCGTTTCTTTTCCTGTTGTAGACCATCAGGAATTCGTTTCCTTTGAATGCTATGGTGTATATCGTTCTCTGTTCAGTGGTCAAATACTATCATCTCGTGTGCGTGCTCGAACGGCTCCAACTCTAATGCTGACAGGATATTAAATCCTCTGTCCGTGAGCCGTCCTTCGGAGGAACGGAACACCTCGGCGGGATCGGCGGTGACATCCTCCGAGCGCGCTTTGATCGCGATCATGCCGCTTTTTGCGTTGAAAGTCTCGATATTATCGGCGATTATGTCGACCTGACGTTTCTGTGCCACGTCCGAATAGACCACGTCCACCTCCCCTATGGCGAAACTGTATCCTGCGGGGTTCAGCGCGTCGCCCAGGATCGGGATCATGTTCGGCCTTCCGGTGCATGTGTTCACCAGGTCGCGGAACATGCGCGGGGCGAATTCGACGCAGTATATTTTTCCGTTTGTGACAATGTCTGAAATATGGGAAGCCGTCGTCCCGCTGGATGCTCCCAGATACAGTACATTGCTGTTTTTTCTTATCGGGAAGTTCCTCCCTCCGGCCTTGAGGTATGCCGCAAGTTTGCTGCGGTTCGGGTTCCATTCCCTGTATTCGATGTCGTCTGTCCTGACAAGCCGTTCCCCATATATCCTCACACCCGGATTGATGGATGGGGTGTACAGCTTGCTGTTCTCTGTGAACACAGACCCCCCGGTGTTCGCAAACGGCTCCATGATTTGGTATTTTCATAGGAGTTTATAAAGAAGATTATCTCGGTGTCCGTCAATCAACGGACGGCCTGGCACACTCTGTCTCCTATTAATACGATATACAGCGATACACAGACGATGTCCGAATCAATCCGTGTACAGCTATTGTTTTCGTTGATGATCGTCATAGGTTCGATAGTCGGTATCGCAAGTGTGTTCACCGTATGGTTCGCCGGGGATCTGTCGATATTCAACATGCAGTATACGGGATGGGAGATGTCCGGTAGTCCCGATGCGGATTACTACAAGTGGATGCCTCTGATCGTTCTTGTGTCGTCAGTGGCCGCACTTGCTTCCGGTATACTGTCGTTTTTCAGGAAGAGAGAGGGCGGGATCATTGCATCCCTTCTCGGTGCCGTTATCCTGTTGGCTGTTCTCGCATACGTACTGTATTCATCGACCTTGCTGTATCTTCCGGATATGGCCGTGACCGCCGTATCGCCGATGTGGCTCTATGAATATGCAGGCATTGGGATTTGGCTGGTTATTGTTGCAGCTATACTGCTGATCGTAGGCGGATCACTGCTTGCAGTGGCAGAAGGTAAGGCGGAACGCAGTGCGGAGTAATGCATTTATT
>JAISJG010000017.1 GCA_031261625.1 Candidatus Methanoplasma sp.
AGTAATCGAGGGACGTCGGATGCGGAAAGGTTCTCCGGCAGGCTGCCGGATGAACGGAAAATAAGATGACGGTCCTGAACCGAACCGTCCGCACGAAGGCCGGGGAACGGCAGATAACATTGGGACGCGGTTAGCTGTCGCTGACCAACTTTTAATGTAATAATGGTAGCCCCATGCAGATTCGAACTGCAGTCGCAGGATCCAGAATCCCGCATGATTGACCACTACACTATGGGGCTATCTACCCTCCCCATAACAGCGCACTTTTAATAATTTTCTATCAGACTCTCGGATCATGCCAACCGCCAGGCTAATGGCCGATCGGAACCGAAAGGCCGGATGAACGGATCCAATATCACAACAACAGGAACATCGTTCCCGTGACTATCATTATCAGACCGATGGCGGACTTCGATCCGAGCCGCTCGCGGAACACGGTACATCCGAATGCGATCGTGACCAAAATGCTCAATTTGTCAATAGGCACGACGACGCTCGCAGGTCCCTCCTGCAGAGCACGGTAGAAACACAGCCACGAAAGACCGGTCGCAAGTCCGGAGTACAGGATGAACGACCAGCTGCGGCGGTCTATCTTCTTGATATCCTTATGTTTCCTCTGTCCGAACACAATGAGCCAGGCCATGATAAGGACCACTACTGTGCGGATGAAAGTTCCGAGATTGGATTCCACTCCTTCGATACCGACCTTCCCCAGGATGGCCGTGAGACTGGCGAACAATGCGGACAGGATCGCGTACATCAGCCATTTATTTCCCTTCTTATCCGTGTTCGTGGGTTCTTTCTTTTCCACCATAAGGTATGTTCCCACGGCGATCAATACCATCGATACACCTTTGATGGGTGTGAAGGCCTCGCTCAGGAAGATAATGGCCAACAGCATCGTCAGGACGCCGCTGGATTTGTCTATCGGAACGACTTTGTTGATGTCCCCCATCTGCAGTGCCCTGTAATAACACAACCACGACGCGCCCGTGGCTATACCTGAAAGGATAAGGAAAATGAATGTTTTCGAACTGATGTCGGGGATCGTGGTCTGGGATCCGACGATGAGCACCATGGTGAATGCGAATATCACCACGACGATGGTCCTCAATGCCGTCGCAAGTGTGGAATCGACGTTTTTGAGACCTATCTTTGCAAGAACCGCCGTTAGCCCGGCAAAGACCGCCGCACCGATTGCAAAGACCAACCACATTAAGAATCGTCCTCAGTATAGGACGACATGAGCGGTTATATGGATTATACAAAAGAACCCGATTATCGGTAGAATGAAAAAATAAACGGATTTTGATAAGAAAAAGGAGCGGGCGGGTGCCCGCAGGTTCACTGGATGGCTTTCTCGACCTTCTTGAAGATGTCGTTGATATCTCCGACACCCTCGATGGTGACGAGGTTCCCTTTCTTTCCGTAGTAGTCGATAAGGGGCAGGGTCTTGTCACGGTAGACCTTGAGCCTGTTCCTTACGGTGTCCTCTTTATCATCATCCCTCTGGTAGAGAGTCGATCCGCATTTGTCGCAGAAGCTTGCTTTCTTCGGAGGGTTGTACAGAAGGTGGTAAACGGCGTTGCACTGAGGGCAGCTGCGTCTCTTCGTGAGCCTGTCCACAAGCTCGTTGTCATCGACATCGAGGTTAAGTGCCAGATCCACGTTTATCTGCTCTCCCAATGAGTCCGCCTGCTCGACGGTCCTGGGGAATCCATCGAATAGGACACCGGTTCCCGGTGCAAGGGATGCGATCTTCTCTTTCATCAGGTTGATGATGAGATCGTTAGGCACGAGCGCGCCGCTGTCCATGAAGGATTTCGCTTTGAGTCCGAGGGAGGTCTCGTTTCTGACGGCCTCGCGGAGCATGTCGCCTGTCGAAAGTCTCACATATCCGAACACTTCGCTGAGTTTCTCTCCCTGGGTACCTTTGCCTGATCCCGGGGGTCCGAGTAGTACTATTGTCGATTTCATAGGTTCCGCGAATCATTCAATATTTAAAAGCATATTCACGGAACTTTTTGTAATCGCGCGTAGTGATGAATATTTTATAACTGAGTAGCGGAATGTGGTCAATCGGTGTTCAAATGGATCAGAGAATAATAGACAGGATCGAGAAAGTCGTAGGTAAGGACGGATATTCCACTAAAGTGGCGGATCTTTACACTTACGGATTCGATGCGTCCATATTCCACAGCACTCCTGATATCGTGGTACAGCCTAAATCCACGGAAGAAGTATCGGAGATTTTGAAGATCGCCAATGCCGAGCGCATACCCGTGGTCCCCAGAGGGGCAGGTACCGGACTGTGCGGATCAGCGGTCCCCATAAAGGGCGGTATCGTTCTGGCAATGCAGAAGATGGACAAGATCATAAAGATCAGCGTCGAGGATCTGTGGGTGGATGTGGAGGCCGGTTGCGTATACAACGACCTCAACGCGGAACTCGCGAAATACGGGTTCTTCTTCCCTCCGTCCCCCGGGTCAGCCGAAGCGTGTCAGGTAGGCGGAATGGTCGCTACCAACGCATCCGGAATGAGAGCGGTGAAATACGGTGCGACAAGGGATTTCGTTCTCGGACTCACTTTCGTGAAAGCCGACGGGGAGATCGTCCGCGCCGGAACCAGGACCATCAAGGATTCCTCCGGATATCAGCTTGCGCGTCTGCTCTGCGGTTCCGAAGGAACGCTCGGAGTGATCACCGAGATAACATTCAAACTCACGACCAAGCCGAAGAAGTCGGCATCGTGTCTCTGCGGATTCGATGATGTGGGAGACGCAGGAAAGTGCATAGCCGGACTCATCGCAAGGCCGATGATCCCCGCATCCTGCGAGCTCATGGACAGTGTCAGCATCGAAGCCGTCAACAAAGCACGCGGAAACCCGCTTCCCGACTGTAATGCATTGTGCATCGTCGAAGTGGACGGAGAGACCGATGAAGTGATCCAGAGGGATCTGAAGATCGTCGAAGAGGTCGCCAAGGCGACAGGTGCGATATCCATCAAACCGTCATTCGATAACAAGGAGATCGCGAAATGGACCGATGCAAGGAAGTCCGTCATGACATCCCTGTCCGCACTCAAGCCGGGATACTCATCGGTATCGCTGGCGGACGACATGGGCGTTCCTGTCTCCAGAGTACCGGAAGCGGTGAAGGCGTTCCAGGAGATCGCAGACAAATACAAAGTGACGATCGCGACCTACGGTCACGCATCCGACGGGAATCTGCACACCAAGATGCTCATCGACCCCACCGACAAGGACGAGTGGGAGAGAGGAGTGAAAGCTGTGGATGAGATATTCGATGTCTGTATCGAACTCGGAGGAACCGTGACCGGAGAACACGGAGTGGGAATTTCCAAGGCTCCGAACTACATGAAGGAGCGTTCCACGGAGATATCGACGATCATCGCCATCAAAAAGGCGTTCGATCCCGAGAACATCCTCAATCCCGGAAAGATGGAACAGTGGCAGGGAACGATACTCACACACCTGAGATATCCCTGCAAGGACATCATCTGAAACTTCTAAGGGGCACACGCCCCGTTTTCTTTTTATCATGACGGTATTGACGGGGGAGGAGATGCTGCGCATCCGGCTTGCGAGCCAGCTGATCACTTCACCCGTTCACGGCGGACCCGCCGATGTCGTCGGTCATTTTGTTGCGATGCAATCCCAGGAATACGCCATGGCGAAATGGGCCGTCGGACTCCGCACCCGTACATTGAAAGAGAACGATGTTGAGGCTGCATTCAATAAAGGGGAGATACTTCGCACACATCTTCTGAGACCCACCTGGCACTTTATCCTGCCGAAGGATATCCGTTGGGTCCTGGAGCTTACCGCCCCCCATGTCCGCAAGCAGACCGACTATTATCTGCGGGCGCGCGGTATCGACAAAGACGAACTTTCGGGATCATCCCGCGTCATCGAAGATGTTCTTTCCACAGGGGTCCCGATGACCCGTGCCGAGATCATCGCGGAATTGGAAGCCGCAGGCGTCGACACATCAAACCACAGAATAACACACATTCTGATGGATGCCGAATTAAGCGGGCTGATATGCAGCGGACCGAGGAAAGGAAAGCAATTCACTCACGTTCTGTTGGAAAATGCGGCACCTTCGGCGAGAACAATGCACAGGGATGATGCCCTAGCAGAGTTGGCATCGAGATATTTCGCATCGAAGGGTCCGGCCACGGTGAACGATTTCGCATATTGGTCCGGATTATCCGTGAAAGATGCCAGAACAGGTGCGGATTCCCTCGACGGTACTTTCGACAGAACATCCTTCGGAGGCCTGGAATACATCTACCGTCATTCCGAAGGATCCGACCACAGAAGATCTACATTTCTTCTACCGGATTATGATGAATTGATATTGGGCTACAAGGATCGTTCCCTGTTATTGCCGGCAGAACGCAACGGGATCGCTGTCAACGCAGAAACGGATCATGGATTGTTACTCGTGCGTGGGAGAACGGAAGGAAAATGGGCAGCACCGTCCGGAAAAAGGATGAAAGCATCCGCGGAACCGCTGAGGAAAGTATCCGACGACGAAAGATCGGAGATCGATTCGGCGGTCACGCATTACAGAGAATTCTGGTCCTGATCAGAGGAATTCGATACAGGTGATAATCTCAATTGCACCGACCGCTGCTGCTATAATATAGATCGGGATGCTCCATGCGACTATTTTCGAACCGTCGAACGGTAATATCGGGATCATATTGAACAGACCCAGGAATGCGTTCAGGTATGCCAGTTCGTATACAACGAATGCGGGTATGGTCGTTATCTCCCCATTTGGCACAATAAAGAAATAAATGATAATGGCGATAGCCGAAATAACAAAGTTCACACCCGGACCTGCCAGGCTGATCTTTCCGTTCATCACTTTGTCTATCTGTCCTCTGATGTATACCGCACCAGGTGCAGCGAACAGGAATCCGACGAATGCGAAGATCAAAGCCATGAACAATCCGCTCGGGAAGATCCTGAACTCGGACCACGCATGGAAACGCTGTGCAGTGAATTTATGTCCGAATTCATGCAGTATGAAACTGAAGAATACGAGGACGAACGATATTCCGAGAAGAAGCGGCCACTCCCATGTGTTACCGGAACGGTAAAGCAAGATCGTGAAAGCAAAAGTCAGAACGGCTACCGCGATCGTGATATGGGTTATCTCGGTCTTGCTGAAGCTGATCTTACCCTTAGGTGCTTTGTACCCGGGGTCAACCCTTCTGAGGTTGTCGATCTGAACCATATCCCCGAAATAAGGTCATTGTTTATAAATATGTACCAGATAGCCATTCTTCGGTGTTAATCTGACCCAGAACAACGTCGCACACGGTAAGGAGGATTGCTATTGGTGCGACACGTGCGGAACCCTGATCATGGGGAAGAAATGCTCAAAATGCGATAAAGAAGGGAGACTTTTCCAGATCAACAGTCCCGGAGATATCAGACCGAGCATGGGCGACAGCACCGAAATACTCCTTAAACTGTTCAGAGAGACATTCGGGACATCCGGGCCTTTCGAGGGCAGGATGATATTTTTCAACAAGGTTCCGGGAGAGGACCGCACCGATGAGATAATAATCCACGGTCAGGTCGTGGGCGTTCTGAGATTCGATATACGCAGAAACCGTTTGACGGTGGAACTGAGACAGCCGGGCGCGGAGATGCTGGCAGGATCCGCAACAAAGAATGTCGTGACCTTCGGCAGTATGTCCGGTCATCTGAAAGGGAAGACGATCCCCGGTGCGAACATAATCTCGATAGACGGGGAATTCAGTGTAGGTGACGCGGTGATCCTCAGGAAAGCCGCGAAGATCGGTCACGGGATCGCTCTGGCGGACAGTTCCGAGCTGAAGAATTCAGAAAGAGCGGTGAAAATACGTGATCTGGACAACACCGAGGAAAGAATATTATCTCCCGTTTCCGGAAGAAAGGAGTTCATAGAAACGAACAGACACCATCTCACCACTCTGGAATCCATCGGCGTAAGCGATGTCCGTTCCTTTGTCAAAGGTAAGAAACAGCCTGTCACGGTATCGTTCTCCGGCGGTAAGGATTCCCTCGCCGCATTCGGTATTGCATCGAAAGCGGTGGATGTTCCGGATCTTCTGTTCATCAATACGGGACTGGAGTTCCCGGAAACACTGGAATACGTGAAAAGATTCGCAAAGAAGAACAAGAACAGACTTCTGGTCGCGGAAGCGGGGAACGCATTCTGGGATAATGTCGGAACGTTCGGTCCCCCTGCCAAGGATTTCAGATGGTGCTGCAAAGTATGCAAACTCGGTCCGATAACCGATCTGATATCGAAAGAATATCCGAAAGGGACGATAACGATCGAAGGGAACAGAATGCTGGAATCTTTTGCAAGGTCCACGATCGGATTCGTTTCGAAGAATCCTTTTGTTCCCAATCAGACGAATCTGAACCCCGTGAGAACGTGGTCCGCGGCGGAGATATGGGGATACATATGGATGCGCGGACTGGATTACAATCCCCTCTACGAGAAGGATTTCGAGAGGATCGGATGCTATCTGTGCGCTTCGTGTCTCGCCAGCGAATGGAGGAACACGAAGAGGATACATCCCGACAGATATTCGGAGTGGGAGGACCATCTCCGCAAGTACGCCGAAGAGCGCGGACTCCCGTCCGAATACGTGGACATGGGATTCTGGAGATGGAAGGTCCTGCCGCCTAAAATGGTACTGCTGGCACAGGAGATTGACGTCAGGATGGAACCGTCCCGCAAGAGCGAACTTTCAGTGAAGATGCTGAAAGGTGCATCGCCCTGTACGGCAGGAGGATATTCCATGGAAGCGATAGCGACCTTCCCGATGCTCAGGGATTTCTCATACGTCGGAGATGCTTTATCGACGGTGGGGGAAACAAAATCCTCACAGGAGTTCGAGATCGCCATTCTGCGTACTCAGAAAGGTAAGGCGAAGGTCTTCGGCGGCGGGCAGATCTCCGTTACATCGGAGAATCCGGCGGATGCCGAGAAGGTATTCGAGAGGACCATGAAGGCTCTGATCAGAGCGGAGATGTGCACCGAATGCCGCATATGCGAGAAGAGTTGTCCGAAACATGCGATCAAGATCGCCAAGGGTATGCGTGTCGATGCAGACAAGTGCATTCAATGCGGGAAATGCGAGAAGAGCTGCATGGTCGTTCACTATTATGATAAGATCATGAAAGGCCCGGACAACGGACCTAAGGGCGGGAACAGACCGCAGCAGCATTGTTCCCCGCCTAAGAAACAGGGATTCACACCCGGCCCGAAGGGTCAGAAAAGAACCGACCGTAACAAATCTTAATAGTCTTTGTCTGCATGCATCGGTCAATGGTCGATCTGATGTATGTGGCGGCGGTCATGGCCTTCGCCCCAACCCTGATACTCATGTACGTCGTGCTGAAGAACTACACCTACCCGAAGGTAGAGCAGCCGTTCTTCAGCGATCCCACTCTGTTCGGATTGTTCGCAGTGGGGTTGATCGCGGGGACACTTCTGTTCGCTGCATATACGTGGTTCGACCCGTCCAATATGATATACATGATCCTTTTCGCGGCGATCCAGTGTTTCGCGTTGGTCGCTATCATCAATCTGAAAAGGTTCCACGGGAAATCGGATTCGGTGTTCTACGGATTCGGGCTGGGGCTCGGAGTAGGATG
>JAISJG010000007.1 GCA_031261625.1 Candidatus Methanoplasma sp.
CGGTTATTCAGTTAATTATTTACCGCAGATTCCAATAACTGTGATATTCGGGTATCTCTATGAGAAGCGAAGTCATAAGAAAGGGCATTGAAGGAGCTCCCGCCAGGAGCCTTTTGAGGGCTGACGGGCTGAAGGATGAAGATTTCAAAAAGCCGTTCATCGGTATCGCGAACTCATGGAACGACATCGTTCCGGGTCACATCCATCTTAACGTGATCGTAGAGGCCGTTAAAGAAGGGATAAGGGAAGCGGGCGGGGTTCCGTTCGTATTCGGTGTCCCTGCGGTCTGTGACGGCATTGCAATGGGCCACAACGGCATGAGATACTCCCTGATCTCAAGAGAGGTCATATCGGATTGCTGCGAGGTCATGGTCGAGGGTCACGCATTGGACGGATGGGTCGGTGTCACGAACTGTGACAAGGTCACTCCCGGAATGCTAATGGCCGCTGGAAGGATGAACGTCCCCGCGATCATCGTCACGGGCGGTGCGATGGAGCCCGGGAAACTGAAGAAGGAATCCCTCGATCTCCAGTCCGTTTTCGAAGCATTAGGCTCATATTCCGCAGGGACTGTCGATAAAGAATTCGTCAGATCGATAGAGTGCGCCGCATGTCCCGGACAGGGAAGCTGTTCCGGACTTTTCACGGCGAATTCGATGGCATGTCTCACCGAAGTGCTCGGATTGAGCCTGACAGGCTGCGGAACATCGCTTGCGATCGACAAGAAGAAACTGAGCATCGCGAAAGCGACAGGAAAGCGTATCGTACAATTGGTACGCAAGGACATCAGACCGAGGGACATCGTCACGATCAATTCATTCAGGAACGCAGTGCGCGTGGACATGGCCATAGGCGGGTCCACCAACACCGCACTCCATATCCCAGCAATTTCCAAGGAGTTCGGACTTAACGTCACTCTCGATACTTTCGACGAGATCTCCAGGGAGATCCCGCACATTACAAGCCTCAGACCGGCCGGGATATACAGCATACGCGATCTCGACAGAGCGGGAGGGATGCCGGCAGTTCTCAACAGACTGAAGGATTCCATTGAAGATGCACAGACTGTGAGCGGAAAATCAATCCTGCAGATAGCGGAGAAAGGAAAGGTCAGGAACGAAGATGTTCTGAGGCCTTTGGACAATCCGTATCACAAACAGGGCGGAATAGCGGTGCTCAAAGGAAACCTCGCTCCCGAGGGATCCGTCATAAAACAGGCCGCCGTCAGCCCCAAGATGATGAAATTCACGGGAAAGGCAAGGGTCTTCGACAGCGAGAAGGATGCAACGGCAGCAATCGTTTCGGGAAACATCGTCTCCGGAGATGTCGTCGTCATAAGGTACGAGGGTCCGAAAGGAGCACCCGGAATGCCCGAGATGCTGTCCCCTACGAGTCTTATTATGGGCCGCGGTCTGGGAGATTCGGTGGCACTCATAACAGACGGAAGATTCTCGGGAGCCACCAGAGGCGGTGCGATAGGTCACGTTTCTCCGGAAGCGTACGAGAAAGGCCCAATATCCGCCGTAAAGGATGGAGATATCATAGATATCGACATCCCCAACAGGATACTGAGCGTCAGACTTACGGACGATGAACTGAAAGCTCGTCTCAAGAAAGTGAAGATAGTCGAGCGTCCCGTTACGGGCGCTCAGAAGAAGTACAGAAAACTCGTTACCAACGGCGCCAACGGCGCTTATCTGGAGTGATTCTCGATAAGCGCTTCCTGGACGTTGACGGATTCCTTCATCAGGAGTTTGCAGATCTCTTCCGCAAAATCCGGGTCTATGCCGTTCTCTTCGGCGAATTCCCTGTATCTCTTGATGACCTTTTCCTCGACGGACAGGTTGCGCACCCCTTCTTTGTGGTCTTTTTTGTATTTTCCAACCTCGATGGCGAGGTCGATCCTCTTTTTCATGAGTTCAAGGATCTCAATGTCGGTCTCCCTTATCTTGTTTCTGAGTTCTTCAAGGTCCATCAGAATCCTCTCCTTATCTGATCCGCTATGACTAACGCGGTCACGGCTTCCACGACGATCACCGCTCTCGGTACTATGCACGGATCGTGCCTCCCCTCTACTTTCACTGTATCGTTCCTGAGTTCTTTCAGGTTCACCGTGTTCTGTTCCTTCCCGATGGAAGGTGTCGGTTTGAACGCTGCTCTGAACACCAGCGGAGCGCCGTCGCTCATCCCTCCCAGAATCCCGCCCATGTTGTTCGTGCGGGTTTTGATGCCGTTATCGTAATAGAACGGATCGTTGCTTTCAGACCCTCTTAATTTTGTTATTTCGAATCCTTTTCCGAATTCGATGCCTTTGCATGCGGGTATTCCGAACACCGCTCTTGCGATCTCTGCATCGAGCGCTTCGAACCATATGCCTCCGAATCCGATCGGAAGGCCGATAGTGATGCATTCCACGACACCTCCGACGCTGTCACTGTCCGAGGATGCGGACAGTATCTCGGAGGTCATTTTTTCATCAAGGACTTTGGTGCAGGCACGGGTCTGATATGTTTTTGCAGTAATTGCATCGAAAAGATCGCGATCATCCGGGTCTTCAACGTTCCCGATGGATCTGGTGAATGCGGATATCTCTATCCCGTATTGCGAGATGTACTGTCTTGCTATGCTTCCGGCGACGACGATCGCCGCTGTCAAACGTCCGGAGAACTGGTTGCCGCCTTTGATCTCATGGCCTTTGAATTTCACGAGAGCGGGAAGGTCCGCATGTCCGGGGCGCGGAGTGGTGCTGAATTTGGCATACTTGGAACTGTCTGTGTTTTTGTTCCTGATTATGAATCTTATCGGTTTTCCGGTGGCAGTGTTTTCCACCAGACCTTCTGTGAACTCCGGTATGTCATCCTCGGTTCTCGGAGTACCGATGCCGCTGGACGGTTTCCTCAGTGCCAGATCCTTATTTATGAGGTCAGGATCAATCTTGAACCCTTCCGGTAATCCTTCGATGATCCCGCCGATGAACTCGGAATGGCTCTCTCCGAACAATGTGAATATAAGTTCATTTCCGAGTCTATACATTCATTCCACCTTCATACCGAGCGTTTTCATCTGTATTATGAATTCCGGATAGGATACGGCGTAGCATTCCGCATTCTCCATCGTCACCGGAGAATCCGATACAAGGGAAGCGATCGCTGCGGCCATCATGATGCGGTGGTCGCATTCGTTCTCGATGTGTCCGCCTTTGAGTCTCTTCTTTCCGTTGATGATGCAGCCGTCGTCCGTTCCCGTAATGTCGGCCCCTATCGCTCTGAGCATCGTTTCCGTGGTTCTTATACGGTCGCTTTCTTTGAACCTCAGTTGGGGTGCGCCGTACAGCCTGCTTGTTCCTTCCGCGGTGCTGAGAAGCACTGCAAGTATCGGGAACAGATCCGGAACATCGCCGATGTCTATCTCCAGAGCTTTGAGGGGGGCTTTCGATACCGTTACCGAATCTCCGTTCACGGTGACGGAAGCGCCCGCATCTCTGAGTATATCGACAATGACCTTGTCCCCCTGAGGATCGCTGAGGTCCATTCCCGTGACCGCTACGCGGCCGCCGAGGGCGCCCGCGACCAAGGGGAATGCCGCCGAGGAGAAGTCCGCAGGTACGGAATAGTCGTGCGGTCTGTATCCTGAGTTCCCTTTGACCTTGAATATATTACAGTTCTTCGTGACATCTGCTCCGAAGAGTTTCATCATATGTGTTGTGACGTCGAGATAAGGTCCCGATACCGTGTTCCCTTCGATGGTTATCTCCGAATCATTGGGAAGATTAGGTGATACGAGTAACAATGATGTAATGAATTGTGAGCTCACACTGCCGTCAATGGAGATTTTACCACCTTTGTTCGGCCCTTTGATCGTGACCGGAGGTTTGTTATCGTTGGAGGTACATATTGTTCCTGTCTGGCTCAATGCATCCAACAACGGCCCCATCGGTCTTTTCTGAAGTGATGCGTCACCGGTTATGGTGACCTCTTTGTCGAACATCGACACGAGTCCTGAGAAGATACGCATGGTCGTTCCGGAGTTCAGTGCGTTGACGATCCCGTCCGGAGCATGTAGGTCCCCACCGGTTATCGTAATGACCTTGGTGCTGTCGCGGTCGACCCTCGCACCCATCGCCTCCGATGCCGCAAGCGTCGCTTTCGTATCCTCGGAAAGAAGGGCGTTGGATATCCTGCTCGTACCGTCGGCCATGGCGGCGAGGAAGAATGCACGGTGCGTGTGGCTCTTCGATGCGGGCGGATGTACCGATCCCTCCAATGAACCTCCGCTGAACGATGCCCTCATAGGCAATGCCTCGGTCTTGTCTGAGTTATGATGTCGCCGTATATGCCCGATCTGTTTTGGAAGTCGACAAGATCGCCTTTTTCGAGAACGATGGCAATCGCAGGTCCGGACCCCGACATACCTGCTCCGAGTGCACCGTGTTTCAACGCGATCTCCGCGATCGAATTATCCACTCCCTGCACGGTGGAGATCAGACGTCCGTTCTCGGTCATTGCCGCCAGCGGGTCTGTTTTTGCAAGTTCGATTATTTTTTTCATCTGAGGGGCCAAGGCCCTCAGTTCTGCAAGCGGAAGGCCGGTTTTCCGTATCTTCTTTTTAGGTATGTGTATCAACACGTCCAGGTCACGGATGTCATCATCAAAGATGACAGAATCTTCCTCGTTATCCGTTATAACGAATCCTCCGTGTTGACATCCCCATGCATCATCGAATGCACCGGTGACCGTTACTTTAGCTAATCTGGCACATTGTACGCCAAGTCTGACGAGCACCAGGCCGTCTACTTTGTAATTATATCTGTCGAACACCGCTCCGAGGATGGCATTGCATGCTGAACTGGAACTTTTCAGTCCTCTGGAGATCGGTATTTCGGATGAGATGTTAAGACTCCATGCGTCCGGTTCTTCTATTTCCATAACCGCGTATGCTGCGGAAACGCATATCCTTGCCATCTCCGTATTCTCTTTCAGGTCGTTCTCAATGAAGACGAGTTTTGTATTTCCCTTTGTGTCGAATTCGGCATCGGTGCGTAATTCGGTCCCGATCGTCGCACCTATGTTGCACGGCATGGCGTTGATGACAGTTATCGCCCCATGGGATGTTCCGTATCCTGTCAGCCTAACACCGCCTTTCTCATCACTTCGTATTGGTCCTTCCCGGTCCACAATCTGAACGATTCGGATCCCTGGCCGATAAGCATCTCCTCGCCCGGTATGGCGATCGCTCCGACCTTCTTCGCTTCGGATATTATCGGTGTTTCGTTCCCGTAGGCCATGTCGAAGACGACTTGTCTTCCGGTAAGCTGACTTATGCTCAGCGGATAGTAACCGAAATCGTACATGCCGATGGGGGTGCAGTTGACGACCATGTCGAATCTGAGCGTCGACACGGAGTTCTTGGGCATGAATTCGCATCCGATGTCCTTTGCAAGCTGTATCCCCGTCTCGGTGTTCCTGCTGACCACGGATACATTGGCACCGCCCTTCTTCAGTGCATAGGCACAGGCTCTGGCACCTCCGCCGGAGCCCATAAGGACGACCCTCAGTCCTCTTATGTCAACGTCAGCGCGTTCCAGCGCTTTGGTGATGCCGAGGATGTCCGTGTTGTATCCTTTCAGTTTCCCTTTGTTGTTGACGACGGTGTTTATGGCACCAAACGTCTCCGCTTCTTTGTCAAGCGTATCGAGATGTTCTGCGATCTTCTCTTTGAACGGGATCGTGACGTTCAATCCGCGTATATCGTATTCCCTGATGACATCTCCGATACTGTCGATGTTCTCGGAGTCGAATTTCAGATAGATCCCGCTGATGTCCGCCGCTTTCAGTGCGGCGTTGTGCATCTGAGGCGAAAGCGACTTGGAGATGGGATGACCCAGAAGTCCGATTATGATGCTGTCCCCGTTCAGCGAGGACATCTCTTCCAGGCTCAATTGTCCCGGTGCGGTGGGCTCTCCCACGTAAGCGAAAGTGAATTCGTTCTTCAGGAGGGGTCCGCGTATCCTGGTCACAGTTCCGAGGCTCCCCATTCCCAACAGAACGTGTTTCCTTTTCAGTTCTTTCGATGCGGAATATATGCTGTGCAGATCCGTGAACGAATTCACGGTGAATGCGCCTTTTACGATATCTCCGTTGAAGCTGTCGAGCTTGGAAACGATATCTTCGGAAGAAGGGGTCTTCTCGTGGTCGTGGTACGAAGATACCACTGTGACCTCGGTGTCGGGCTTTTTCTCTTCACCGACATCGATAAGGCCGTTGAATCCGTCCGGAAGCAGGGAAAGGTCGATGCCGTCCCGGTAAGTGACAAGAAGTTCCTTGTCCGGTATGTTCGGAACGTTCGGACCCAGAAGGTCCAAACGTATTTCCGCCATGTCTGCTTTCTCTATATTCCACATATCGGAAACAGAGCTCAGTGAGGCACAGATCCTGGTCATATTTCTCTGATGGTCTCGTCTATTTTCATTCCGAAGTGACGTCCGCCCGCTTCCAGTCTGGCGTATACTTTGTCGCCTTTTTTGATCTTGGCGACAGAGATCGAACCGTCGGGTCCGGCGAGTTTCACTGTTTCGGCGTTCTGAAGGATGGTGGTGTATTTTCCTGTCCCATCGGTTGCTTCGAGCAATACCAGCGGACGCAGTTCTATCTTGCATCTTCCTACGGATGAGAGTCTGGTGTGGCCTTCCGAGTCCACAAGCACGACGGGTTCTCCGGACTTCAGTTCGGAAAGGTATCTGGTCCTTCCTTCCGGCCCCAGTACATAGGCATGGACGGCACCGGCGTTTACCCTGAAGGGTCTTGCCGCGACGTATCCGTTGTCCTCGCTTTCCGACTGTATCAGGAATAAGCATGAAGCGGACGAACCGATGAGTATGCCTTCTCCGGGTTTCATTATGGAAACGGTATCTACGCATACTCTGTCGCCGATCTCGATGTTCTTGATGCTGACGACTTCCAGAGCAACGAGTTTCACGTCCTCGTTGTTGCCGATGACGTTCGCGAATTTGCGTATCTCGTTGCCTGTCTTTACATCGATGACTATTCCGTCGACCCCTTTCTCCAGAGTTTGAAGATATAATTTCGCCTGTTCCGGATCGGATGCGCAGGCGAATACCTTCGTTCCCGAATTGCGGAATCTGGCTATGAGGTTCTCCAACGGAATTATGGTCCAATCGGAAGTTCCCAGAATGACGGCTTTTATCTTGCCGGCAAGGTTCATGGCTTCTTCCTGATCCTTGGGGCTTTTGAGCTCGAATAATCTTATTTCGTCGGATATGCGGCCGTTGTCATTGTACAGCAGGGTCACCTTTCCGAGGGATTCGAAATCCTTGTCCTCGGGTCTGACGATAACGGTGGTTATACCGGATTCCAGAGCGCTGAGGAGAAGTTCCTTTCTTTTCTTCTTATCATCAGGGACATCCGCCCTGACATAGGTCTCTTTCGCCATGGGATCACTTCAGGATCCTGACCGCTTCCTCGACGGTGGCGCCTTGGAGGACGATCTCGGATATCGCACGGGTCATCTTCTCCACGTTGTGGTGCTGGAAGACATTGCGTCCGATGGACACTCCTTTTCCTCCGGCCTGCAGGGAGTCGTAGACCATGTCGAGTATCTCGCGGTCGGAGTTCATCTTGGGTCCACCCGCTATAACGACGGGTGCGAGAGCCCCTTTGACCACGTTTCTGAACGAGTCTATATCTCCGGTGTAGCTGCATTTCACGATGTCGGCACCGAGTTCCGTTGCGACCCTCGCGGCATGTGCCACTGCGATCGGATCGTAGGAGTTCTTTATGTTCGGTCCTCTGGGATATGCCATTACGAGCAGGGGCATTCCCCACTCGGCGCATTCCTGGGATACCTGGCCGATGTCATGGAGCATATCCGCTTCTGTTTCGGCTCCAACGTTGATGTGGACGGATACTGCATCCGCTCCGATGGTGAGTGCTTCCTTGACTGTTGCGACCAACACTTTCCCTCTGGATGTCACACCGATGTCGGTGGATGCTGAGAGGTGCAGAATGAGTCCGATATCACGTCCGCTTGTACGGTGGCTAAAACGGATCAGACCCTTGTGCATAAGAACGGCGGTCGCCCCGCCGTTGGCTACGTCATCAACGGTTTTCTTCATGTCGATGAGTCCGTCTACCGGCCCTATGGACACCCCATGGTCCATGGGAACGATAACGCTGTTACCGGTCTTCCTGTCGACTATCCTTTCAAGTCTGATGCTTTTTCCGTACATTTTCAGTCCCCCCGGGTGGAATTCCCCGCCCCGAGTCAGTCACCTGAACCTACGCGCAAGATAAATAATTTTGTTATGGGTTTAGTGGGAAATCGGTTTTTCAAACCTGAAATATACTTACAATTGCATTACCCACTGTGCAGAAAAAGAGACAGTCGGAGTACAGGTGGTTGCGGTCATGACGGATGAATATTCTCCGCCGTTCAGTATCACCGCGAAGGTCATTGCTTTGACTGCGGAGATAGGTGAAAAGATAGGCAGGATCGGCAATGTCTCCGAATTAACTGTCAGCCGGAAGACCAGGCACGATAATCGGCTCAGATCCATTCATTCATCTTTGGCGATAGAGAACAACTCACTCACTCTCGGCCAAGTGTCCGATATTATCAACGGAATACGTGTGTACGGACCGATCCAGGACATCAAAGAGGTAAAAAATGCCCATGAGGCATACAATAGGATGCCCGAATTCGACCCGTATAAGACGAAAGACCTTCTGACTGCACACGGATTGATATCGGCAGGTCTGATCAAAGATTCAGGAAGGTTCCGCTCTTCAGGGGTCGGTATATTCGCCGGCGAGACGCTGATCCATATGGCTCCACCCGCGAAACTGGTTCCGAAACTCATCGGGGATCTGTTCGATTGGGTGAAAGTCACGGATGTACATCCTCTGGTGAAAAGCTGTATTTTCCATTACGAGTTCGAATTCATACATCCTTTCTCGGATGGAAACGGCCGTACGGGCCGCCTGTGGCACACAATACTCTTAAGGAAATGGAAGCCGGTGTTCGAGTGGGTACCGATAGAGTCGATGATATACAGACATCAGAACGAATACTATGAGGCCATCGGTGAATCCACCAATAAAACAGATGCTGGCATATTTGTAGAATTCATGCTTGGAATAATCAATGAGGCATTGGACGAATTCATGACCGCTCAAGATACCGCTCATGATGCTGATCCGGAATCTGCCCGTATCAACGGACTTATTAAATGTCTTGGGAATGAGGATTTGTCATTTGCTGAGATGATGTCAAGATTGGAGTTATCCCACAGAACTTCATTCAGGGAGAATTATCTGAAT
>JAISJG010000012.1 GCA_031261625.1 Candidatus Methanoplasma sp.
TCGCTGGCAATGACTGTGCTAAGGCATGAAAACTTATCTTCCAATGTATCCAGAAAGCTCATAGACAGTATGGATTTCAGAAAGGGAGTCGCCAATGCATTCCTTATCGGACAGTTATGTAAGGCAGATGGCACAAAAGAAAAGGTCGGTCCGGAGTTGTTCGAATTGGCATTCAATATGTTCAGAAAGACAAGAAGAACAGTCGGATGTAGGGTGGTTGCTATAGACTGTAAGGAAAGTCTGATAAGTTACTATGAGCAATTCGGATTTAGGTTGATTAGTGATATCAACTCCGAAACGCACCTCTATCGTATGGCAAAGCTATTGTCGGAAAAAATAGCAAAACCCGACACATAAACCTCACTCAAAGGCTCCGTGACAGTGCGCACCCATCCGCCCGTCACGGAACCGGACCTGAGAAATATCTATTTATCGAAAGACCCTTGAGGGGGACGGTGGGTAAATGGCACTTCTGCAGAAAAGAATAAAGGTCTTCGTATTGGAGAAGACCGTGGTCGGTGAGCTGGATCTCACCGTCGAAGGATTCTACAGGAATGTACTTGCATTCAATTTCGATGTGAAAAAGAAGAGATATCTTCACATCCAAGTAAGATCGGATGCCCCCGTCGATGTGGCCGTAGCCAACTCCGACGGTTCATCGCTCACCCACAAAGAACGTATAATACAGACGGAGATCGGTCCCGTACCGACAGGCTCCAACAAGGACATGGGGATATTTTTCGGAGTAGTCCCCGGAGACAAGGCGACCGTGGAAGCGGAGATATGGATGGATAAGGAATGAAACTCCACATAGAGAACGGAAAAGGGACCGATTTCTGGGCAGAGGATCTTCCGGAAGGTCTGTCATTGGTCAGGGCGTGCGACAAGCTCACTATGGCCGTCGCAATAGCCGCGTTTATCTTTTCGATCATTTTCATAATCTACAGAAGCACCAACGGCGAGCTTCCGTTACAGGACGCGATACCGTGGCTTTCCGTCCCGTTCTTCATTTGCGGCATTATCTATTATCTGCGCACCAGATTCTGGATACTGATAATACTGGCAGCCGCTGCTGTCGTTCTCTGGTTCATCGATATCCCGATGCCTTTGCTGATACTGGTACTGTTGCTGACCATAGGCGCGCCCGGTGTCGTAGCCATCGTGGAAGCGATCCAGAGATGGATGTTCTACAGGGTTCTGCACACGATCGAATACGTGAACGTGAAAAAGAAATTATCCTTCACGGAGAAGTTCATAGTGTTCCTTTTCAACGTTCCCGTGGACATCGACACAAGGAACATTACAATGGATTACGGGCTCCGCAGATCCGGCATCCCGTGGAAAGAGATGCTCGGAACGATATCGCTGGGTCTTATGGTCGGCATGTTCATTTGGATATACATATCCATGAACCCGGTGATAATGGACCTCAGCGGAGAACTGGACCTTTCAAGCATAGGTTCCGCACCGTTCCTGATATTCACGATCATCCTGTACATCCCGATAATCGTGCTCCCGTGGTCGATATTCAAGTCGCTCAACGTCAGAGTGGAGACGCATTACAGGGACTTCAAAGTGTACAACGGCGTCAGATCCACGATCCAGACGATGGTAGTCCCCATTGTCGCCGCGTTCATACTGGTGTTCACGGCATTGGCATCCTCGGATTATCTTGCCGTTCTGTTCTACATCGGAATGTCGGTGGTCATGGTCACCGCCATTGTAGGGCTGGCGGCCGCATTCTATTATGTGGGGTTCGAGACCGTACTTATTAACGATATAGTCTCAAAATGGAAGAAATTCAGACCTGTTCCCATATTCATAGGACTGAAAGCGAAGGAACAGAAGAAAGAAGAGGTCCCCGGGACCCCCAACAGGGATACCGAGGACTTCGGGAAACTTGTACTCCCGGATAACAATAACAAATGATCAGAACAGGAAGTCCTTGTTGGGCCTGCCGGGCGAGTCCAGCGAACGGAAGATGGGTTTGAACACTTCCGCCGAGGATATCCCGGGCGTTTTGTTGATCCCGAGCAGTTCGGGTTCCTTGTTGTTGTTGATTATTATTTTGTATCTCTGTTCTTTGCCGCCGACGGCCACAAAGTGGGCGTCATAGTTCTGGACGATGTCCAGTACGACATCCGCCATGAACTGTATATCGTCAGGCGTCAGTTCATCCGGCACCGTGATGAAGAACGAGCTTTCTTCGGTCTCGCCGTTAAGCAGGAACATGATCTCCGACCGTCCCATGAGTTCTTCGAATCTCTCTCCGTTGTCCCTTTCGTTGGCCAGAGTGGTCAGACGTTCTTTGGTGACCTGCGGAATATCGAGGTAAAGTGCCTCTTTGCCGAGTATGCTCCACATGTTATCGGGAATCCTGTCCGTATAATTAAGGGATTTGATGTTTCGGCGGAAGGAATGGCGTGTATGGGGCCGTATGCCGATAATATTCACTTTCGGACACCCCCCGCAATCGCTTATATGCATGATTCAAAATGACAGTAATCGCTATCGATGACGGATAGTCAGGCGACTCCGAATCGAAGGGTCAGGTAAACAATAAACGGATGTTGTAGGGAGTGCGGACAGTACTATGTAGTTCGATACGAGAGAATTGCCACAGAATAAAATTTCGTACATGACTATCGATGAAACGAGGCGCACATTCCCATTATCCTGTCTTTTGGAAACACCTTCAGAGGAAGAATATTCGAAGGTATTGAAGATGCTACATCCGGCACGATATGGATACCGCAAGGGTACACATCAACATCGGTTGTTTGGAAAGGAGCCGATGATTTTACTCATTCCGGGGACATTGTGATCATAAGATATCCAGGAGGAAGAGGCGGCGTGGTGTTTATGAAGGGTAATACTTCATGGGCGGACGAATGGGAGTTCGTGCTCAAAAAAGGAAGTGTATTAAGTAAGGTTGGTAATACCAAAGTTGATGATTCAGGGAACTGGATTTTCGAGGTGATCAGATGATGAACTGTGATGAAGATGTTACATTCCCCGCTAGTTTTGCAGGAATGTGGGATAAAAAGGAGCGCAGAATCATTACTCCGGCCGAGATGCTGAAACGCGGAATGATCACAGAAGAAGAACTCGGCAAGTTCAGTTTCGTTGTGAACATGACCGAATAATCTGTTCATATATCGGTTGTAATTCTACGAAAAAGAAGTGCCCCGGATGATGAATTGCGGTAAAGATAAGCGGATGGGACGATATGACTTCAATAATCGAAGTAAATCCGACACTCGTGACAGGAATCAGGAAACACCTGAACCCATTTAACTCGAAGTCGTTTATGATCCTCGGTCAGATCGTGTTTCAGACGAGGAAAGGGTTGAACGGGTGAAAAGGTCTGCAGAATATCACAAGGAGTCCCTCAGACAACTGAGCGAATAATCACCACATGTTTTGACAGAATCCGTTGAAAAAATCATGTGTATGTCAAATCACACAGCCCGATTGCTATATTTATCTCGAAAGTTTAAAAATGGTAATATCTTCTCCCGTAGACATATGGCTGAGGATTTCATGGTCACACCCTGGGAGGTAACCGGGGACATAGACTACGACCTTCTGATGAAAAGGTTCGGTACTACTCCGATAGATGATGCTCTCCTGGAGAGACTGGGTAAGTACGGTGACGTCCATCCGATGCTGAAAAGAGGGATATTCTACACCCACAGGGATGTGGGAAAACTCCTCGACGAGTACGATAAAGGGAACAAATTCGTTCTTTACACCGGCCGCGGCCCTTCCGGGCAGACGCACCTCGGGCACATGATGCCGTGGATCTTCAATAAGTGGGTCCAGGACACATTCAAAGTTCCCATGCTCTTTCAGATGACCGACGACGAGAAGTTCCTGTTCAAGGACCTTTCGCTGAAGGACACCAAAAGCCTGGCATATCAGAACGCATTGGATTTCATCGCACTCGGATTCGACCCTGATAATACAAAGATAATACTCGATACGGAGAACATAAAGACACTGTATCCTATCGCACTCAAAGTAGCGAAGAAAGTCACATTCTCCACCGCGAAAGCGGTATTCGGATTCGACAATTCAACGAACATCGGATCGATATTCTTCACGACCATCCAGGCGGCGCCTGCCTTCCTGCCGACCGAACAAGCGGGAAAACAGGTCCCGTGTCTCATCCCCTGCGGAATAGACCAGGATCCCCACTTCAGAGTGGCAAGAGATGTCGCGCCCGGCCTCGGATATCCGAAGCCTACGATGATCTACTGCAAGATGCTCCCCGGACTCGGCGGCGGGGACAAGATGTCCTCTTCCGACGAGTTGGGAACAATATACACCACGGACACTCCTAAAGATGTCAAGAAGAAGGTGGGCCGCGCGTTCACCGGTGGCCGTGTATCTGTGGAGGAACAGAAGAAGTGCGGCGGAAATCCCGAAATATGTGCCGTATTCAAGTACAATTACTACCTTTTTGAAAAGGACGATGAGAAGATCAACGAACTCGCCGACAAATGCAGAAGGGGAGAGATCCTCTGTGGCGAGTGCAAGGTTGCGCTCACAGGAAAGATCAACGTGTTCCTCGAGGAACACCAGGCGAAAAGAGAAGAGGCCAAAGAGGTCATCGACAAGATGGCGTTCGAGGGCTTCAAGTGGTGAATATAATGGCAATCCCGGATATCTTGGAAGGACTCAGCTACAATGAGAAAAGACTGTTGCTGGCACTTGACGGTGCAGGGGGCAGCAGTTCTCCTACGGACCTTATTTCCGCAGGTAAATTCGATCTCGAAGTGGAGATTATGGGTGCGGCATCATGGCTCGCATCCAAAGGCCTCGCGGAGATGAAAGAAGATGTCAGCAAGTTCTACGAGATCGCAGACAAAAAAGCAGCGGAAAGTCTCCCGGAGAGGCGTGCATTATCATCCATAACCGAGGCGGGAGGAAAACTGTCCCTCGACGCATTGGCATCCAAGATGTCCGGAGGCGAGGATAAGATCGCCGTGGGCTGGCTCAAGAGGAAAGGACTTGCAGATATCGTCACGGAAGGCGAGTCTAAAGTACTCATCCTTACCGATGCCGGGAAAAAGGCATCTGGAGGCAGGATGCCCGATGAGGACCTCCTCGACCGTTTATTCAAGGCTCCCATTCCGGAGGCAGAGGCCGATGCGAAGATCATCAAAGACCTCAAAGGCCGCCAGGGGCTCATCCAGGACCGTCTTGTCACAAAAAGGGAGATAAAACTTACACCTGCAGGAAAAGAGGCCGCAGGTTCCGGAATAGAACTCAAAAAGCAGGTCACCGACATCACTGACCGCTTGATCCAGAGCGGCGAATGGAAGGATGTCGAATTCAGAAAATACGATGTGCACACATTCGCACCTTCCGCCATACCCGCGAAGAAACACCCGCTTACAAGGTTGGGAGTGGAAGTGAGAAGAATGTTCACGGAGATGGGATTCACGGAGATGTCATCCGAATACGTTCAGCCGGCGTTCTGGAATCTCGACGTGCTTTTCACGCCCCAGGACCACCCCGCAAGGGACCTCCAGGATACTTTCTATTTGGAGAATCCCGCAAGCATAAGGATCGAGGACGACGAACTGGTGCAGAAGGTCAGAGACCTTCACGAGAACGGCGGACCCACAGGTTCCACCGGGTGGGGAGGCAGTTGGTCCAGGGAGAAGGCGGAATCCGCCCTTCTGAGGACACATAGCACCGTAAGCAGCATAAGATACATCGCGGAGCACCCCGAAGCACCGCAGAAGGCATTCTCCATATCGAGGATATTCAGGAACGAGTCCATCGACTCCACTCATCTTCCGGAGTTCACGCAGATCGAAGGTATCGTCATCGACGAGAACGGGAATTTCGATATGCTCATCTCGATAATACGTGAATTCTATTCGAGGATGGGATTCGATCAGATCAGGATAAGGCCGGCATACTTCCCGTACACCGAACCGTCACTTGAACTCGAAGTGTTCTTCAACGGGAAATGGATGGAGCTCGGGGGCGCAGGGATATTCAGACCCGAGGTCGTCGAACCCTTCGGTGTGAAGCACCCGGTGCTCGCATGGGGATTCGGATTCGAGAGACTGGCTATGCTGAAATGGAACATCAAGGATATCAGAGATCTGTACATATCGGATCTCGACACCCTCAAGAAGAATGCAGTGTTCTGATTCAGAAACGGACTTCCTTTCCGTTCTTAATATTCTCGGTCAGTGAATCGATACGATCTCTCAGCGTGTCTTTTTTACAGACGCGCGACGCTTTGTTGAGGTAGCTGAGCGTTTCTTCGATCTTCCCGCGTTTGTATGATATTCCTGCCCTCAGGAAAAGGATCTCGTCGATCTTGGTGGCGTCGTTGTCTTTGGAAAGAACCTGATATGCGGTGCTTATGAAAGATTCCGCTTCGTTGTATTTCTCCAATCTGAAGAGGGAGTTCGCAGCAACTATGGCCGCGCGGGCCGATCCGCGTTCCTTGAATATCGCGGATGCCAGTTCGAACGCCTTCGATGCGTTACCTGATACGAGTTCTGCTTCCGCCCTGATTATCGCGGATTCCGGTGATCTGTAATCGTCCAGCACCTCGGCGCAAAGAAGGGCATCTTCCGCATCGTCGCACGCGATGGCTATCTTGGACCTGATACCGTATACCGGTTCGACGTATTTCGGTACAGGTTTGAGTTCCTTTATTATCGCTAACAGGTCCTCGTTGGGATTCTCAAGGAATACCTCGGACTCCCTTAAGATGAGTTTACAGGCTTCTGTGGATCTTCCCGCCTTCACCAGGTGGTACAGTCTTTCCTGATCATCGTCGCCGTTGTCCATCCACCAGTCCGCCGCATTGCTGTGCCAGGCCCTGATCTTCTCCGGATCCGATGTCGAGATGTATTTTTCGCGGACGTTGTCACTTATGACGGTCATTCCTTCGAAATTCGCGGGGATAACACCGGTGCTGGTCTCAGGAAGTGTCTTCCTCGGAACGGAAACTCTGAACACGCATGCCAATCCGAAAGTCTCCCTGTCCGGAGGACTGAGGTTCCCCCATATCGTCCCCGGATCGCATCTTTTCATATCCAGCAGGCTGTCTATGATGACACCGGACGATTCGAAATGGTGTTTCAGGATATTGGCTTCTGCCACACCTTCCGGAAGAAGATAGTATGCCTTCCTTTTGGTACCGGAAGTGCGTATGTGTGCCTGCCATTCGTCGATCTTTCCCCCTTCTTTCAGTTTTTTGAGCTCCAGCGAAGCGTGTGCACGGGAAATTCCGAGCACGGACGCTACACCGTCCTGAGTAAGGTCGAACGGGACGTTGAACAGCTTTTCCGGACCGACTTCCGGGAACCGGCTCAAATGAAGGAGCGCTCTTTCTCTGATGGTTGCGTTATCCATGGAATAAACCATGCATGCCGTAGTTGATTTATATCATCTTCGCGTCAATAGTGGATAGGAGCACCACATGCGCAGACTATTGGTATGCAGCGAACCGGACCTTCCGTCGGTCAATATGAGGGATAATCTCCTCAGTATCGGGGGGTGGGAAGAACTCGGTTCCGAGGGGAATGACAGGTTCTTCGTCAGAGGTGACGATGTGATGATATCCACTCCGGACTTCCATATCTATACGGACGATATCGATCTCCGCACCGCAAAAATCGGGAAGGATGTCGATGAGGTCGTTTTCATGTCGAAACACGCGGCGGCGAGCGGGGAACCCGCTCTGACCGTGCACCCTATAGGTAATTACCACGAGAACAAGTACGGCGGGAAGGAGAGGACCCTTGTCAAGGCTGCTCCGTCATCCATGACCGGTGCTTTGAGGCTGATCTCCGAATACAACGACATGCCCGAATTCAGAGTATGTTTCGAGGTGACGCATCACGGACCATCGTTGGATAAGCCTACTTTCTTCATAGAGATCGGAAGCGACGAGAGGAACTGGGGGAACACCCGTGCGGCGGGGATCCTTGTAAAAGCCCTCCTCGACACTGAGGAAACGGGCAATCCCAAAGCGGTCGGTGTAGCGGGCGGACATTATGCTCCCAGGTTCACGGAAGTGGCATTGGGATACAGGATCGATTTCGGACACATGCTGCCTGGATATCAGATGGAGAACAGGGATGACGACGATATAGCCAGAATGGTAAAGGACGCATGTTCCGCGACCGGAACGGACCTGGTATATCTTCACAGGAAATCCCTGAAGAAACCGGAAGAGAGAAGGATCGCGGACATCATAGAATCATCCGGATACGAGATAATATCGTCTTCCGATCTCGAACCCATCGTTAAGCAGTAACGGCATCACTTAGAACTGACGTGCGTTCCGTTGATCTCTTTTCCGAGGATCGCATTCTTCAATTCGTCCAGATTCCTTCCGTCCACAATGGCGATATCGATGTGGTTCTCTTCGGCGATCTTCACGCCCAACGGATCGAAAACCCCTGACCTGGATGCTCCGTGCTCCTTGTAGATCAGGTTCCCGAGTTCTTTGATCGTGAGTTTAGAATATCTTTCCGCGTCCGGGTTCTTTTTCGGATCTTCGGAGTATACTGCATCCACGGATGTCGCATTAACGATGCGTTCCGCACCCAATGCTCTGGCGACCATGGCCGCTACGGCATCGGTGGTGTGTCCCGGTTCGGTCCCACCCATAACAATAACGTTACCTTCTCCGGATCTCGATGCCGTATCCTCTGCAGTGAGCGGAATGTCCGTAGAAGAGATATCTCCGAGCGATATAGCCAGAAGACCTGCGTTCAGTCTCGTGACACCGATACCGAGCTCATCAAGCTGATACTCGTTACCTCCGAGTTCCCTGCCGGTGTTTGCGTAATAACGGGCGATCTTCCCGCCGCCGCAGACCACGACCAGTTGGATATTTTCAGAAACAACGTCCCTGATGAGCGCGGTTAATTCCGTAATATAATTCGAATCATTGACGTCGGGGATCAGAATGGACCCTCCGATGGAAACCACGACTTTTTCGCTGCTCATCTCAAATACTTTTAATACGAATGCGCAATTGAGATAAATAGTATTGGTGGACCGTTATGGGTGAGTCTAATTCGATAGATAGGGCAAGATACGATTTCAAGAAAGCGATGCAGGAGATAACATCCTACAAAGGCAGGGGGACCGAGCTCATCTCGGTGTACATCCCCTTCGGGAAACTCATATCCGATGTTATGGCGTACCTCAGAGACGAACAGTCCCAGGCCACCAACATCAAATCCAAAGGAACAATGAAGAACGTCACGAGCGCGATAGACTCGATAATGTCCCGACTTAAGACGTATAAGGCCGTACCCGCCAACGGATTGGTCATATTCTGCGGCGAAGTGCCGCGTGCCGGCGACCAGACGAAAATGGTCCAGTACGCCCTGGAACCGCCGGAGAACATCCCCACTTTCTTCTACAGATGCGATTCGATGTTCTTCACCGAGCCGCTGGACGCGATGCTCATCGACAAAAAGTCGTACGGGCTCATAACCATCGACAGGAAAGAGGCCACTGTAGGTATCCTCTCGGGCAGCAAGATAACGGTGATGAAGCATTTCGATTCGCTCGTTCCCAGCAAACACCACCAGGGAGGTCAGTCATCGGTCCGTTTCGAAAGACTGATCGAGATCGCGGCGCACGAATTCTACAAGAAGGTCGCAGACGCTGTTACCGAGCTGTTCCTCAACAGGGCAGAACTCCAGGGGATACTGGTCGGAGGTCCCGGATCCACGAAGGATTTCTTCGTCAAAGAGGAGTATCTCCACCACGAACTCAGGAAAAAGGTCGTTTCCCCGCTGTTCGATACAGGTTATACAGACGAATCAGGGCTCAGGGAACTGGTGGAGAACGCCAAGGATACGCTCGTCGATATCCAACTCACGGTCGAGAAAGAATACATGCAGAGACTCTTCAGGGAGATCAGGAAACCCGACGGCGGACTGTCCGCATACGGAGAAGAGGAAGTACGCACGGCCGCGCAGGCCGGAGCGGTGGACATCCTCCTGATGTCCGACACTCTCAACAAATACCGTATCACTGCGGAGTGCCCGTCAGGACACTCCCATGAGCTGACGGTCACGGACCCGGAGGACAAGATCCTGTGTCCCGATTGCGGAACACCTTTGAAAGTAACATCACAGGAGGACCTCATCGATAGTTTCTTCGAGATAGCGGAGGGGTACAACACCCATCTGCAGCTCATATCCGGGGATTCGGAGGAAGGGGACATGCTCCTGAAAGCATTCGGCGGGATCGCTGCACTGTTAAGATACAAGCTGGGATGAAAATGAAGGTTCAGGACAGATTCGTGAAAGAGGTAACGGACGCGGTCGATAACGCATTGGTAAGTCTGGGTCATCCGGGATTGAAGTTCCCTACGGAGGTCCCGGACAATGCGGACCTTGCGGTCCCGTGCTTTCTGATAGCCAAGGAACTGAAGCTTCCTCCCAAGGATATTGCCGAGAAGATCGCTGCTCTCATTCCTAAAGCAGGGCTCATCGACTCCGTATCCGCACTGAACGGATACATCAATTTCACCATTGACGGAACAGCCCTGATCAAAGATACTTTGGACAGTATCCTGAGAGAAGGGGACGCTTACGGTTCCGTACCGTCGAACGGTATCAGGGTCAACGTGGAGCACACATCCACGAATCCCACCGGTCCGATCCATGTGGGAAGAGCAAGGAACCCGGTCATCGGGGACACATTGGCGAGATGCCTGAAAAGATGCGGATATGACGTCAAGACGGAATATTACGTGAACGACGTAGGAAAACAGGTCGTCATCCTCACATGGGGAGTGAATAACCTTGAAAAAGGATCCGTGGTCGAAGAGGACCGTGACAAGACGGATCACAAATTAGTCGCTTACTACCGTCTTGCGAACAAGATGATGGAAGAGGACCCCGCCGTCCAGGAACAGATAGCGGATATGCTCAGAAGGTTCGAGGCAGGGGACCAGGAGATCATCGGCAAGGTAAGGAAAACCGCAGAGGCTATGCTCGCAGGTCTGAAGGAGACCCTTGCGGGGATCAACGTGGCTCTCGATACATACACCTGGGAATCCGACTTCATTGCGGACGGTTCCGCAGCGGCCGTTGTTGCGAAGTTGAAATCCTCCGAGTACGCAGGACAGACCGAGGACGGTTCCTGGTTCCTGGACCTCAAGGATTTCGGGATCCAGGGTAAGAACACCAAATTCACATTCACAAGATCGGACGGTACCACTCTTTACACCACAAGGGACCTGGCGTACCACCTGAACAAATTCACCAGATCCGATAAAGTAATAGACGTTCTCGGCGAGGACCAGAAGCTCGGATCCAAACAGCTGTGTTCTGCGTTGCAGATCCTGGGAAGCGACAAGACGCCGGATGCGATGTTCTATGCGTTCGTCTCCCTTCCTGAGGGGAAGATGTCCACCAGGAAAGGTGTCGTCGTCTATCTCGACGATCTCATAGACGAAGCCGTGGCACGCGCTTACGAAGAGATAAGATCGCGCCGTACGGACCTTCCGGAAGAGAAAATGAGGGAGATCGCATCAAAGGTCGGAAAGGCCGCCATAAGATACAACATAATCAGGGTCCATCCCGAGAAACAGTTGGTGTTCAAGTGGGAGGAGGCACTCAACTTCGACGGTAACAGCGGACCGTATCTCCAGTACGTGCACGCAAGGGTCAGCAGTCTCCTCAAGAAGGCCGGAGAGTTCGGTCACGATACCGATGCATCGAAACTCACCGACGAGTACGAGATCAAACTGATCAAGATATTATCCAAGTTCGAAAGTGTCCTGAAGGCCGCCGGAGAACAGAAGCGCGTCAATGCACTCCCGGCATACGGGCATGAGGTGGCATCCGCGTTCAACCAATTCTACGCTGCAGTGCCGGTCATCTCGTCCGGTGCAAACCGTAACGCAAGACTAACTCTCGTTGAAAGCACAGGGATAGTTCTCAGGAACGTCCTGGATTGTTTGGGAATGGAAGCCCCAGAGGAGATGTAAGATGGAGATCCGTCCCCTTAAACTGAAAGACGCGGAGAAGGTAAGGGAGCTTGAGATATCCCTCATCAAAGAGTATTTCGCATCAACTATCGAGAATCAGTGGGACGAACTCCCTAAGGAATGGAAGGACAACCTCGGTGCGAGCAGCATCAATCATTTCAAGGCATACCTGGAAAGCGGTCTGAGTTTCGTCGCCGAAGAGGACGGCGAGATCTACGGGTTCATATTCGCACAGATGCTTCATCACGTTTTCGATGTGAACAATCTTGTATGGATCGAGAACCTGGGTGTCCATCCGTACGTCAGGCGTAACATGATAGGATTCCAGCTTCTCAGGGAAACGCTGAGGAAAGGAAAGGCGGACGGTGCGGAGGTGGCGCACAGTATGCTGCAGACAGGGAATGCCCCGTCGATAATGCTCCACAAGAAAATCGGATTCTTCATGGACAGAAGAGAAGTCGCTCTTATCGATCTCAAAGACCCCGATCTCAAACTCTGATCCCTGCCGCATCGGCTTCCGATCCGGTCAGGGTCCCTTTTTTTATTTCAACATCGAGGATCCCGGAGAACGCTTCGATCAGTGCATCTACGATCTCCGTTCTTTCGGGGACACGGCCGGTCTGTTCTTCGATGGATGTAAGGCCGTTGTAAATACGGCCGGGTTTGGGTACTATGATCTTCTCCGCAAGCGGATCGTTCCTTACGATGAGGGTCGCCTGATGGATGAAGCTGTGGGGTTTACGGTACTGTGCCCCACCGGAGATCTTTTTCCCGTCCACGAGAATATCGTTCGGAGGTTTGAATTCCGAGAGTATTCCGAAATGTGCCAGCACATCGGAGATGCATTTACAGATCAGTTCGAAAGAGACGTTCCTGTCGGGGATTTCCCCGCCCAACGTAACAACGATTATTATCTGATCTGGTCCGGTGAGGATGGTGCCTCCGCCGCTCATTCTGCGAACAATTGAAAGATCGCCGGGAATGTCTGGAAACAGGTCTACGGATGGATCTCCGGATCTGCCGAGGGATACGGTGCGCCTGTCCCTGGAATAGATGTGTATGGTGTCCGGTACAAGGTCGGAATCCCTGGCTTCGAACACGCTGCGGTCCAAAGCGATGCTTTGTTCGGGAGTGATGATCCCGACGTCCACAAATCTCACAACGGGGCCGATTCTGAGTTTTTTAGGAGTTCCCGTAGCATCGGAAGGTAATACAATCGGCATGAATGACACTTACTCCGGATGTTTGAGATCATGGGCCCCATAATCATTACTGGCATAGTATTTATTATTAATTTTTCCCATGAACTTTGACACAACATTCATTAGAGCATCGAAGCAATCACTATTCAATGATCGTTTACGTTGCATCAGATAATCCATTCCGAAAACTTCCGGCAAAAATAAGATAAAAGGGAAGGGGTTTCGGAAAAGTCTTATTTTCTTCTGGAACTGACGTACTTCAGTTTCTTAGGTTCGCCGGTTTCGGATTCCTTCTCTCTGACAGCTTTCTTCTCGGACTTCTGTTTTTCGAGTTCGGTGAAGGATTCGACCTTCTTCTCCTGAGGTTCCGGTTTGGGTTCAGGCTTCTTCTCTTCCTTCTTAGGCTCCGATTTCTTGCTTTCGGCCTTCTTGGGTTCAGGTTTTTTGCTTTCGGCCTTCGCAGACTCGGAAGATGCGTTGTATCTTCTTCTTTCCGTGGACGAGGATGATCTCCTCTCGGGTTCCGCTGTCTCCGCCGCTCCGCCGCTCAATCTGTTCCTTTCCAGCTCCGTGAACGACACATCCGCTTTCTTGGCGGGGGCGCTGCGCATCCTGATGTATACCAGGATCAGTATGACCACAACGACCAGTCCGATTGCGGCAAAGGTGGTCCATTGGGACCAGAGTGTCGCGTTAACGGTTATGGTGACCGTGGATTCGTTGATGCCCGGGAAGTATAATGAAGGTTCGCATACGACCTTGAGTTCATGGTCCCCGACACTGTGCACTCCGAAACTCAGTTCGGCCACAAAAGTCTTGGTTTTTGCGGGAACGGGGAATGTCTCTCTGGTTATCTCTTCCCCGCTGTCCTTATAGCTGACGATCACGGTGATAGCGGTATCAGTACCTTCGTCGCTGCTCAGGGGTACATAGAGAGTTCCGTTTCCGCTGTTGGTGAATCCGCTTCCGTAGAGGTCCCTGTTGGCATCTATCTCAATGTACGCATCCGACGTATCCGCTGTCAGAGCGGTCAGCGGGACCGCGAATATTGCCAGAACGGCAATGACCATTACTAGTTTTTTGAAATTCATATCTTTCACCTCAGGTCACGATCTCATCTACACGTTCCTGTTCTATGGCATTCCGGATCTCCATGGAGAGCCTCCTGCCCGTGCTCATCTCTTTTCTCCACAGCGAGTTCCCGTACGGGTGCCCGAGGGACATGTGGACGTTGGTCCCTCCGCCTATGCGTGGAGCGACATCGTAAATGTAGAAGTTAAGGTCTTTGTCTACGCAGGTCTGCAGACAGAACGGTCCGATGACTCCGGGATCGTAGAATTTCTTCGATGCCGCGATGTATTTCTCGGCCATCTCGAATGCTTTGTCAAGTAACGATTCCCTGAGCGTTGCGGAGTTGTGACCGCACACGGTGTATTCGGGGATTATCCCGTCGTTCTCGAGCTCGACCTGTTGTTTTCCGGGAAGTCTGCAGTATCCGTCCAGTGATGTTTCGAATCTCCAGTCAACTCCCAACAGTTCGAGTTGCTCTCCCTTCTCTTCGAGGGGCGAGCGGAAGAAGTCGAGGTTGAAGACCGGTCCGATGATGTACTGCTCCATTCTGGCGTGTTTTACGAAATCCTCTTCGATGACGCCCTGTTTTATCAGTTCTGTGGATTTCTCAACGAACTGGTCGTAATCCTTGGCTGTGAAGAACCCTCTCTCGAGCTTCTTCACTTTGTGATGTACCTTGATGATCGTGAGGCCGTCGATGTCCTCCGGTTTCTCGACCTTCTTGGGGAAGGGGAGTCCGGCCTGTTCGAGGATCCAATAGTAATCCCTGTCACCGCCCCTCTCTTCGGATCTGAGGAGGTTCCTGCTTCCTACAAGCGGTACTTTGAAATCATTCTCCACGGCATCGATGCCGCTGTATGAGACGAAGGATCTGTTCGGAACGAAAAGGACATTGTTCTTAATCAGTGAGGATTGGACCTCCGGTTTGATGACATCTGCGAATTTATCCACAAGGAGCGTCTCATCAACAACTCCGCGGATCGCTTTTCCGCTGTCGTCCCTGAAGGCTTTGAAGTATCTGGAAAAAGTGGCGTCTCTTCCCTTCTGGCTTACGGCCACGGTCCTGAATCCTTCGGATACGGCTCCATCGCACGTATCGAGTGCGGAATGCGAAGCCACTACGCCTATTTTGGCCTTTTTAAGATCGTATCTTTTGAGATTCTCCAGTACCTCATCTCTGCTGATCATCAGTTAACCTCTGCTGCTCCATATCCTTCCTTATAATATACCTTTTCGGGCGCGCGACGGCATATCGGGGATGATACGGCATCGATATCTGAAAATTTACAAAAATGTAAATTCATTTTTAAAATTTACAAAAATGTAAATCTATTTTGGAAATTTACAAAAATGTAAATCTTTGAAACAGTTAAATATGTGCGTTCCGATTGTATGTACAATGGACGGATTCTCAGGAAGAAAAGAGGAATTACAGTATCTCGAGAAGCTGTATGCCGAATCTCCGATAGGGACATGTGCTGTGTACGGCCGCAGACGCATCGGGAAAACAACACTTATCGAAAAATTCTGCGAAGATAAGAAGGCCATAATATTCCCGATGATCGAGACGTCCGAGGCCATAAATCTGGATAATATGCATAAGATAATGACCGGTCACTCCGGAAAGGATATCCACGAATTCAGGACATTCATCGATGCGCTGAACACGCTGAAGGAGATATGTTCGGAAGAAAGGACGGTCATCGTGTTCGACGAATTACCGTATCTGGTTGCAGCGGCACCGTATGTTCCGTCCGCCCTTCAGCACTTCATCGACAGGGACCTGCCGAGGATGGGCGCATTTCTGATCGTGTGCGGTTCGTCCATAGCAACCATGCGCACCGAGATCGGCGACTACGGTCGCCCTCTGTACGGCAGATTCGTCGGCCGTATGGAGATAGGTCCGCTACCGTTACGGGAATGTGCCACAATGCATCCGAATGTGTCGGATACTGATATCCTGAGGATCTACATGACCGTAGGAGGCATACCGCTCTATCACAGATTCATGAACCGCAGTACATATAAGGAATGTATCAAAGAGAATTTCCTGGGAAGGTTGTCTTTCCTCGCAGAAGAGGCCCGTGGCATTGTGGACAGGGAACTGTCCCCGGTATCTGTACATTCATCCATACTTTCCGCAGTGGCAAGAGGGTCTGTACGCTTAAACGAGATCGCCGAGAAAGCAGGAGTTACCAGCGCGTTGTGCGGGAGATACATCGGAGAGATGGAATTCCTCGGCATAATGGAAAGGGTACATCCGATGGCGGATGCGCCCAAGAGACCGATGTATCGGATAATGGATAATCTGGTAAGATTCCACTATTCGGTGATCGAGCGCAACCCTGAAGTGTTCACGGCTTCGGATAAGAACGAAGCCTACAGCACGATCGAACACAGCATCGATACATTCCTCGGAGTGTCGTTCGAGGACGTATGTGCGGATTACATACGCACGGAATATACATGCAAAGAAATAGGCAAATGGTGGGGAAGGATAGAGGATTCCGATGTCGACATAGATATTCTGGCACAGGTCACCGACAGGAACGAAGAGATGTTCCTTTTCTGTGAATGTAAATTCAGGAGACAGAAGGTCGGTTTCAACGTTCTGAACACACTCGAATCAAGGTCTGAACACGTAAAAGGACCGATAAACCGCAGGATGGTCATCTTCTCGGCATCGGGATTCGAGGACGAACTCATCGATTATGCAGCGAAAGACAGAAAACTCATCCTTGTGGGACCGGATGAACTGTTCGGACGTACAAAATCGAAAACGATATGATCTCATAAAGGTGCCAGCAGCAGGATCACACCGATCAGCACAAGTGCACTGATCAGGTCCATCGATGACGATGTTATCGGAATGCTGTGGTCATCCGGGTCCAGATTGAATTTAACCGCAGCTATGGCGACGTAATACGAAAGGAAATTCAGTACTGTCGTCGTTATCATTCCCGCCAACAGGACGATCAACATCACCTGCCAGAATCCTATCCCCAGGCCTCCGTCGTAGACCAATAGGGTGGCTACGGATGCTATCACTCCGATGAATGCGAAAGTGACCGCCGCCAGGATATAGGTGACGGCGAAATTCTCGTCCGCATCCCTTCCCGGGAAACGGTCGGCCTTCAAAGTACCCAGATGGAGCATGGATGACAGACGGGACGTAAGCATCCCGGACAGGGCGTTGCCTTCGTTGAGAAACGCGGGCATGAGTATCAGAAGCACTGTCAGTTCCACGAGGGATTCTTTCCTCCCCTCGATCGCCAATCCGGCGAAGATATCCAGCACGAGGCACATCAGAAGTATCGGTGTCGACTGTATCAGGATCCTTTTCGCTTCATCCATACGGGTAGTCTTCGCTTTCCTGGAAAGGACGCTGCCCATGATGATGAACGTCACGATGATCATCACGACCGTCAGTACAACGACAAGGTTCACACTGTTGTCACCTATGGAGAAGAAGGAAGGATTGTAATTCATTACCAGCCAAGCGGACACGAAAAGCATGGGCATGGTCACGATGTCGCCTGCAGCGGCGATCAGAGGTGCCGTGATGTTATCGACGTCCCAATCCCTTTTGTGACCTTCTCTGGCGATGGTGACGTTGAATACCAGCAGGACAAGACCTGCAAGAAGACCTCCGGTCATGGATATGAACGTGAATCCCCAGATGTCGGATTCGGTACCCATGGCGGTTATTATCGCCCATCCCATTATGCCCATAGCCAGGGATATGACGAATGTCAGTGCGATGGACGATTCGATATTGGAACGCAGGGTGCTCCCGCGTTTGAAGGACATCTCGAAAGTACCCATGTGCATGGAGGTCCCCAAACGGCTTCCCATTGCACCGAAGATGTTCCCGCGCATTCCGATCGCAGAGTAGACAAGGACCATCATTCCAGGGATCAGGACGATGTATTCCTCCATTCCTCCCAGGAAAAGACCGGCTACGAGATCCGCCGTGGCGGCGATCACAAGAGCGGCAAGACCCATTCTGAATACAGACCTGTTGCGAAGGACGAAACCTCTGAAGCCTGTAACGAAAACCATGGGAAAACCTCGCTTATGACATCTTGTATCGCCCCTGTTAAGTTTGACGCAGTATTTATGGTAAACGGGGAAGATTCGGCATATGCCGTCTGAAAATCATGGAAAAACCGGAATTGTTCATTCCAAATCTTAGATACACACGACGTGACAGTAAACACGGATCGGATATTCCGGCAAAGTGAAAGAAATTCGGATTATTGAATATCTTCCGGACCATACTGTCCGATATATCCAATATCCTGTCATATGTTCCATTCAGGACGGTTTTCTTCTTTCCTCTTCCTTTACATCTTTTTCTGCATTTCTTATGGCATCTTTCAGATAATCAAGCGATGCCCTGAGTCCCGTCAAAAATGAACCGATATCTCTATCATCGCTCTCGGCAAAACTATCGATCGTGCTTGTAATCTCATTCTTCGCCCTGTTTGCGAGGCTCAAAGCGTATCTTTTAACGCTTTCTTCTCGATTTTTATCCGGATAATATTTTGTTTTGACAAGCGGTACATCAATTGCAGATAATGCATATTCAATGGATGAGCAGGCTCTCTCAAAATCAAATCTCAATGAGCCTTTTATTTCAGGCTCGTTCAATATTTCCTGTATTTCCAATGCAATGTCCTGTATGCCGGATAGATCCTGTCCATCTTTCCTAAGTCCCTGTGCTTTTTTCAGTACTGTCGATGGGTTTGTCATGTTTCATTATCCCCCCGTCGTTATTTCTAATCTACCGCATCCTCTCTTAATGTTCTCGATTCTATTCATCCTTATCTGGGTCCGTTCCTTCGTTGTTTATTGTCTTCCTGACAGCATCGTTCTGTCAAAGAAATCGGGATGATCCGGGAATATTCGGCGTATGCCGTCCGAAAAACACTGAAAAACGGGATTTGTTCACTTCAAACCTTAAATACACCTGACGTGATAGTAAACGCAGATTGGATATTCCAGCAAAGGTGGAAGAAAGTGTCAGCAGAGTCGGACGATCCGGAAGGCAGCAGTAGTTCGCCGTTCCGTTTTTTTGAGGAGGTTGCCCAATGAGCGACCAGGAAGACCGTAAGGATTTGGATCATGTCAACATGACGGTCCGTGAGATCCTGACGGAGATGAAGGATACTTCAGAGGTCATAGTGGACCTGGCGTACGCCGCATTGATGTACAGCAGCGAGGACATGGCCGAGAAAGTACGTGAACTGGAACAGGAGATGGACGATCTGAAATACGCCATCCGTTTCAAGGCACTGATGTCGTCCAGGACGAAAGAGGACGCCAAACAGCTGTCCGGTCTGCTTCAGGTGGCATCGGCAGCAGACAAGATATCCGATGCCGCAGGGGATATCGTGAATCTTCTTGACGTTCCGTTGGAAAAACGTCCGTTCGTTTCCGCCATGTTATACGAATCCGACGAGAAGATACGTGCCACAAAGATAGGCCAGTCGTCGGGAATGGTGGGATACACCATAGGACAGTTGGGAGTGGAAGCATGCACCGGCTGCAGGATAATCGCATTGAAGAACCGCCAGGGTTGGATCTACGATCCCGAAGGCGAGATCAAGATCAGGTCCGGGGACGACATTATCATAAGAGGAACAGAGGACGGTTACAGACATCTCACCGAGTTCGCTTCGGGTATCATTCCGTGGGAGTTCCCGGAGGTCGATGAGGAAGAGGATGAAGACGAACCCACCGTCGAAGAGGAAGCGGCAAGCATACAGGAGGAGGAAGAGGAATGAACAGGCTCGAAGCAATGTTACTCGAACTGAAGGATACCTCTGAATTCATGGTGGACCTTGCGTACTCTTCACTGATTTACAATAACACGGAGATCGCGGAAGAGGTGGTTTTCCTTTCCGGAACCCTTGACGAGATATCATCGAAGATCCAGGATGCGGTGATCGAGATAGGGATGGCCAAGCCGGAAGAGGTGGCGAAGATCGTCGTGGCGATAAAACTCGAAGCGGCGATCATGTCCATAGCCGAGGCGGCACGTTCTATAGCCGATGTAGTTCTCAGAGGATTGGGGGAACACCCGGTACTGGCTCTTTCCATAAGAGAGTCCGAGACCACGATCACACTGGCGAAAGTGAGTCCCGATTCCGTGCTGAAAGGCAAATCCTTCGGAGAGATCCGTCTGAGCACCAACTGCGGAATGTTCGTCATCGCCATCAAGCGTGACAGGACGTACGTTTTCGGTCCCGGAAGGAAGACCGTCATCGAGGAAGGCGACATCCTCATAGCGAAGGGCCCGGAAGAAGGGGTTTCCTACTTCAGGGATCTGGCGGACGGTACCGAAAAGTCCATTTGAGTCCGGCGCGGACAGCCAAACTCCTTACTCAAAATTATTCTGATATTACTGCTTTTCAGAACATATTATTTCTGTGGGGAAAGTCCGATCATATGAAGCGAGGGTCCATCCATCGAAGGTTAAAATACCTCTATCTGCGTGAGTGTCCGGTGATGATTTCATGGAAACAATATCGGTTGAGGAACTGTATTTTGATGACAGCGGAACGGTAACGGTCAAGGCACTGCCTGTGACGGTTGAGAAAAGTTTCAAAAGATCCGGAGTGGTGGTTCTGAGATAAACATCGGAGCCGTGCCTGATGAACCGCGAGGCGAAGGACAAGATATTATTCGAAATAGATTGCGCAGTAATCGAGGGACGTCGGATGCGGAAAGGTTCTCCGGCAGGCTGCCGGATGAACGGAAAATAAGATGACGGTCCTGAACCGAACCGTCCGCACGAAGGCCGGGGAACGG
>JAISJG010000010.1 GCA_031261625.1 Candidatus Methanoplasma sp.
GTTACGGAAGTGGAGATCGGCGGAGAGTTCTACGGATTCACCGTCAACGGAGGAACCGTGGACAGAGGAGATATCGACTCGTACGGTTCACACTACTACACACTCGATAACGCAGCGACCGGTGAGATATACGACATAATAGCGTATTTCACCCCCACAGGAGAACCCGTGAAGCATCTCACGCTGAACGCGACCGAAGGCGGAGCGATCATAGCTGAGATCACCGTGACAACGGCTTCCGGAACCGAGATTCTGACATTCGTGCAGACAGGCGAGGCCGAAGATGCGATACCCTTCGTCGAAGACGATATCATCGTGATATCCTACACTGAGGAAACAGGCTACACTTTCCAGATCTATGATGTGGACGGAACTAAGACCAAGGAAGTATCCGACCTGACCTTCGATGACCACACCATATGGGCGGAATTCGTCAAGAACGATAATTCCTTCACCATTGAACTGGCGACCGTCGGGTCCGGATCGGTCACTCTGACATGGAATGACGAGTATACCGGCGCGACCACGACATACACATACTTCAGCGAATTACCCGGAGATACAGATACAACACCGTTCGCCGCAGGCACCAAAGTGACCGTAGGTTACGAAGAGGGCGACGGCGGAATACAGGAGTTGGTCCTCGAGGTCGACGGCACGACCACATCGTACGTCAAACCGTTCGACATAAACGGTGTCAAGGACAAAGCATATGTTGTCACCGGATACTTCTCACTGGGCGGTGATGAGTATATAATCAACTTCTCCGCAACCGGAGGGGCAGTGATAACGTACTCCATCGAAGGCAGAACTGTTGTGACGCTGGCGAATGAGGACCTGCCGTTCCTGCTCCGTGTCGATGTCGGCGAAGATACCGTCGTAGGTCATGGAGATCTCTTCACGGACTTCACCTACAGCGGACCGTACACCACAACGAGAGGATGGGTCGATATCATCGAGGAAGACGAACTGGTGTTCGATACAAACAATGATGGAGACGTACACTTCGTATCCGCAGTCTATACCGTACCCGTCGGACCTGTTGGACCCCCGACCGATCCGACCATATTCGTGGACGTGACGGAAGGAGCCGAAGCGACACCGTTGGGAAGCGTGGTCGTGAAGTACAACGGAAGTCTGACCGTAACGTATTCGGCACTTCCCGGATATGTCATCACCGGTCTGACGGTGGACGGACTGTCGGTTGCATACGATACCAAATCCGGTTCGTACTCCTTCTCGAAGGTAACGAGCAACCACATCGTGCGTGTAACGGCAGAGGCTGTCGACGATACGTATTGGCTATCGGTCACCATCGTAGGAGGAGAGGGATATGCGGAATACCACTCCGGTACTTCCCCGTACTCCAGATACACCAGGAGCGTGACCATCGATGACGGATCGGATCTCTGGGTAGAGGTCGTTCCGGCTGAAGGATATGAGTTCGTGAAGTGGACCCAGTCCTCAAGTTCCACATCGGCGGAGATATACTTCACCGACGTGCACTCGAGCATCACCCTGACGGCCGAACTGAGATCGACCGATTCGAGCAACGGTCTTCTGGACAACCTGTGGCTGTTGATCGCACTGTTGCTGCTGATCCTGCTGGTCGCACTGTTGCTGCTGTTCCTTCTGTTCTGGCGCAGATACGAGGTCGAGACAGTAACCCTCGCAGGAGTCACCATCAACGGAAAGAACAAGGTCGTCCGCAACAAGGCGTACGATTTCACCGTCGCAGGAGCGTTCACCGGACTGAGATACAGGATCGGAAATCTCGATGAGGATGAGGAACCTGTATGGAAGGAACCGCAGAAGACCGAGAAGGGATACAGAATACCCGGAAGGGAGGTTGTAGGAAACATAACCCTCGAAGCCTACTGAACGTGATCTGAAAAACCATTTAAAACCCATTTCAAAAGGCGGGTCCGTAGACCCGCTTCTTTTCTTTTTTTATATGCTGTGCCAGTGTTCTAAGATAATGGAAAAAACCGTTAATTGGTTTTTACGGATCCGGCAAAAAAGACCGGACCCGCGGTTAATGTTTATTTTTTCTGGAACGAACCGTCTTTCTTGTGAGAGACGACCCTCGAACCTTCGTTGTTGTTCTTCAGGGTCTTGACGTATTCCTCTGCCTCTGCCTTCGTTAAGAAGAGTTTGGTGGCTTTCTCGGCACCTTCCGCCTTGACCTGCCACTTGTTGTCTTCCTCGCGTTTCGTTATGTGCCAAACCTTGGGCTTCTCGTCGGAAGTCGTCTTTTTAGCAGCAGGTGCCGCTTTCTTGGTCTCGGTCTTGGCCGCAGGCTTGGCGGCAGGTTTCGCAGCCGGTTTGGCTGCCGGCTTTGCGGCAGGCTTGGCTGCGGGTTTAGTCTCTTTTTTAGGCTCTTCTTTATCTTTTTTTCCAAACAATGCCATGTTGTTTCCCTCCCTTGGGAAATTATTTCTGATCCACCACTAGGATCAGGTGGTATCCGAATTCGGTTCTTACAGGTCCGACGAGGTCGCCCTTCTGTGCATTGAACGCGGCGGTCTCGAACGGGGCCACCATCTGGCCGCGTCCGAACCATCCGAGGCTCCCTCCGGTCTTTCCGGAAGGACACGTAGAATATTTCTTCGCGACATCGGCGAACTTCTCTCCGCCTTGGATCTTTGCTTTAAGGGTTTTAGCTTCAGTTTCGGATTTCACAAGGATGTGAGATGCGTTTACCTGTTTCACCATGCAGATAGGTAGTATGTCTTGTCTTTATAGAACTAACGAACAAAATCATTCGTTTTTTCATATTTTACAGCATATCGGACGTACTTGACCGAACAAATCGGGATTACGGAATGAAGGATTTGAAAAGGTTATTATCCAGAGATGTTCATGTCGCGCGCAATGAACAGCACGAACAAGATATTGATGGGAGCGGTGATGGGAATCGCCGTAATTTCTGCTTCGCTGTCATTCTTAGCTACATTCTTCAATCTGATAGGGACCGAGGAAGGAGAGAGCATAGGGGTGACGGTATTCAATCTGTCAGCACCTCTGACCAATACCGAATTCTTCCAGTTCAGCGATTTCGGTTATCTGGATTCACTGTTCTCCGCACTCGGAGTGAGCGGTGTGATCGCAAGCCTTTTGCTCATAATAGGTTTCATGTTCGTGGTCATCGGATGTGTATCACCCGTATCAAGAAATGTCAAAGGCAGTAGCGAGGACCCTCAGGAGTATCTGCTCACCCAGCGCCCCTTGTCTATAATCAAAGCGCTCCTCATTCCTTGGAACATATTCTTCACACTGTGGGATATGAAAAAGGCACCCGTAGTGATTGCGATAATATTCCTGCCGTTCATAATCCCGTTCGCACTCATAGCGGATGCCTACCTCATTGTGGTTTTCCTTATTCTCAAGATTGTCACCACCGTAAGGATAAAGCTTGCAGCATCCAAGGACAAAGAGACCTATGAGAAACTTACGCAGTATGCGGTATGTCCCAAGTGCAAGAGGAATTTCTATCAGCCTCTGGTCAAATGCAAATGCGGTCTGGTGATATCGTATCCGGTGCCGAATGCTTACGGAATATCCACTCACACCTGCAACAAAGGACACGACATCCCGTCAACGAATGCCGAAGGTGCCAGAAGCAGGCTCCAGACGGTCTGTCCGTATTGCAAAAAGGACATACAGACCCACGAAGCGAGACCTTTGGCGATATCTTTGGTAGGGGCCGTAGGTTCCGGTAAGACGACGCTCATGCTGTCCGCGGTGGAATCGCTCAGTGCGGCGGCAAAAAGCAAAGCGATCGTCACCGACATAACCTCCGCAGGAATATCGCAGGCGGCACAGCGCTCCAAGAATCTGGTATCTCCGACACTGGCCGGAGAGTTGGACTCCGAATGTCTTTTCATGAGGTCCAGGGACCTTCCTGACAAGGAGATAATCATCAACGATATCTCAGGACTCGAATTCGAGCCCGACAGGGATAAAGTGATATTCGAGGAGTATTACAAATACAACGACGGGATAATTTTCACCATCGATCCGTTGGCCGTACTGGCGATATACAATTCACAGGCACCCAATAAGGGAACGAAAGTAACTCCCATATCCACGCTGGAATCATTTTATCATATGTTCACGGTGGTCAACGCATTCGGTCCGTCGACCAAATCGACTGTACCGTTCGCCGTCGCTTTCACGAAAATGGACGATCCGCGCGTTTCATCCGCGGTCAAAGCGGAAGGCACGCCTGAGAATTTCCTGATCAGGTACGGTCAGGAGGCGTTCGTGAAGATCGTCAAATCCACGTTCACCAACGTAAGATATTTCCAGATCGCATCCCTAGGTGACGAAGTGAATTCGGTAGTCCCGTTCAAGTGGATACTTGCGGACGGCGACCCCGATCTGAAGACGAAACTTTTCTGATAAGGTCATGCGCCGGGGCGGTCTTCCGTCCCGTCCGCGTACCTGATGAATCTCTCCGTTCCTTTGGGCTGGGCTTTATCGATAAGATCCCAAGGCCATTCCGGGAACTCTTTTTTCCTGATCTCGTCTATTGCCGCCCTGACCTTTTTGTCATTTTTAAGGATAACAGGGCCGAAGCTGGATTGTTTCTCATTTATGGGTTCTCCCTCAATGAGCCAGCATACACTTTCCGTGCCTCCGTTCTTTATCAGGATGTCGGCATTCCCGTCGAGTTTGAGTCTCTGTGAATACTTGTACGGAATACCTCCGATCTCGATCGTATCCCCGTCGACGAAATACAGATTCCTGTTAAGCGTCGGCGATATTGCGGACAGTTGTAATTCCGCATCAGGCGAAAAACGTATCAGAAGTATCCTGACACGGTGTTCGTCATCAGCCGCCCACGATATATCGTTCGGGCGTATCGCGGTCTTTCCTCCGAAGCTGCCGGCGATGATCTTCACGTAATATCCGTTCTCTTCGACGATCGGGATATCCTCGGACCACATCGTCCTAACGACAGGTTCCGATTCTTTGTCTTTCAAAGGAAGATTGATCATTATCTGTGTGATATCATTAGGATTCGGACGGTCGCTGAATGCGAGCGGATACATCTCGTTGTGCTGGTATCTGCTGCCGGCGGACACCCACTGGACATCCCCGAATCCGAACCTTCCCTGGTTCCCTTTCGAATCGAAATGATCTATGTAGCCTTTCTCGGCGATCGTGACGGTCTCATACCCCCAATGCGAATGCATCGGGAAACCGGGAACCACTTTACCGTGATACATCCTGAATCCGAAAAGCGGCTGGTAGTCCCTTCCGAGGTTCCTGCCGCTTATCAATTGGAGCGGCGGGGCCTGCTGAGCGTTACCCGGGGGATAATCATCGCAGTGGTGCGATATGAAAACGAACGGATCCTCCGAATCCCAGTGAAGTTTAAGCAGTTGCGTCCGGATGACCGGCCCTGATGGTTTATCTCTGAACAGCGACATGTATCGCAAAGAGTATTGCGGACCTGATAAAAAACCCGTTGTATTCTGTTCGTAACTTTTCGTTTGTTGATGAGTACTCTGCTTCTATCGATATCTGAGTCGGCTGTTTTTTAATACAACCTAATCATACTCGTGATTATGGGAGAAGAGAATCCTCAGACCGACGGAATGCGCCTTAACAAATTCCTGGCAGAATCAGGAGTCGCATCCAGACGCGGATCCGACCGTCTGGTAGAGGAGGGCAGGGTCACTATCGACGGAAAAGTCGCGGTCCTCGGGGACAAAGTGTTCCCTTCCAACAGTGTATGTGTCGACGGGAATCCCGTGAAAAGGGAGGAAGAGGACATCATACTGATATTCTACAAACCCGCAGGGATTACATGCACATCAAATCCCCAGGACGAGGACAATGTCATCGATTATATCGGATATCCGAAAAGGATCTACTCCATCGGCCGTCTCGATAAGGATTCGGAAGGTCTTTTACTGATGACCAATAACGGCGAACTCGCCGATAAGGTCATGCGTTCGCGTTACGAGCACGAAAAGGAGTATCTTGTAACGGTCGATCGCGATGTTACGGGGGAATTCATTAAGGATATGTCCAACGGGGTTACGTTGGCCGACGGTGTTGTAACGAAGAAATGTTTCGTCGAGACCATCGGCCAGAGGGAGTTCCGTATCATCCTGAAACAGGGATTGAACCGTCAGATCAGAAGGATGTGCGCGGTGTTCGGATTCACAGTGGTACGTTTGAAACGTGTAAGGGTGATGAACATCCTGCTCGGCGACATGAAAGAAGGCCGTTACAGGAATATCACCAAAGCTGAGAGGAAGGAACTTTTCACTCTTCTTGAAGAAGAACCGGGATCGGAATTCGAGATCTGAACCTATACGCAATTGTAAATCCATAAAATCCGTTTGAACTTTTAGGTTCATCTGTTCCTCCCAGAGAATCAACGAGACATTCAGGGGCAGGAAGAATAGCAAGAATTACAATGAGGCCGATGAGCCTGTTTGAATCGGCTGAATCCAATGGGACGGTGTCTTTAGAAGAATTGTTCGACCCAAACAATATTTTTAAAGCAGTACAGTCCAGTCCGACTATGGAGGATTTAGCTCTTGCACTCACACGCGGAGGATGGCCCGGCAGTTTGAGTAATCCATTGAATAAGGGATTTCATTTCTTCTGCTGCCGACGTTTCACAACCATCTCGTTAAAATTTATCCTGAAGAATACGTTCGACGATGCTCTGTAGAAAAGAATGAACAGAGCGGCAACGAACAATATCGGTAATCCCACGAACATGGAGATGAAATACCACGCGGCGACACCGATGCATGCGATGACGATACCTACAATCAGGGACTTATTCGCCAATTTCTTCTGCTCGCTGAGATCCATGTAAAATCACCGCAGACACATGTCCGCAAAAAGTTGATTGGGGAAGAGGTTTAATTTTTTTGCGCGAAGATCAAGCTATCTTCGTTCCCGCTTTGGGAGATGCGCCCTGGTCGTAGACGGCTTTCACGTCGAAATTCCAGAGTGCGTTTGCGTGGAGGTGTATCGCTTTCAGTGCTTCGTTGGTCGCATCGAGTGCGGGTCCGCTGTCCACACGCTCTTTGAATACAACTTCGACTTCGTATGCCTCGAGTTTCGAGGTGAAGAGGAATGATGCTTTCGGGTTCTCTTTGATGTTCTTTCCCGACACTTTGAAGAGGACCTCTCCGATGGAGAGTACGCTGGGGCTCGGGGCACCGATGGTTCCGGCCACGATCGCGTGGGGTTTTCCGTCTTTCGATGCTGTAACCAATACTTTGGTCGTGGTCGGCTCTTTAATCAGTGCTAGAACGTTCTCTGGAATGTTTACCATTTGTTGTCACCTGTGGTAGCATCGAATTATTTATATATATAATAATCGAAAGTAAGATTTGAATAAAAAAATCACATGTTACCTTTTGCTAGGTACTATTCATAAGAAAGTTTGTTTTTCCGTAGATTTTTGTCGGATATCACAGAAAACCTACAGAAGGAATAATGTGTTACATCGGTAAACTTTATCAAAGATAGCGCAGTACGCCCAGATAGGAAAGCGTGATCATGACCGAAGAATGGATAAAGATCGAGGCTCCAGCTACGACTTCTAACATAGGCGCCGGGTTCGATATCTTCGGACTTGCGCTGAGCAGTCCCTTCGACATAATCGAAGGCAGAAAGACAACTTCCGGATTCTCCATCTCGGAGATCACCGGTCCCGGTTCGGATTTCATACCTACCGATTCGGCAAGGAATGCCGCCACTATTGCGGCAGCCGAAGTGGTCCGCAGAAGCGGTGCCGATTTCGGTATCGAAATGAAGATCAAGAAGGGAATCAGACCGTGCAGCGGTATCGGTTCCTCCGGAGCATCCGCCGCCGGCGGTGCATATCTTGCGAACGTCATGTGCGGGAACAAACTCTCTCCTGTAGAGGTGATTCTCTGCGCAGCACATGCCGAAGAGGTCCTGTCGGGAGGTTTCCATGCCGACAACGTCGCCCCGTGCATATTGGGCGGATTCACCATTATCAGATCATACGAGCCTTTCGAGGTTTCGAAGATAGAACCGTTGAAGGACCTCGGTGTGGTCATCGCCATGCCCGATGTCCTGGTTTCGACTTCCGATTCAAGGAAAGTACTTCCGAAGGATGTTACCGTGAAAGACCTTGTCTTCCATGTAGGTAACGCATCCACCCTCGTTTACGCACTCATGACCTCGGATCTCAATCTTATCGGAAGATCCGTGAAAGATGCGGTATTCGAGCCGGCCAGGGCTCACCTCGTTCCCTACCTCAAAGAGGCGGAGGCTGCAGCAACCTCGCACGGTGCGCTAGTATCCTTCCTCGGAGGGTCCGGCCCGTGCGTAATAGCCTTTTATGACAAGAAGACCCACAGCGGACAGGTCATAGCAGACAGTATGCAGGCCGTTTATACAGAGAACAACATGAAATGCGATACCTGGATCACCGATTGCGGCTCCGGATGCAGGAGGATCTGATGACAGAACACAAAGTAATATGCTGGGATTGCAACTCCGTTGTTGACGATCCGTACGTGAACAACTGCCCTAAATGCGGTGGTCTGCTCACGATAAAATTGAATCTCGAGCCGTTGAAAGAGCTCAAACCGAAAGATCTCCACAAAGCTCCTCTGGGAGTGTGGAGATACGCTCCCTTCATGCCCGTGGACCCTGCTCATAAGGTGTCCATACAGGAAGGGGGAACGCCTCTGTACAAAACCGATGCCGTTGCAAAATCCGTCGGTGTCAAAGAGGCATACGTCAAATTCGAAGGTCTGAACCCAACGGGATCGTTCAAGGACCGCGGAATGACCATGGGTGTCTCCCATGCCAAGGAACTAGATGCGAAGATCGTCGGATGCGCCTCCACCGGGAACACATCCGCATCCCTCGCCGCATACGCTGCGAAAGCGGGAATAAAATGTGCCGTATTCCTTCCATCGGGCAAGGTCGCTGCGGGAAAACTAGCCCAGGCACTGTTCTACGGTGCCAAAGTACTGTCGATAGACGGTAACTTCGATGATGCTCTGGACCTCGCAAGGAAGATGGCCGACGAGAGGAAACTGTATCTTCTCAATTCAATCAATCCGTACCGTCCGGAAGGACAGAAATCCGTACTCTTCGAGATCATGGACCAGCTGGAATACAACGTTCCGGACAGGATCATACTGCCGGTCGGTAACGCAGCCAACATCTGGGCGGTCTACAAAGCGATCAAAGAGCTCCAGGAGGTCGGCTGGATAAAGAAGGTCCCGATGCTCACCGGTATCCAGGCTGAAGGTTCTGCACCCGTCGCGAAAGCGTTCGCGGCCAAGAAGAAAGATTTCATTCCCGAGGAACACCCGGAGACCGTCGCCACCGCCATCCGTATCGGAAACCCGGTAAGCGGAAGGAAGGCCCTGCATGCGGTCTACGACACAGGCGGATTCGCCACCACTGTCACGGACGCGGAGATAATAGCCGCGCAGCAGCGTCTCGGAAAGCTGGAAGGTGTGTGTGTCGAGCCGGCATCCGCCGCATCGATCGCCGGATTGAAGAAGCTCAGGGACGAAGGTATCATCGACAAGGACGAGAGGGTCGTGTGCATCTGCACCGGTAACGGACTGAAGGATCCGGACACCATAATCAACAACTCCCCGTCGCCGATAAAATGCGGAAACTCCGTCGCGGACGTCGTGAAGATCCTTTCAGGTAATTAAAAGTCGAACAAACCCGTTTGTTTTTTACCGGGGTCGGCGGATTTCTTTCCGGATCCGCCGGACTCCTCGGCCATTTTTTCCAATATATATTCCTCTTCCTCGCTTATCGGAGGCGGGACATCCTTCGAGGATGACGGTGAACCGGACTGATCCTTCATGCTTCTGGCAAGTGAAGGTCCTATCCTCGGAAGCTTTGCCAATTCGTCCGTATCGGCGGCCATGACATCGCTCCTGTTCCTTATGCCGTTGTCGAAAAGGGTCCTTGCCCTGGCCCTTCCGACACCTCTGAACGTAACAAGATTGAGAAGTTCTTCTTTCACCCCGTATCTCACGCGGGTCAGCAGAGGTTTGATCTTCTTAGCCGCTTCAGGCTTGAAAATGTAGGCGATCTCGTTCATGGAATACAAGAGCCAGTCGGTCATATCCACTCTTGATCTTATATCCCCGGGACCGATACCCATATCCAATGTGATGGCCTCCTCGCTAACCTCGTTGACCCAATCGTGGAGAAGTACAGCGACCTTCAGATCGCTGAGGAAATTCTCGAACATGAACTCGTTCTCATCGTCCGCCGGTTCTACGAGAAGATCCTCCTCGTATTCCGCCATGGTGATGTTCAGTCTGTCCGTATCCCCTTTCTTCGGATACAATCCCAGGACATCGGGGGTCGAGGCGGCCGCGTGGAGGATCGGGATGTCTTCCGTATCATCATCGATTTTTTCCACGGCGTTCCTCAGGATAACAGCGGAGATGGGATCGATATACAGATCGGATATCCTCTTCCCGAACGGAAGGATGCGAAGATAATCGCCTTCTCTCTGTACCATTTTCTCTTTTTCAAGGAAATCCACACAGTTCTCCACTACGCTCTCTATTCCGTAGAGCTGGGATGTGTTCCCGAAGAAAGTGTCATGCATGAACTCGACTATTTTCTCCTCCGAATCGGCGTCCCCCGTAGCTATAAGGCCGAGGATGTGGCTGCGGAGTATCTTCTCGTTCCCGAGTTTGGATGTCAAACGTTCAGTATCATGAAGGACATAATCGTCCATCAGATGCTCGTAATCGGCGTAGTTCTTTCCGATCAGTACGGCTTCACCGTAGGGGTCGTATCCGGGTCTGCCGGCACGGCCGCACATCTGTTTCACTTCCATTACTGATATGGGGACATTCCCGGCATTGGATTCGAATCTGTACGTGTCCCTTACGATCACTCTTCTTGCCGGAAGGTTGATCCCTGCCGCAAGAGTAGGGGTTGCCACGATGCATTTGATCAGACCGTTCCTGAAGTTGTCCTCGACATATTTCCTCTGTTTGTAAGTGAGTCCTGCGTTGTGGAACGCCATGCCGCATTTCACGCAGGTGGTCAGTTTCTTTCCTATGGCAGTCGCTTCGGAATCGCCTTCCAGGATGTTGATCTCCTTCTGTGTGAGTTCGCGTCCGGCAATGTTCTTCATATTGTCGCAATATTTCACGGCGAGGGATTCGGTGGATTTCCTCGTGTTAACGAAAATGAGGCACTGACCGCCTACAACGACCGTCTGTTCGACAAGATTCCATATGGCATCCTTACCTTCTGGCACATCTATGGAAGTATTATCATCGAAGCTCACTTCGTTGTTGAAATAAACCCCCTCTTTGAGCGGGATCGGACGCCAGTATCCGGTGACAAGTTCCGCATTAAGCCATCTTGCAAGGTCCGGAGCGTTGGATACCGTGGCGGAAAGGGCGATTATCTGGATGTCGGGATTGCGGCGCATCAGTTTAGTGAGCGTGACTTCGAGCGTGGGCCCTCTTCCCGGGTCATGGATCATGTGTATCTCGTCAGCTATGACGAGGCCGACCTCGTCGATCCATCTGCTGCCGTGGCGAATCATGGAATCGGCTTTTTCCGATGTCGCGACGATCACATCCGCATCGTAAAGACGTCCGTCGTCGGAATCCAGGTCTCCGGTGCTCATGACCGCTTTGAATCCCAGATCCGAGAATTTATCCAGATCGTCCCTTTTTTCCGATGCGAGGGCTTTCAGGGGTACGATGTAAAGGACCTTCCTTCCCCGTTTGAGCATCATGTTCATTGCCGGGATAAGACCTATCAAAGATTTTCCGCTGGCCGTCGGTATGGCCGCCAGCAGATTCCTGCCTGTAAGGGCTATGGGAATGGCCTCGGCCTGAGGCGGGTACAGTTCGGAGAATCCGCGTTCGTCCAGAGCATCGCTGAGTTTCGGAACGAGGTCCAATTCGGTCACTTTCATGTTCGGTGCTCACAAGGACGTTGTTTTATTTATCCCTGTGCGATGTGTGTGCGACTTATATTAAATAAGTCAAGAACGATGGAGTGCAGATGAAGGGAAGGAATGGACTTTTTGTCATAACAGCTGTGATTTCAGTTATCGCTCTGTTATCGGTACCCGCTTTTGCGGAGAATGGTTCGGACGGGGATGCTGAATTCAAGTCGTACTATGACCAATTGGATATCAACGGAAAAGCGATATACGATGCCATATCGGCTGCTGATGCCGATACAAGAGAATTGACCTTGGTCCTTCCGATCCCGCTGGTCGCTTTGGATAACGCCGAGGGCGAAGAATTCCTTAAAGAGAAAGTAGATGAACTGTGCAACAGGACATATCTCGCCCTCAGATTCGGAAATCCCATGGCATACTGGCTCTGGGGAAGCACGACACCTCACGGATTGTATGTCCCTGTCGAAAAGGATAACGTGCTGATCGTCGAGAAGATAGATTTCGACGTAAACACCTTGGATACCAATTACGCGGACGGATTGCAGGAAAAGATCGACGCTTTGAAGAAAGCCGTCGATGATTTCGAATCCGACAGTACGGACGCACGCGGAAAGGTCAGTGACATCAACAAATATCTCACCGGCCTGGTGACATACGATCCCGACCCCAACGATAAAGATAAAAAGAGCTATTTCGACCACGAGGCATACGGTGCATTGGCGGATGAGAGGCATTATGCCGTCTGTGACGGTTACGCCAAAGCATTCCAGCTTCTTGCCGATAAACTGGGGATAACCTCGATACAGGTCTACGGCGGAGCACTGCCCAGCATGGTAGACCACGCTTGGAACTATGTTCTCATGGACGACGGCAAATGGTACGCCATCGATGTGACCTGGAACGATACGAAAGATGACGCATACTTCTTACTGGGGGCGGAGACGTTCCTGACGGACCACCAGCAGGGTTCGTCCATTACGGCCGGAACATCGTGGGATTTCGATTATCCCCCCTTGAGTTCCGGTAAATATGACAGCGATCCGCCGTCATACGAGTCCTACGGCATTGCATTGGTGGTTGCAATGGGTGCTGTGATCGCGATAGCATTATTCTATGCTGCAAGGAAGGGGAACCTATGAATCTCGTTGTAAAAAACATTTATATAGAAGCACAAACGATTGTGTGCAAGTCAAGGAGGAATGCATATGGTAACAGTTACTGATGTTAAATCGGAGATACCTCTGGAGGACTGGGTCGAACAGCAGACCTTCGAATCCACGAAGGACATTCCAATCCCCGATAAGATGTCCGACCGCGTTATAGGTCAGGACAAGGCCGTGGAGGTAATGAAGAAGGCCGCATTCCAAAAGAGGCATGTGATGCTCATCGGAGAGCCCGGTACGGGTAAATCGATGCTCGCCAACTCCATGATAGAGTATCTTCCGAAGGAAGAACTCCAGGATATAGTTTCATACCACAACCCGGAGGATGTGAACGAACCCAGGATAAGGGTGTTCCCCGCCGGTAAAGGAAAAGCGATCGTCAGCGAGCAGAAGATGCACGCTGCCGCAGCAAAGAATCAGAAAAGCAGCCTGTACATCTACTTCTGCATAGCGATCATCGTCCTCGGATTGGTGGCCACTATCTATCTCGGAATATACGCCATGCTCATCGCACTCTTCGGTGTGGTCATCGTCCTGATGTTCTCAAGGACGCCTGGCATCCAGAGAGAGGTAATGATAGTACCGAAAGTACTGGTGGGTCATGACAGTAACGACCTTCCTCCGTTCGTGGATGCGACAGGCTCGCATGCAGGTTCCCTTCTCGGGGATGTAAGGCACGACCCGTTCCAGAGCGGAGGGCTCGAGACACCGTCCCACGACAGGCTCGAATCCGGTGCGATCCACAAGGCCAACAAAGGGGTCCTGTTCATCGATGAGATCAATCTTCTCAGAATGGAGTCCCAGCAGGCGCTTCTTACTGCGATGCAGGAGAAGAAGATGTCCATCACGGGACAGTCCGAAAGGTCGTCCGGTGCGCTGGTCAAATCAGAACCGGTACCGTGTGATTTCATACTCGTGTGCGCCGGAAACCTCGATGCGATGCAGGGAATGCACCCTGCCCTGAGATCCAGGATCAGAGGATACGGTTACGAGGTGTACATGCGCAGCACGATGCCTGACACCAACGAGAACAGATACAGCATAGCCCGTTTCGTGGCTCAGGAAGTCATAAAAGATCAGAAGATCCCCCACTTCGACAAATATGCCATAGGCGAGATAATCAAAGAGGCACAGCGCCGTGCAGGCCGTAAAGGCGAACTCACTCTCAGATTGAGGGAGCTCGGAGGACTGATACGTGTGTCAGGTGATGTCGCGGTGGAGAGGAATGCGGAGTTGGTCACAAAGGAGGATGTCCTTCTTGCGAAGAAGACCGCGCGCAGTCTCGAACAGCAGATAGCGGACCGTCACATAGAGCAGAGCAAGAGATACGAACTGTTCAACACAGAAGGAGAACAGGTCGGAATGATCAACGGCCTTGCAGCATTCGGCGGGGACTCCGGAATGGCGGAGTATTCGGGAATAGTGCTTCCGATCGTTGCGGAGGTCTCTCCTTCGCAGACCAAGAAGGGAGGCCGCATAATAGCGACCGGACGTCTCGGCGACATTGCAAAAGAGGCTGTCGAGAATATCTCGTCCGTCATCAAGAAGTACACCACGAAATCGCTTGCCGACAACGACATCAATCTGCAGTACATCGGAACCTATGAAGGTGTGGAAGGGGACAGTGCATCGATAACGATGGCGACGGTCATCCTTTCAGCGATGGAGGGCATACCCATACGCCAGGACCTGGCAATGACAGGAAGCCTCAGCGTAAGAGGAAAGGTCCTTCCCGTAGGTGCGGTCACCGCGAAACTCGAAGCGGCAGCGGCATCCGGAATAAAGTTGGCCCTGATACCCAAGGACAACGGCAACGATGTCATGATCGAGCAGAGATTCTACAGTGATATGGAAATATACACCGTAGAGAACTTCCGCGATGTCATCGAATACGCATTCGTGGACTGTCCGAAGAAGAAGGAGTATCTGGAGAAACTGCTCCCGCTCACCGAGAACGGTGAATCCACTGCGAAGAAGATCGAACCTCCGAAGGAACACATCCCGGTGAAGACCGCCAGGAAAGTGGAAAGGGTCCCGGACAACAGGGAACCCGTCGAAGAGGTCGTATCCACCACCGTGGTGGAAGTGGATCAACAGACCGACAGAGGCCCCTGCCCCCAATAATCCTGTTAATCAAACCCTTTTCCTACCTTTTCAATAGAAAGTTACTTTTATTCCGTCCGACGAATAAGGTGTATGGCCTCAGGACGCAATTTCAGCAATTATTCGCTGGTCATCGGAAGGTTCCAGCCCCTGCACAACGGGCACTTGGAGGTCATACGCAAATGTGCCGCAGAGTCCGAATATCTTACGATAGGAATCGGAAGCGCGCAATACTCCCACGAGACCAACAATCCCTTCACGGCAGGGGAAAGATATCTTATGATAGACGAGGCCCTCCGCGACGAGGGGATAAGCAATGTATTCATCGTCCCCATCGAGGATTTGAACAGATATTCGGTCTGGGTCTCGCAGGTGAAGTCACTTTCACCTCCGTTCGCTAACATCTACAGTAACAATCCGCTTACCAGACGTCTGTTCAGCGAAGCGGGGTATAAGATAAGGGATTCTCCGCTGTACAACCGCGACGTGTACTCCGGAACCTCCGTAAGAGATAAGATAATAGCAGGTGAGGAATGGCGCAGCCTTGTTCCTCCGGCAACAGCCAGGATCATCGACGAGATAGACGGTGTCGAAAGACTCCGTGAAATATCCCGTGCCGATTGACCGGACAGGTGATAAAATGTCCGAGAGAATCGTTTCTGCCGAGGATATCTCATCGCTTTTCGCAAAGAGGAACTATTCGCTTTCGGTAGCGGAATCATGCACCGGAGGACTTATCGGTGCGACTATTACTTCTGTACCGGGATCTTCGAAGTTCTTCCTCGGAAGTACCGTGGTATACTCCAACGCAGCAAAAGAGAACATCCTGGGCGTCCGCCACGGGACGTTGGAGAAATACGGCGCGGTAAGCAAAGAGACCGCCAAGGAAATGGCCGAGTGTGCGTTCCGTATCTTCGATTCCGATATCGCGGTATCCGTGACGGGGATCGCAGGTCCAGGCGGAGGGACCGTCAATAAACCGGTCGGTCTCGTGTTCATCGGTATCACCGACAGAAAACACACAGAAACAAAAGAATTCACATTCACAGGGAACAGGGATTCCGTAAGAAAATCCGCGGTCGATGCGGCACTAGGATACCTGATCGAATTCATAGAGGGAAAACAATGACATCCAGCAGATACGAAAGACAGTTGATCATACTCGGTGACGAAGGACAGAAGAAACTCAAAGATGCGAAAGTGGGGGTCGTCGGATGCGGCGGTCTGGGGACCAATGTCCTTACGGCATTGGCATCCGCAGGCGTGGGGCACCTGACCATTGCGGACGGGGATGTTCCAGCTGTGTCGAATCTCAACAGACAGTTCATCTACCGCGAAGGACAGGAAAGGAAGAAATCGGAACTCATGAAAGAGTGGCTGACCTCGATCAATCCCGATATAACAGTAGAGAACTACACCGTGAAAGTGACCCCGGAGAATGCGGAGGAGATCCTTGGTAAGAGCGATATCATCGTCGATTGCCTGGACAACTTCCCGGCAAGGAGACAGATCAACGAATACGCCGTGAAGAGCGGAAAGACACTGGTTCATGCCGGAGTCGTTGGATATCACGGGCAGGTCACTGTGGTGGTTCCCGGTAAGACGCCGTGTCTCGAATGCATTCTGAAAGCGGTAGAGAAAAGACCTATCCTGCCGTCCATCGGTGCGGTCGTATCTTTTATAGGTGCGGCAGAGGCCGCGGAAGTTATCAAGATCATCACCGGCACCGGAGAACCGCTCATCGGAAAACTTTTCGTTGCGGACCTCAGAACCAACGAGTTCGAAGTACTTGATCTGGTTAAAGATCAGAACTGCAAGGTCTGCGGAAAGTAAGAAAAACACGGGGCGGGTGCCCCATTAAACCGTTTAGTTCTGTTTTATTAATTTGGCTCCCACTAATACATGTATCAAACATGCAAACTGGACAATGTTTCCGGCTATTCCGGAGCTGTACCATAGCCATCCTGAGGAGATTTCAGAATAGGGCACATCACTGATCGCAAATCTGACATATAGGTCCAGAATACAAATTGAAAATCCCATGATCAATGTCAATATGCCTGTATTTCTGTTGCGGACGGCAACATAGAACAGCGAAGGTATCACACACAATACGCATACGATCAACGGGATGTATCTCAGAAAAGCATTTCCGAGATCACTGTCGAGGTCAATTGTATCGCGTTATAATCTTCAATCCCGATCAGTGAATGAACATGGACCCATGAGAGGAATAACGGTATGATGCCTATCGCCGCGGCAACTATTCCTGCCAGAATGTATCCGTTTCTTATGGATTTTTCAGAGTATCCCATGTGAGAGCACTTCCCAGACCATCAGTCCGGTTGAGGGTACATTCCAAAACGTACCCCCACACACTCCTGTATGTATAATCATATTCTGTAAGTAAATAAAACATTGACGGGAAAAATCCCGTCGGAAAGTTTAGCTGGATTTCGATATCAGCACTCCGATTATTATGTTGAGCACTGCGGCGATTATGCCGATGTAGAATCCTATGCCGACACCGATCGATGATGATCCGATGAGGTATCCTATGTTCGTCGGGTCCACCCACGAGTAGAAAAGTATCGAAATGATGACGGTTATCACTCCGTAGGCAATGACGGCGATCATCTTCCCGCCTTTGCGGGCACCGATGTACGAGAACAGCGACCACAGGGACAGCATACCTATCAGAAGCGGTATGTATTTCTGATAATCGTCCGATCTGAATTCGCTGGCCAGTTGTATCGCGGTGTAGTCGGTGCTGCTGGTGAATCCCAATAGACTCGTCTCGCCGTGTATCCACGACAGTATCAGTGTCAGAACACCGAGCAGCGAGACTATAATGCCGGCTACTATCAGAACATTCCTGTTTTTCGAATCGGTTTTTGTCATTTTTATCCCTCCAGATTAATCTTTGGCATGGCTGTCTGTGGTATTAAATGAATCCACGGTTCGCACCATGGATTGAATAAAAATGGGGGTCGATGCCCCCTTAAGAGATTTACTTGGATAGAAGATATCCCACTATCACGTTGACGATACCGACCACGATGGCCAGGTATATCGCATATCCCGCGATGTTGCTGACACCTTCCCATGTGTAGAAGACTATCGCCAGGATCACGGTTATGATACCGAGGACCACTGCGAAAGTGGCTTTTCCACTCTTGCGGATACCGACGTATGCCAACAGAGATACCAGAGATAATATGCCTATCAAAAGAGGTAGGTATCTCTGGAAGTCGCCACCGAAATCGCCATCAGTGGCAAGGTCGATTGCATTATGATCGTAACTTCCGAGCCATCCGAGATCAAAACTGATCCACGGAAGGACCAGTGTTATGATTCCTACGAGGGAAATTATAATTCCCACGATCCACAGGATATTCCTGTCTATGTTTGCCATTCTTAACAACTCCTGAGTTACCGGTGGCAAGGTTGCATGTGCATCCCAATAAATTGAAAAACACCCCATCCCTCGCTTCCGATTGTACAAGAATTGACATTATAGCATATAAAATGTACTGTAATTTGCGTCATTTCCATATTATTAAGAACATCCGTTCTGAAAAAACAGTGCAAAGCCATATTGGAAGATTTGGAAAAATAATAATTGGAAACATTAATTATTATGCAATCCATGAACCGGAATATGCAGCACGTGATGACGGGCAAAGTGAAAGAGGTCTACCTTGTCGACGACGAGACCCTGGAGTTCGCATACACAGACAAAATATCGGTTTTCGATCAGATTATCCCTTCAACGGTGCCTCACAAAGGGGAGACCCTCTGCAGGACCGCAAAATACTGGTTCAACATCCTTTCGGAGAACGGCATCGCCAATCACTTCATCAGCGAGCCGTCCAAGGATAAAATGAGAGTAAAAAGGGTCAATATCATAAGGGATTACAGCAAAATCGACAATAAAACCGTCAATTATCTCATTCCTTTGGAGGTCATCTGCAGGCACTATGTGGCAGGTTCCCTCCTCGACCGCGTGAAAGCAGGCAAGATCACAGCGGAGCAGTTGGGATTCCCCAAAGACCACGTAGTGAAATACGGTGAGAAACTCCCACGCCCGTATCTTGAATCCACCACTAAACTGGAGGAGCACGATACCAATCTCACCGACGCCGAAGCCAAAAAGATGGCCGGCCTTACCGACGCCGAATACAAAGAGATAATGGATACCGTCCTGAAGATCGATGCCATCATAACAAAAGAAGCCGCAAAACGCAACCTCATTCACTGCGACGGAAAGAAAGAGTTCGGTTACGACAAGGACCGCAAACTTATCGTCCTCGATACGTTCGGAACCCTGGACGAGGACAGATGGTGGGATGCCGAGGAATACGCCAAAGGCAACATCGTGGAACTCTCCAAGGAATTCGTCCGTCAGTATTACCGCGACATCGGCCACCACGGACGGTTGATGGAGGCCAGAGAGAAGAATCTCCCCGATCCTCCGATACCCGCTCTCCCTCCCGAAATAATCGAGAGGGTCAGCAGACTGTACATCGACATGTACGAAAGGATCACCGGCGAGAAGTTCTGATCATCAGATTATCTTTGCGAAAACTATTTTCTTCCCCACGGGGCAGACGACATCTTCTCCTGTTTCAACGATGGAGTATTTCTTTCCGTCCTCTATGCCGACAGGGTGGCATATGCGGTAGTGTTCGCAGCCCAGCTGTCCGCAATCCACTGTCTTGAAAGTGATTATGCTGCCGTCGATTGCCTGTTTCTTGGGCACAGTGGCATCCGTTGATACTTTCACCACGGCGACCGCCCTTACCAGATCCTCGTTGGAGGCGCAATCGTGCACCTGTTTCCTAATTTCTATTATTTCATACTGCGATCCCTGGTCGAGATTGAAACATACTCCTTTGAGCTTGCAGTCCTTGCATTCGGGCTGCGGACCAAGAAAATAGAATCTGTTCCCCACCTTGGCCTGGGATTCACCTATAAGCGATATCAGAGCCATTTTTATCTCCTATTACTCCGGTTCTCAGCGCCAGATTCTCTGCAGCCCTTCTGTTGAGGCCGTTCTCTCCGAGAATGGTGAACCTTTCTTTCCTTATGTTATGGGCTTCGACCAGGGCATCCACGATATCGTCATCGTTGAGACCGAGCTGTTCGGCCGTTGTCGGGGCACCTATGGTATTCAAAGCCTTCCGTATCTTTTTCCAGTCCCCGCCCTGGAGGTCCATCATCATTATGCTGCCCACTCCGCACTGTTCGCCGTGAAGAGCCTTTCCGGGATGCATTATGTCAAGCGCGTGCGAGAACATGTGCTCCGAACCGCTGGTGGGTCTCGAACTTCCGGCGCAGCACATCGCCACTCCCGAAGCTATTATCGGACGCATCACGAGCCAGACGCTTTCTTCCACTCCCGGAAGTATAAGCTGACAGTTATCGATGATGTTGTCCGCGGCATATTTTGCGAGGAAATACGCAGAACTGCTGAATTCCTCGTTCCTCATCCTTCTTGCGAACTCCCAGTCGGCGAGTGCGGTGAGGTTCGATATGACATCCGCACATCCCGATGCGAGATATCTGTAAGGTGCATTGTTGATGATCCTGGTGTCCGCGACTATCCCCGTCGGTGATACTCCGGGGACGGATGTGGATCCCGCATCCGATTTCAGAGAGGCGCGGTCGGATGCTATCCCGTCGTGCGCGACCGATGTCGGAATGCTGACATAAGGCAGATTCGTTCTTTTGGCTGCCATTTTTGCAATATCTATCTTGCTTCCGCCGCCCACGGCCAGAAGGAAAGATGCTTTTCTTTCCTCCGCGGCTTTGCAGACTAGGTCGACATTGTCTTTGGTGGCGTTGCCTGTGTTAATAACCAGAAGATCGCGTTTTTCGGATACGATGTCCTCAACGGTCTTCCCTGCGGCATTATACGTCTTATCGCCGGTGATTATTATCCCGTCTCTGCCGAAATGAAGTGAATCGCACAGTTTGGCAGTGTCGAACAGAACGTCATGACCCAGAAGGACACTTCTGGGAAAATCCATTGATTTCGCTTTTGTGAACTCCGCCATTACCATCACTCCCGTAATGACCCAATGAACTCAGAACATATAAAAGAATACATCTTACGGGATGTAGTATGAAAGCTCTGGTCATCAACGGAAGCGGCAGGAAGGACGGGTTCACGTCCAGGGCGTGTGCGTCGTTCGCCGAAGGTCTGGAGGCCGGAGGCGTCGAGTGCGATATCATCTTCCCATACGGGATGGATATCGGGCACTGCAACGGATGCGGTAAATGCAGGGACGGTAAATGCGTCATATCCGATGATATGGACAGTATATACGCAATGTTCGAGGAATGCGATATCCTGGCTCTCGCATCGCCCATACATTTCAGCGGGCCCTCGTCGATCATTAAAACCGTGCTCGACCGTTTCCAGCCGTATTGGTACAAAAAACACGAGAACAACGGATATGCAGTCGGTCTACTGTGCGGAGGCGGAACGGAACCGGCATTCGGCCACACCGTTTCGATATTCAAAGCGTTCACGATAACGACGGGATACGATTGGCAGGGTTATCTCGCAATCTCCGGTACGGATTTCCACGATCCCGAAGATTCTGCCATGCCGTCGTTCAATTTCGGAAAATCACTGGCATCGAAGATCAGCAAAGGATCCCCGAAATGACGATATCGGATCCGGCGTAGGACCTTCCGGGATTCCTGATGATATCGAAAGGTATCGTGTTGCCGTGTTTTTCCAGTACTTCCGACCATTTCTCTTCGGTCACGGAACCGTCGGTATCGAAAAGGACCATGGATCTGAACCCTATCGAAGAGATATTGTCCAAAGCCCTCATGATGTCGATATCGTTCCTGCTTTTCTTCGACTGTCTGAGTGAAGAGAATACGACCGGGATGCAGTTATCGGAAAGTTCGAAAGCGTCGCACAATACGCTGCGGTCCCTTACCGTATGATAAGGAATGAGGATCTTCTCCGCATTCCCCATGAACGAATCGAGGACATCGTTGGCATCGCGGATGTATGTCATGTACCAGATATCGCTTCCGGGGACCTTAAGATTCTTCAGAAGACGGTCATCCAGGCTTTTTCCGTTGAATCCTTTCACATCCGTCACCACAACCGGCAGACGTTCGTCGGCACGCGGGATGATATCGGACAGGGGTTGTGTCCCGAAAGGGAACGAGAACGATCCGTCGGAGAGTTCGGCCGATCCGGCCAGCACTTCGCCGTTCCTGTAAGTGGCGAATACGGCGGGGATATCCATGTTACGGGAGATGGCGGTTAAATTTAATATTTTATGTCGAGGATGCAATGTATTTCATCCCATTACGGACCTAATCCGCATATGGATTTCCGATCAGCAGCTATGTTATGCACATTCAGGAATGACGGTCACCGAACTGCTGATCCGACGGAAAAATGTCTGTTGTTGTACCGGACAAGTTATTATAAGCCGTACTCGGATGTAAGGTAGGTGATCAAATGCCGATAGAACAGAGTAAAGTATATCAGGATGCAAAGAACAAGAACACTGTGGAAGTACTCTACACGGAAGGAGTATCCCTCCCCGACGATCTGACGGAACTCGTTCCTCAGACCGCGGATTTCGCGACCGAGAAACACGTCCCTTACATTGAGAAGGCAGAAGGCGGAGTCCTCGTTAAGGTCGGAAAAGAGACAGCCCACCCTATGACCGCAGAGCACTACATAGTGTACATCGAGATCGTAGCGGACGGTACTCTCATAAGAAAATACCTCAAACCCGGAGACGCACCGCAGGCCTACTTCAAGACCGATGCGAAGAACATCGTCGCGAGAGAGCTGTGCAGTCTTCACAAACTCTGGAAATCCAACCAGTGAAACCCTTGTGGCATCGGTCATCCGCGATGCCACACATCTTTTTTTCACAGAAAATACAAATTTTAGGATGTTAGTTTAAATCCCCGGATTGTCATCACGGTTCCTAATATCCGTCAAATAATTCGGTGAGAAAATGGCATCTGAAAAAACCAAAGTTAGTAAGAAGGACGAGAAGTACGCTCCGAAGGCCGCAGCAAGACACGCAAAGCTGGCAAGGGAGAAGGAAGACGAGATCATCGCCTTTAAGAACAGGATCTACACCGATAAACGTCTTGCGAAGAAATACGAGACGGAACAGAAAGAAAAGATCAGAGAGCTTCCCAAATCGGAAAAAGCCGCGGCCAAGGCCGAGCTTAAAGAATCCGTAGCAAAAAGAAAAGAAGGCGAAGCAAGGGACAGAAAGACCCTCGATCAGCTTATCCGTGAGGAAAAGATCGAGAAGAAACTCGCTAAGGGCGAGGACCGTGCCGACGAAGAATGGGTGAGCGGCGGCAAAAAGAAGGATTCTCCCAAAGAGAAGCCCAAAAAGAAGGAAAAACCCAAGAAAAAAGACGAGTGATCCCGTATCACTCCATGGATATCGTCATTGATGGACGATATCCACCATTATCATTATATGTTATAGCGGGGATTGGGCAACTCCGCGTCACATAGCGATGGGCAACCTGTGTCAGGGATGGATACCAACCGGGGGAAAAATCTTGATCGGCAAGGCAGCGATAGCTGTTGTACTGATCGTTGCCGTCTCTTCGACAATAGGCGCGTTCGTACTTATCAGCAGTAACAGTGACGGTTCCGAGAATGTAGTGAGCTACTACGACGGGAACAATAAAATAGGCGAGAACAGGGAACATACAGGCTCGTCCATCAGTCTTCTGAACAGTATAGAGTCGGAAGAACGGACACTTTTCGGATGGAGCACTCTGCCGAACGGCGGAGGAACGGTGTACGGACCTCATTCCGAATTCGTTCTGAACGGTAATATAACTCTGTATGCGATGGTCGCCGATGGTAAATTCACGATCAACGGGAACAATGCGGAGTTCGAACCCGCTTCTTCCGCACGTACGGATCCGTTGATCATAGATCTGGGATACGCCAGAGGCGTCACGTCCGTGACCGTCGGCAGCGGGATCCTGGAAAAGCTGAATGCCGACGATTCGTCGTTGAGAATAGAATATTACGGCGGATTGGTTGTTTTATTGGATTCCGTCGCAGTGAAGGGAGCTTCCGTCAACGGGAACCTCACGGTAGGATTCTCCACCGGAATAACGGATACGACTGAGATATCCATCATATCAGGAGCATCCGGTACGCAATACAAAGGGAGCGGAGTGAAAGCCGTTGTGGACAGCGGTCCTTCCTACTCCGTAATGAAAGTATTCCTTGTGGGATCGGACGGGACCGAGACGGAAACTGTATATTCCGAGGCCGACGGAAAAATACAGTTCGATATCTCCGGTCATCCGGGATTCAGGACCGTGGAGCTGTTCAAGGTCGATAAAGAGAACGGCAATGTGCAGATATTGCCGATATATTCCAATTATTTCCAAAAATACGGTATGTTCGCGACCGGGGACGTATTCAAACTCTCCCAGACGGGCGGATTGAAACTCAGTGTCACCGGTGCGACAAGGTCCGGCGACGGCAATTATGTCGTTTCCGGGAAATCGTCTGTTTCGATCGGAACATCGGAAAAGACGGGATCATTCGATATAGTACTGCCGGAAGAGCAGATCGGGTATACCCTGACATCGGATCAGGACAGTGTCCCTCTCGGCGGGAACTGTATCATTACTTACAAAAGACTCTCCGGATATTCGGATAAGGAACTGGCCGTATCAGTGAACGGGACAATCATAGCCCTTAACGGTCTGGGCGAACTGCATCTGTCGGATATCGATGAAGATCAGTACATAACTGTCGAAGGTGTGTACGATGTCAGGGAATACAATATCATAATCCCCGAAAAACAGGTCGGATATGTTCTTAAGACTTCGGTCGACAGGCTGCACCACGGACAGTCGTACACCGTCACATTCGAACTCGAACCAGGATACGGTAAGACCTCGGAGTTCAGCATACACATATTCGGAGGTGTCGAACTCAACCTCTCGCGCGGTGAGACCCTGGTCAAAGACGTCAGAGGGGAACACGTGATCCTGGTGGACGGTGTGGAGATAATCAATTACAATGTGGTCGCAGGGAAGAACACGGTGCTCCGGGTCAACGGACACGCTGCTTCCACGGCCACCATATTCGATATCGTCACCATCGATCCGGCGTTCGGATACGTTCTGCCTTCGACGTTCGAGGATCTGTTCCCCAATACGGTGAAGAAACTGTCGGACGGTTACAAAGTATCCGGAAATGTGAATTTCCCGTCTGTCGTGAAGATAACTGTAGGTGAGAATCTCATTGCGAACGGATATTCCGCCGGAAAATCCTTCGATATATGCAGCGGGGACCCTGTCATGGTTACTGCAGAGTCGGGTTACTCCTTGTCGGATAACTACGTTAGCAGACTGTCGGAGATATCCGGAAAATCCCTGTCCGGAGGGAAGTACACTTTCAGCGAGGATACAATACTTCCGTCGGTATTCAGAGTGATATACATGGGTTATGACTCCGAACTTGCCAGATATTACATTGCGGATGGAGAT
>JAISJG010000015.1 GCA_031261625.1 Candidatus Methanoplasma sp.
TCTTCTCCGGTTGCGCGGCGGTTGCAGAGAAGGATATGACTGCATCCTTCTTGACGTTGTAACTTCCGATACCTCCGGTGACCTTCACGGCACCTGTGCTGTAAAACCATGCAACTTACCCGTTCCCGGTCATACTGTCAGTCAGTGTCACTGTGTTGGCGGTGGCATCGAACACTGCTGTTATGGTGGTTGGCGACGAGATCGCCCTGATGTACGGGTTGACAGCGAAACCGTCGCTGCCGATGACCCAGTTAAGGAACTTGTCGGTAGAAGCGGCGATTGCAACGAAGGTTATGTCCGCACCCTTCGGAACATAGTATCCTCCGACTCCTCCTGACACGGTTACCTTTGTAACAGGATGCTTGTAATGCCATAGAACTGTTCCATTGCCATCAGTTGCAACAGTGATGTACACCAGACCATCCGTATTCTCAAAATACGCAATCACAGTTGCATCTTCTGTGACCGTTTCATAATACGGATTATCCGTATATCCTATATCTCCGACCTTCCAATGTGTGAAAACACCTGAGCTGGCGGTCGCTTCTAATTTTACGATCACCCCCTGAGGCACACTGATCACTGTTGTTGTACTGACTGTTCCGCTTACGGTTCCGGTAACTCCGTCCGCATAACTGTATGTTACCTGACCGTTGCCGTCAAATCCTATTGTAAGCGACTTTGTATTGAGGCCGAAGTTCGCAATTGCGATCTTATTGTCGTCATTCCCTATCAGTATTGATTCGGTGTGGAATGCAGTATGAAGATCTCCGGACCAGTATTGGAATTTATTTCCATCCGTACCTTCAGCGTTCAGTTGGATATTCACTCCGTTCGGCACAGACAACATGGTTGTTGTAGTGACCGTGCCTGTTACGGTCCACGGCGATAATGACGGCGGAGTTCCGATCATTGTATTGTAAGTGTATGTTATCTTACCCGTTCCTCCTGCAATTCCGAGTAACAATGTAGACGTGTAAGAACCGAAATTCGCTGTTGCGGTTTTATTACTACTATCCATAGTAATAGATCCGTTACTGTTTCCTGTACTCAGATCTCCTGTCCAATACATGAACGTATATCCACTGACGCCTGTGGCAGAAAGCTCAACAGACAATCCCTTCGGCACCGTTATTGTTTTTGCTGCATCTATTGTGCCAGTCACGGTCGGAGATCCGGCCACATTTGGATAATAAGTGTATTTTATTGTTCCAGCATTGTTCGGATTGACATTTAGAGCTAATGAGCATGTGTCGCTGGCCAATCCGAAATGTGCAGTTATTGTCACATCGGAATAAACATGGATTGTTTCATTCCAATATGCGGTTTGCAGACCCCCTGACCAGAACTGGAAAGAATATGATGATCCGCTGGTAGTGGTGGCGGTTAATGTAACGGACCCTCCAGCGGGCACCGTTATGTAACCATCATTGACGAAACCAGTAGTTGCTAACCCCATGTCACCCATTTCATATTTACATGTGACCAATCTGTTGCTTGCATCTGCGCCCACGAGATTGATGGTGACCTTGAGTAACCCACCCCCCGTACTGAATTCCGCCAGGAGAGATTTGTCTCCACTCATATTGACAGATATTGTTGGATTACTGTTGGTATTATTGCCGGCATTAGGATAATCCCACCACTTCACAAAATGGTATGATTCAACTCCTGAAGCCGTAAGAGTAACGTTTGAGGCACCGGTAGTGGGGACCGAAATAGTAGTATCCGTACTTACACTGCCTTTGACTTCGGTTGACCCGACCGTGTATGAATATGCCACGATACCTTTTCCGAATATCTTTATCGTTAACGCATAGGCATTACCGAAATGCGCCGTTACCGTTTTATCCGCGCTTCCCATATTAACGGATCCGACGCTTTCTGCAGTTTGCAGATCGCCGCTCCAATATTGGAATTTGCTCGACCCTGTACCTGTGGCGACCAGTGAAACCGTTACGCCTTCAGGCACATCGATCGAAGTGTTGGCAGTGGCTGTGCCCACTACCGCCCCCGTAGTTCCATAAGAGTAGGAATAATCGATCTTTCCCGAACCGGCTACATTCAGATAGAGCTTGTGTGTGATTATTTTGAAATATGCAGTATATGTCGCATTTCCCGTAGCGGTCACGGTCCTTGATGGATTTGTGTTCCCGTCATCCCATTTGTCGAACTCGTATCCTACACTGGGCTGGGCCACAATGTTCACATTGGAATTGTAATTCACATTTGCATCCATGGTGAGAGCGAACGTCGATCCTGACCCCACCTTCACCATACCGCCCGGACCTGCGACCACAGTGATCTTACACACTTTCGGTTCGAAATGAGCGGTCAGTGTTACATTACTCTCGGGCATCGTGTATGTGGGTGACCTTTGCGTACTAGTCCAGCCTCTGCCGTCGCTCCATCCCACGAATACGCTATTCGAATCGGCAGTGGCGTTCAAACGTACCCTTTCTCCTCCGAGGACTGTTCCGCTTGTGAAGTGGGTACCGTACTGATAATCTTCAAATTCATAGTATACAGTACCTGAGCCTCCGCCGGTCTTAGTGACGGTCAGATTGTATTCTACACCGAACCACGCATACAATTTGTAGTTATTCATGGTCGCATCAGGACTGGGTTGATACTCTGTCGATCTTGGAGAATACAGACCATTAGGCGAGGTTTGCGAATCACTGTATCCTATGAACTTATACCCTGGATCCGGATGTGCATACAACCAGGGATTGGTGTTTGGATAGTGAGATGTGGCAATAGTGATATTGTATTGGGTCACGTGCGCAGTGGCCTTACTGTTTGATATGGTGCCGTGCGGCATTGCGATGACGGTCCATGTTATAGGTGCACCGTCAGAATCGTCAGTAATATAATCGTTATCGGTTTCCAGTACCATAAAGGTGCCTGCTGCAAGTAAAATTACAGCAAATATTGCGATCAGTGGCATTCTGCCACTATGCAGTGGGCTCTTCGGTTTCAAATAAATCTCCCCGTTTCACCCCCCGGTGATGCGTCGCAGAATACATTCCCCCGAATGCCATCCTGCAGATTGCACAGTACAAAATGCACACTCTTGTATCAGATATATATGTCTATACCTTATTACTCAATTTGTGTACGTTTTTCTTGGTACAGAAAAGAAATCAATAATGCGCCTTCGTTTAACAGTAAAAGACTTGATGTACGATTCTAATCATCGATCTACATTGTCTGGCACATCCGAAACAATAGAATTTTACGAAAATCTGCCTTGAAATTACGAGATGGACGTGTCCGATCCCGACGGGGATGTTCCCCGAAAATGCCGGAAGGATCTTGCTCGGATGGCTCTTCCTTCGTCCCTCCCGTCCCTTGATCGCTTCATCCCTATGCCGTATTCGATAGCCGTCATCCGAACATCTGTCAACGTTTTCAATTGAAAAAACAAAGAACCATTTCGATCCGTCATCGCTTGTTTTTGTTCCGGATCTCTCTCAAGGAAAATATCCGTTATCCCAATGATTTTACATCATACAAAATGCATTAAGTAATAACACTAACCTTATTACTAAAAACATAGCCAGCAATGAAAATACAGGCTCATATCCAAATTTGTTTTTCCATCTTGTTTGTTATTTTTTATGATGTTTTCCAACGTTCTTCGTATTCATTCATGGTGCATTTTCCTACTTGGATTTTACAAAAAAAAACTCACACACCGATCCCGGAAATACTGAAGATCAATGTATTGAAACCTACCATCTAAATGTGATCTGTTCCGCTTTATTACTGATTTTAGTAATAGAATCCCGGGATGAAAAATACCGACATCCGTAATGAAAAACCGGGATGTAAGATAATTCTAAAGAGGCGGACCGACCGGTCCGCCTGTTTGTTCTCAGGCCTCGGACGAAGGCAACGTACCGTCAAGGTACTGCTCGTACCCGTAAAGATCGAGAAGCCCGTGCCCCGACAGACAGAACACGATCGTCTTAGCCTCGTTGGATGCTTTGTACTCCAGGGCTTTGTCGATCGCCGCCTTTATTGCGTGACATGATTCCGGCGCGGGAACGATCCCTTCCGTTCTTGCAAAGATAACGCCTGCTTCGAACGTATCCGTCTGATCGAAGGATCTCGCAGTGACCAATCCCCGGTTGTATGTCGCAGAGATGAGCGGCGACATGCCGTGATACCTCAGCCCTCCCGCATGGATGCCACTAGGTATGAAATCGTGACCGAGTGTGTACATCATGATCAGCGGCGTCATTCCCGCCGTGTCCCCGAAATCGTACTTGAATTCGCCTGTGGTGAGACTCGGGGCGGCCTTCGGTTCGGCGGCGATTATCTCGCAATCGTTCTTTCCTTTGATCTTCTCTCCAACCAGCGGGAAAGTGAATCCCGCGAAGTTTGAACCTCCTCCTGCACATGCTATCATGCAGTCGGGTTCTATCTCTCCGATCTTCATCTGCTCTACGGTCTCCAATCCTATAACTGTCTGATGCAGCATTACATGATTGAGAACGCTTCCCAAAGAGTAACATGTGTTCTCATCCTTGGCGGCCATTTCGCAGGCCTCGGATATCGCTATTCCCAGCGATCCCGAAGTGTCGGGATGCTCTTTCAGTATCTTCTTCCCGAAATCGGTGTATTCCGATGGCGAGGCGTAGACCTTTGCGCCATAGGTGTTCATCAGCGTGCGTCTGAACGGCTTCTGATTATAGCTGCCTTTGACCATGAAAACAGTGGTATCGATATCGAAAAGATTGGATACCATCGCCAGGGCCGTTCCCCATTGTCCCGCCCCCGTTTCCGTGGAGAGTGTGTGAATGCCGGCTTCCGCATTGTAATAAGCCTGCGCAAGCGCCGTATTTCCTTTATGGCTTCCGAGAGGGCTCATGTCCTCTCTCTTGAAGTATATCTTTGCCGGCGTCTTAAGGTATCTCTCCAGACGGTACGCCCTCTGTAAAGGCGAGGGACGGTTCAGATTGACCAGATTGTCCCTGACCTCTTCGGGGATCCGTATGTGCCTTTCTGCCGATCCTTCCTGTCTTATGATCTCCTTGCAGAATATCGGCTCGAAATCCTTAGGTTCTGCAGGTTTTCCCGTTCCGGGATTGAGCGGCGGGGCCAGGCCCGGAAGGTCTGCCGCTATGTTGTACCAATTTTTCGGAATGTCTTCCGGAGAAAGATTTATTCTTACGTCTCTTGGAATTGCCATATTCCCTTGAATTGTCCAATCTATTTGTGTTTATGTACATCAATGTATAATATAATACATTAATGTTGTATATATATGTACATTGTTCCTACAACATTACGGATAGAAGAGCGACCTAGTTAAACCCGGAAGTGATACACCCTTGTTGTTAGGGCTATGCGGATACTGCTGTCTGTAAGAGATAGATGTATGCATAGTTGCGGCATGAGCCGCACGCCGGATGCCTGCACCGAAAGTGTGCGAGCGTGCGGTCCCCGTTGACACCGACGGAGCGATCAGATTATGGCAAACGAAAAAGCGATCAAGGTCGGGGAACTGAAACCCGGCGAAGCGGGAAAAGGCATTGCAAGACTCGATCCGGAACTCATGGACATCCTTGAGCTGAGGATCGGGGATATAGTACAGATAGACGGCACTAAAAAGACCGCCGTCAAGATCCTTCGCGGACCGCAGGAGGATGCGAATCGCGGCATCATCAGAATAGACGGTTCCACCCGGCGCAACGCCGGAACATCCATTGACGAAAGGGTATCCATAAAAAAGGTCGCCGCGAAGAACGCAGAAAAGATAATGTTCTCGCCTACGGACGAACTGAGATTGCAGGGAGGGAACGAATATCTCGGTCAGCTTCTCGACGGCAGGGTGTTCGCGAAAGGCGACGTCCTTACGCTGAACCTCATGGGTAACAAGTTCGAGCTTGTGGTCACTTCGTTCACGCCGTCGGCCGATGCCGTTGTCATCGCACCTACCACGGAAGTGAAGATATCGGAGAAGCCGGCATCACCGTCGAACATGGATATTCCCAAAGTATCGTACGATGATCTCGGAGGTCTGGGTAATGCCATCGGAAAGATCAGGGAGATGATCGAGCTTCCGCTCAGACACCCGGAACTCTTCAAGAGATTGGGTGTGGAGGCGCCGAAAGGTGTGCTTCTGCACGGTCCCCCCGGTACAGGTAAGACCATGCTCGCAAAAGCAGTTGCAGGCGAGACCAGCAGCAACTTCATTTCCATCGGCGGGCCGGAGATCGTTAGCAAATTCTACGGCGAATCCGAGGGGAAACTGAGGGAGATCTTCAAAGAGGCCGAAGAGAACGCACCAAGCATCATCTTCATCGATGAGATCGACTCTATCGCACCCAAACGCGAAGAGGTCACCGGAGAAGCAGAAAGACGCATTGTTGCCCAATTACTGTCATTGATGGACGGATTGACATCGAGAGGAAAGGTCGTCGTAATAGCCGCCACCAACCGTCCCAACTCCATTGACGAGGCGTTGAGACGCCCGGGAAGGTTCGACCGCGAGATCGAGATAGGCATCCCCGACAGGGACGGACGCCTGGAGATCCTGCAGATCCATACGAGGGGGATGCCCCTTGACCCAGGCATGGAACTCGAGAGACTTGCGGACCGTACCCACGGGTACGCCGGAGCGGACATCTCAGCACTTTGCAAAGAGGCGGCAATGGCCGCGTTGCGCCGTATCCTCCCCGAGGTCGACCTCGAGACGGAAGAGATCCCTGTGGACGTACTGAACCGTATATCCGTATCATCGGACGATTTCATAACCGCCCTGAAGGACCTTCAGCCGGCGACGATGAGAGAAGTTCTGATCGAGAGACCCAACGTCAAATGGGAGGATATCGGAGCTCTAGGTACAGCCAAACAGGAATTGAAAGAAGCAGTAGAATGGCCTCTGAAGTACGGAAAGGTCTTCAGACACATGAACGCCAAACCGCCGAAGGGGATCCTTCTGTACGGTCCCCCAGGGACCGGGAAGACCATGCTCGCCAAAGCCGTTGCTACCGAGTCGGAAGCGAACTTCATCGCCGTGAAAGGGCCGGAGTTCCTCAACAAATGGGTGGGAGAATCCGAGAAAGCGGTAAGGGAGACATTCCGTAAAGCGAGACAGGCTTCACCGTGCGTCATATTCATGGACGAGATCGATTCGATCGCACCGGAAAGAGGTTCGGGAGGGGACGGCAACGTCACCGAAAGAGTGATATCCCAGATGCTCACGGAAATGGACGGTCTTGAAGCAATGAACGACGTCGTGGTCATCGCCGCCACCAACCGTCCGGACATCATGGATCCGGCCCTTCTAAGGCCGGGAAGATTCGATAAGAGCATATACATCGGACCTCCGGACCTGGAATCCAGGACCGCAATATTCGGGATACACACAGCGGCGAAACCCCTCGGGGACGATGTATCGATCGAGAAGCTTGCAGAAGCAACGGAAGGATGCACCGGTGCGGACATCGCTGCCATTTGTAACGAAGCCGTTATGACCGCCGTGAGGCGTCTCATCGAGCCCGGGAAGATACCTACCGACGAGGAGATCGAAGGATGCAAAGTGTCCATGGACGACTTCCTCAAGGCGACAGAGAGGTTCGGCCCCAAAACGGCCCAGAGGTTGAAGGATTACGATCGCAAGTGACGTAGTAATAACATCTGGGTCAATAGCGGCAGGGAGACCTGCCGCACAATATTCCCTTTTTCCGTATGCATCATTTCTTACCGTGTGGCTTTATATTGGACACTGTGATTTCGGCTTGGAGAGGAAGTAATACTGTGATGAGCAGGATCAACAAGAACAATGAAGGGATCGCCACCATAATCTTCGTGGCTATCGTGGTGATCATTATCGCAGCCGCAGGGGCTGCCTTGTATGTCGCGCTTGCCGACGATTCGGAAGACGACTGCAGCGGACTCGGTTTCGGTATCGGATCCGAATTCGTGTACAGGTCCGCGGACGGCGGTGTCATCCGTTCCGAAGTGGTCGGCGACAGCCCCGACCGGTTTGTTCTCTTAATAAACGGGGAATCGGTCAATAACGTTTACGTGATCCTCAACAAATCCGACGGAACTGTTTCATGGGGATCCGAACATTCGTATTACGCGGAAACGGACGGAGATCAATCCTGGAAAATAACCGCCGACGGAAGGGAGATAGAACTGACGGTGAAAAAATCCGACGACATATACAATATCTCCGACCTCGATTCCAACGGAGAAAAATACGTACTTTCTGACAGCACGATCGAAAAACACGACGAATGTGCAACCGATCCACGCATCGGAGAGAAGTTCGTATACACCGTAAAATCCGAGTACACCGTAACGATAGCGGGAGAATCCCACTCCGTTACCGCTTCCGGAACATACACTCTCACACGTGAGGCGATCGCTTCTTATGTCGACGAAGCACAGAACTACATATTCTCGAGCGAGCTGATCCTCGAATCCGATATACCCGGCGATTGGAGTAAACTGTCCCTTAAACTGCCTGCAGGATTCGAAGACGTCCACAGTGTGGGGATATTCGACGCCCCGTTCACGGTTTCCGAACTTGTGGGCATCACACTTCCGGGCGATGTCGGTGAGGAGAAATCCCTTTTCAACGGACCGGACGGAGCCGTCAGCGTCACCAAGAACACGTATATCCTGGCCGGGGACGTACTCAGATTGGACGCCGGGATCTACTACGAGACGCTCATAGGACCCACCGGCATTTTCTACAAGTCGCATGCCACCGCCGGATCGGAGCCTTCGTCTTCGGGAAAAATATCCTGGACCTACGATTCCCAGATAGTATACTCCCATCACGAACACTGAATCCGGATGCCTTTAACCAAACTTCTTATCTTTATTCCCTTTTAAGCGTCAGTCCATCTACTTTTATATAGAAGGACAACTCCTATTAATATCGTGAGCAGGGAGGAACTTATCAACACCACAAGGGCCATACTGGCTAAGGCGGGATTCGATATCTCTGCGGTACTTAATCTGCGCAGTATCTGTTTCGACGTAGTCGCACGCAAAGACGACCGTCTGCTCATTGTGAAAGTCCTTAGCAACATCGATGCGTTCTCGCGCGAGAATGCGGAAGAGATGAAAGTCCTCTCCGAAGCGCTTAGGGCGAGTCCTCTGCTGATAGGGGAGACGTCGAGTTCCGGACCTTTGGAGTCCGGGATAGTCTACACTAGGTTCAAGATCCCTATAATCTCCAACGATACACTGGCAGAGCATCTTCTCGAGGAGGTACCTCCGTTCATATTCGCCGCTCCAGGCGGATTGTACGTAAGACTGGACAATTCCCTTCTGAAAGAGTTACGTGAATCCCGCGGCGTCAGCCTCGGCATGCTGGCGGAGACCGCGGGCGTATCAAGACGCACGATACAGATGTACGAGGCCGGAATGGGTGCGATGATAGATGCGGCCATAAGGCTGGAGGAATTCCTCCAGGTACCGATAATCGAGCCCATCGACCCGTTCGAATACAAAAGCGAAAAAAGACATGAAGATTATGAGGTCCAGGAAGGAGAACGCACATCATCGCATCCTCTCAACCGCCTGCTGGACATCGGATTTGCCATAACGCCGGTGACAAAGAGTCCGTTCGAAGCGATAACAAGGAGCCAGCACACCCTGATCCTCACGGGACTCGGCCAGGAGGAGGAAAAACTCATCCAGAAGGCTCTGGCGGCATCGGAGATATCCAAGATCACCGGGAAGGCGTCGCTTGTCATCGTGGAGAAAAAACGTTCGGCGGACAACATAGATTCCACCGCGATCGTGACCAACGACGAGTTGGAGAAGATAGACGACCGTGATGCCCTTACCGATCTCGTCATGACCAGGAGCACCAAGAAATGATCAGCCTTACTCTGGGGAACTGCAAGATAGATATTCTTCCGGTGGTCAAAGGACTCGTGTCCGAATCGAAGAAGGTCGCCGATGCATACGGCGGATATGAGGCCTATGCGATAGCACTGGGTATTGATGATATCACCGTTCTCAGTAAAAGGAATGAGATCGAGGACGACCCCGAATTGGGAGAACTCGATCTGGTGTATTCACAACGCCTTTCAGAGTTCGGGGAAGTACAGGTACCCACTCCGGCTTTCTGTGAGATCATTGACCTGTGCGCCAAAGACGGATTGTTCGTCGTCCCGTTGGATATGAACAACGAGGATTTCGCTACCGCTTATATTCAAAATGTGAAGACCACCGAGTTCGTGATGGAACACCGGATGGCTAAAAAGGGAATGAAAAAGAAGTTCGATATGAGCTCCCCGGAAGCATTCTCTGCGGAATGGTATGCCTATGTCAACAAAGCCAAAGGCTTCGCCAAACTCGCGCGTCTGAGGGAGGAATACATTGCAAGCCAGATAGTCGACCTCTCCAAATACAGAAACTCCGCATTGGTCGTTTTAGAGACGGAAATTGTAAATAAAGTACTCGGGCATATCGATTCGCCGGAGTTATGATAAATGACCGATTGTCCTCGCTGTGATGAGTTCCGTTCGCAGGAAGCCATATTCTGCGGTGCGTGCGGTCAATATCTGACCGCGAAGAAACCGGACGGCCCATGTCCCAGTTGTGACGAATACCGTCGTAACGGTGCAAGATTCTGCGGGGTCTGCGGCCGTCTCGTATCCGATAAAAACATGACGGACAACTGTCCCCGCTGCAATGAGTTCCGTTCCAAGGGATCACAGTTCTGCGGTGCATGCGGTCAACGCATACCCAAAAGGAATTTTTTGGACTTCGGCAATAACCCGTTATTCGTCGGTGCTTTTTTCACTGCGTTGCTCGGCGTCCTGATCCTTTTGGTCGAAGTGATCTGCCTGTTACTTAGCTCGGTGGAGGTCCTTGACATCCTTGATTGGGCACACATAAATCTTGTGTTGATTACTCCGAAGGTCATTTCTTTCTATACACTGGAAGGAATTGCGCTCAAGCTGTACTGGGTCATTATAATCTTAGCGATCTTGGCGTCCGCGGTATATTCGATTATAAAGTTCATCGGTGCACTCCGTGCATCAAACTCCGACGGCGATAAAGGTCACGTAGAGAACACCGGACTGTTCTGGGCCGGCGTACTGTTCTGTGCCACGGTCACCTTCACGTTGGCATACAACCTGTTACTGATGGCCTTCGGGACGCAGATAGATGCCTCATGGATCAACGAATACACGGACACGGAAATGAAATTCCTGCTCGCGGAAGCACCGTTCTGGGAGGAGATCGTCGGACGTGTCCTTCTGGTCGGTGTACCGATGACGGTCATCGCATTGGTAGTCACAAAAAAAGCGAATTCCCTGAAATGTCTCCTCGGAGGATTCGGCATGAGCAAAGTCGCGATCATCTTCATCCTGTTCTCGGGACTGATGTTCGGATTCGCCCATGACGGGTGGGGTTGGGAAAAAATACCCGATGCCGCCGTGGCCGGTTTTGCAATGGCATATCTGTACGTGAGATTCGGTCTGTACGCTTCAATAATCATGCACTTCCTTACAGATTATCTGTCATCGTTCGCATGGCTCGGATCCCCTGAATCGGAAGCGATCATTACCTTGTTCATCCTGGGATTGGGGCTTGTGTCCCTGGTATATCTTGCACCGAAGATATTCAGACGTGACGCGATAAAAACATTACCGCTGTTCTCAAGCTGGCCTGATAAAAAGGAATCAGGAAAGTAATTTCTCGAGAACCGCTTTCGATTCTATCGCGGATTCCAGGCTTTTCGATTCTATAATGTAATTCCCGGTGTATCCGTTCAGTCCCGATAATACGTGCTTGAAGTCGATGTTGCCGTGACCTATGGTCATATGGGAATCCTTGTCGCCCATGTTGTCGTGTATATGCACGTTGGAAATGCGGCCTTTGAACTTCTCGAGGAAACCGTCGATGTTCCCTGCAGTATGAGCGTGCCCTATATCGAAGCATATATCCAGATCGGTCCCGTCGACGATATCAGCAAGCTCTTCCGGGGTCTGTCCCAGCATGATCGGGAAATTGGGCATGTTCTCGATTAATGCCTTGACGCCGAACTCTTTGGAAGCGCGTGCGATCAAGCGAACGGAACGCTTCGATAATTCTACAGACCTCTCTTTGAGCCCTGCCACCGCAAGGGAGTAGATCCCGGGGTGGATGGTGACTGTGGATGCCCCCATATACGACGCGATCTCGAGATTATTTATCATATCGAGCACGGCAGCTTCTCTCATTCTTTCGTTATGTGATGCTATATTGACGTCACATATCGGCGCGTGCACGGAATACGTCATATTGTACGAATCCTGCGTCTCGGCGAATCTGTCGATGAACCCGTCCAACGAATGATAGGCTTCGGCGAAGATCTCCCAGTGGCTGAAATGCTCGGACACCTCTTTCCATATCACTAAAGGGTCCTTTGCGGCAAAATCGGGACAGGAAACTCCTATGGTCATCTTACTTCCTTCCCGTCGACCGTTTCCGGTGCTATCCTGTCTATCAGAAACTCGATGTCCTCATCCTCGATGGTGACCTCAATGGTTCCGAGTATCGTGCGCGGTTCTGTGAACGATACCTTACCGACGGTTGCGACCTGTTTATTGAGGTGGATGGTGGTCCTGTTCCCTCTGACGCCTTTGAACAGCATACCCCTTGCACTATCGAGTATCTCCTGTTTTCTGATCAGTTTGGAGAAAACGGTAAGATCCCCTTCGCCCGAGAACCCACGGTCCGAGGCTTCCAGCTCCGTACCGGGGAATATGTTCAATATCGCGGCTTTCACCTTATCCGCATCCTCGCTGGGATAAACGGGACTGAAGATGCTTACTGTGACCATAAAAGAGTGATATAATGAGCGTATTTAATTTGCTTGGGGCAATGGCCCCATAACGAATCCGACTTATAATGATTGAACAACGTTGAAAAAATAATGGAAGTCACACAAATGCAAAACAATTTATTCTGTGTCACTTCAATGCATATGAGTCCAAAGAAACAATCATAGCACGTATAGCGGCCTGTTCTTGTGATTTCGGAATCAATTCATTGCTTCTGAACAAATCAGAACATTAACCGATATTCATCATGGTTTGATATCGACTGCTCGAGACTTGAGTTTGTAATAACTCGTGAACAATATTTTTTAGAACATGACCGCATAAGGCACCTCCATGAAATCGGAGATACTCGATGCCGCCACCAGGAAGAAGGTCTTCCTGTCGCCGGATGCACTCGAAATGGTGCTGTCGAACTCCGACCCGTTATGTTTCATCAACACGGTACTATCCTCGCTTTCAACGAACTCGATGTTCGTCGACAAATCGGACATAATGGCCTGCATTGTTGGAGATAAACCTGTCTTCGAATGCCCGAAGACCATCGCGCCCAAGAACAAACGCGCCTTGGATATCTCTGTCATTCCCGGGACCGATGTCACCGGGGATTCCACCTGCGAGGGGAAGATCAACGATTTTGCGAATTATTTCAGAAGCAGATTCAACGCTTTGAAGAGGATCCTGGAGAGCCGCCGTGATTTTGGACGTGCGATGTCCATCGAATCGGCAATGGATAAAGGGCGCGAAACGAAGATCGTGGGCATCATCTACGAAAAAAAAGAGACCAAGAACGGTCACGTGACTATAAAAATTGAAGATGAAACCGGAGAGTGCATCGTTTTTATTAACAAAGACTCCCCTATGATCAAAGAGATCTTCGTCAACGACGAAGTGATCGGAATATCCGGAAAACCCTCTGCCAAAAAGGATATGTTCTACGCTGAGGAGATATTCAGACCGGATATCCCGAAAGCATCATGGGCACCCTCGGATTCGACAGCGTCCGTTGCGGTGCTTTCCGATGTCCACGTTGGAAGTTCCACCTTCCTCAAACCCCAATGGGACAGGATGATCACATGGCTCAAAGCCAACGCCTATGAGAAAGATATCGATTATCTTCTTTTCCCAGGAGATGTCGTGGACGGGATAGGGATATTCCCCGGACAGGAAGAAGAGCTTATCATATCCGACATATACAAGCAGTATGAGACCCTTGCCGATTATCTTAAAGAGATCCCGGACCACATCAAAATGGTCATACAACCGGGGAATCATGATGCCGCAAGACTTGCCGAACCTCAGCCTGCACTGAGCGAAGTGTTCACGAAATCATTCGATTCCAACATCATAATGGCTGGGAACCCCATAAATCTTAAAATCGAAGGAAGGACCGTCCTTTCGTATCACGGGAAGAGCATAGACGACTGGGTCGCCGGCGTTCAGCAACTGACTTACGACGATCCCATCAACGTGATGAAGGAGATGCTCGTAAGGCGCCATCTGTCTCCGATGTACGGCGGAAAGACCGCCCTTGCGCCGGAGAAGAAGGATTATCTCGTGATGGAAAGAGCCCCGGACATATTCATCTCGGGACACGTACACGGTGTCGGGACCAGGGATTACAACGGAGTGAAAATGGTCAATGCATCCGCATGGCAGAGTCAGACCGAGTATCAGAAGATGCACAACTTCAACCCCGAGCCTGCGATAATGCCCACCATCCATCTGGGGACCGGTCGTATAGCCCTGAACAATTTCATGAAGTGAGACAGGACAGTAACAAAGCAGAGGCCTGTACGGACTGCTTCAATAAATGCTGGCTACATGGTTATTACTGTTATTACTAGGGCCTTCTATTCCCAGTAATAAGACGTTAGAAGAATCAAGTAATAAGATCGGAAATGATCTTTTGTTCCCCTTACGCCTGATCCTGCACCGTAGGCGGAAGCAGAAATACATGGCAATAACAGACGGCATGTGTCCGGAACTTGATAGGTGACCCTGATTAAAACAGAAATAAGGGGGTTTAGTTTAAGTGGTTTCAGTACTCGCTGAAGAATACCCAGATCATCAAAAGGAAGCCGAAGACAAGCATCGAATACGCAATGATCCACCCCGCGATCCATACTCTTCTGAGTTTTTCGGGATCCTCGACGATGGACTTTATGCGCTCTCCGATGGACTTCACTCTGCGGCCTCTCCTTTCTTTTTCAGGTGCTTGAGACGGGTGGTGTTCTCTCTTTCCATCTCTTCAAGACGGAATTTGACGAACCTCTCCGACTCTTTCAGCTCGGGGATGATCTTGAACTCGAGGGCGTTGACCCTTCTCTTGGTCTTCTCGATCTCATCGAGCAGTTTCTTCATCGTGGTCTCGATCTCTGCCGCACGGACCAGGGTATCGAGGAGTTTCTCGAATGCCGCGGCCGCCTCCTCTATGTAAGCGGAGGTTGCGATCACACCGTATCCTTTGTCTACGATGTTGGTGTGGATCGAGGTGGCCTCGACCTTCGGGACCATCATTCCCATGATGCTCTTACTGCCCAATTTGACCTGAGGTTCCGCCTTGAGCGCATATGCTGCGCTCTTGACGGCGATCTCGCCTTCGACGATGCGAGCGATGGTGATTTTCTCCATCGCCGCTTCGTAGTCCGAAGATACACCCGCGCGCATCTTCCTTGCCTTCTCCATGACCTCGAAGAACTCGATGATGAGACCGTCTCTCTTCATCTTCATGATCTTGTATCCGCTCTCGGACAGTTTGATCTTCTTCTTAAGGTCCAGAAGGACGGAACGTGTGGGGGTGACTTCTTTGTTGCTCATAGGTCATCACTGGTTCAGGTACTTCTCGATGTACTTACGGTCGATCCTTGTCAGCTGGTCCACATCAAGCTCTCTGAGGATCTCCCAGGAGATGTTGAGTGTGTCCTCGATGGAACGGTCCTCATCAATGCCCTGCCTGACGACGCGGTCCTCGAAGAGGTCTGCGAAGTCCAAGAGCTTCCTGTCCTTTGCGGACAGCGAGTCCTTTCCTACGATGGCAACCAGTCCGCGGAGGTCTTTTCCCTCTGCGTATGCTGCGTAGAGCTGATCCGAGACGGCTTTGTGGTCGTCACGGGTCTTGCCTTTTCCGATACCGGAGTTCATCAGACGGCTCAGGGACGAGGAAACGTTCACCGGCGGGTAGATACCGTTACGGTGCAGGTCCCTCGACAGAACGATCTGACCCTCGGTGATGTAACCGGAAAGGTCGGGGATCGGGTGGGTGATATCGTCACCGGGCATCGAAAGAATGGGGATCTGGGTAATGGAACCTTTCTTGTCCTTGATCTTTCCTGCCCTCTCGTACAGCTGTGCAAGATCGGTGTACATGTAGCCGGGGTATCCACGTCTTCCGGGAACCTCTTCTCTTGCCGCTCCGACCTGACGCAGTGCCTCACAGTAGTTAGTGACATCGGTCATGATGACCAGCACCTGCATTCCGAGTTCGAAGGCCATGTACTCCGCGGTCGTAAGACCCAGACGGGGCGTAACGATACGCTCGACGGCAGGGTCGTCCGCAAGGTTCAGGAAGACCACTGCGTTTTTCAGTGCACCGGTCCTCTCGAACTCTGTCATGAACATCTGTTTCTCTTCGTTGGTGATACCCATGGCGATAAACACCACGGCGAACTCATCGTTCTCTCCGAGGACCTTCGCCTGCCTTGCGATCTGCAAAGCGATCTCGTTGTGCGGGAGACCCGACGCGGAGAAGATAGGAAGCTTCTGACCCCTGACGAGGGTGTTCATTCCGTCGATGGTGGATATACCGGTCTGAATGAAGTCGGCCGGGCTGTCCCTTGCCCACGGGTTGATGGCTGCTCCGACGATGTCGAGCTCTTTCTCGGGGACGATCCTTGCGCCGCCGTCGAGGGGCTCTCCCGCTCCGGTCAGTACTCTTCCGAGCATGTCCTTGGAAACGGGCATCTTCATGGTGTCGCCGAGGAAACGCACGGATGCGCTCCTGTCGATACCGGAGGTTCCCTCGAATATCTGAACGACCACGATGTCTTCCGAGGAATCCAGGACCTGACCTCTCTTCACAGAGCCGTCAGAAAGTCTGACGTTGACCATTTCCTGGTATCCCACGGGCTCGGTCTTCTTGACGAATATGAGCGGTCCAGCGATCTGGGAGATCGTCTTGTACTCTTTGGATACTTTAGCTGTTGTTTTTGCCATATCTTCACACTCCCAGTTCTGCGAACTGTACGTCGAACTCCTTGTCGACGGCCTCCAGTTCGGAATCCACGTTCTCCTCGTATTTCGCCTGGTTGAACCTCTGCCTTGCGGGGAGGTATGCGATCTTCTCAACGGATACACCGGATGCGAGGGCTTTGTCCGCAAGGTCGGAGTATTTCTTGATGAGGGTGAGCATCCTGTACTGCCTGTTTATGGGGCAGTATGCATCCACAGGATGGTATGCGTTCTGCTGCAGGTAGATCTCACGGATGATCTTGGCTACTTCGAGGGTGACCTTCTGCTCGTCCGGAAGTGAATCCGATCCGACCATCTGAACGACCTCCTGGAGTTCTGCCTCTTTCTGCAGAACCTGCATCGCCCATACCTTGAGCGCGGGGAAGTCCTCGGCCACATTCTTCTTGTACCACTCGTTGAGCTGTTTGTCGTACATGGAGTACGAGGTGAGCCAGTTGATTGTGGGGAAGTGTCTCCTCTCTCTGAGTTTGGTATCGAGTGCCCAGAACACACGGACGATACGCAGAGTGTTCTGCGTAACAGGTTCCGAAAGGTCTCCGCCGGGAGGCGAGACCGCACCGATAACGGAAATGGATCCGTCTTCTCCGCCGAGCGATGTTGCACGTGCGGCACGCTCGTAGAACTCGGACAGACGTCCCGAAAGGTATGCGGGGTATCCTTCCTCACCGGGCATCTCTTCGAGCCTGGAGGAGATCTCACGCATTGCCTCTGCCCATCTGGACGTGGAGTCTGCCATAAGCGAAACGTCGTATCCCATGTCTCTGAAGTACTCCGCAATGGTCATTCCGGTGTAAACCGAAGCCTCTCTTGCGGCCACAGGCATGTTGGATGTGTTGGCGATCAGGACGGTCCTGTTCATCAGGGACTCGCCGGTCTTCGGATCCAGGAGTTCGGGGAATTCCGTAAGAACTTCCGTCATCTCGTTTCCGCGCTCTCCGCATCCGATGTAAACGACTATCTGTGCATCGGAGTATTTAGCCAGTGACTGCTGGGTAACCGTCTTTCCGGTACCGAATGCACCGGGGATGGCCGCCGCTCCTCCTTTTGCAAGGGGGAACATCGTGTCCAGGACCCTGAGCCCTGTTACCAGGGGGATCGTGGGCTGCTGTTTCTGGCTGACGGGCCTGGGCACACGCACAGGCCATTTCTGCATAAGCTGAACGGGCTGGCCGTCGACTTTTGCAATGGTCTCTTCAACGGTGAACTTTCCCGATGAGATCGAGTCGATCTTTCCCTTCTTTATTGCCGGAGGGATCAGGATCTTGTGGGTCATCGGACCTTCCTGGACAGTTCCTATGACCTGTCCGGCCGTGACCTCGTCTCCTTTCTTCACTGTGGGGTTGAACTCCCACTTTTTCTCTCTGTCCAGACCAGGTGCGGTAACTCCACGGAAGATATAATCCCCCATTTTGTCCCTCAGAACGGGGAGGGGTCTCTGAATTCCGTCATAAACGGATGTGAGAAGTCCCGGACCGAGTTCCGCGACGAGAGGGAGTCCTGTGTTTGAAACAGGCTCTCCCGGTTTGATACCGGAGGTATCCTCGTAAACCTGGATGATAGAGTATTCGCCGACGATCTTGATGACCTCTCCCATGAGATGCTCGTTCCCTACGTGTACGACATCGTACATTTTGGGCGAGATTCCGGTTGCCGTCACCACAGGTCCCGCGACTCTGTAAATTACACCTTCAGTGCTCATTTATTCATCCTCTGTCTTGTATAAATCAACGCCAATTGCTCTCTTGACCTTCTCGCGAAGATCGCTCTCGTCCCCACCGACAGGCACGACCACGGGCTGGATGGAATCCAGCACTTTGGTGCGCACGTTCGCCGGGAGGAATTCCAGGTCTTTTGCATCGACCGCGAGAATGCCTATATTGGCGTCAGACATTGCCTCGCTTATCTTTTCCTGGTAGTTTTGACTGTTTGCTACGAATACCCTTCTGAGTCCGGCCAACCGGAATCCCAGAACGAACTCGTCACTGCCTACGACCGCTATATCCATCAGATCACCAGAAGTCCCTTTATTGTCTCTCTGTCCAATCCGCTCTCGGTACCCCTTGCGATCACCCTGATGTTGTTGACCTCATTCTCCTTGTGGATCATGAAATCAAGAACGGGTATCACGGATAAGGGATACAGGTGCGAGAACTTCTTCGCCTGCTGCATCTCGTACTTCTTCAGACCGGACACGACGCCTCTTATTGTGGCGGTGTTCTCTATCGAGTTCTTTATGTCCTCGTAGAAGTACAGCTGCGAGGCCTCCGAGATGGCGCCCTCGACAGAATCCGCGTTGGATATCTGCAGTGCGAGCTTCTCGTCGATCTCTTTCCCTCCGGGTATGAAGTATTTCGCGGCGGCCTCTCCGCCGATGCCTTCCGCTTTGAGCTTCAGGATGGTTTCGAAATTCTTCATGTCTATCTCCCTCTTCACATAGTCGAGGAAGAGCAGGGAAGGCCTTGATGCGGGGTTGATGCTCGCAAGAAGTCTGTCATAGTGGAATTTGTCGAGGTAATCCTCGATGTCTCCCAGATTGCCGCTTGCTTTGTAGGCAGCGACCACCTCTGCGGGGAACGACAGGTGTGTCGCTGTCCCGAAGATCGCCAGTATGTCTTCTTCCGAGTCGGTGGATATGAGTTTGTCCAATGTGTCGGAGCTCAGGCTGCCTGCCGGGACAAGGTCTTCCTTTATCCCGTCTATACCGAGTCCGTAGGATTTCCCGCGAAGTATTACCTTCAGGTTCCAGATATCCCACTTCGTGAGATATGCGGCGACCATATCATGCAACTCCCCTTTCGATGCGGAGAGTATGCTGCTGAACACTTTTGCCATGTTCAGGTAGGTCGCATGCTCAAGGAGGTCCAGCCCGGAGTTCCTGTTGGCGAGATCGGTGAACTCTTTGGAGTAACCTGCCTCGCTTATGTAACGGGATATCTCCGTCGCGTTCATCATCAGCATCTTGCTGTAGTCCTCATCTCCCATAAGGAGAGATTTCTTAGCCTTCACTCTGGCGACGGTGTATGCGTAATTGCCTTTTCTTCCGTTGCGCCTGAACATATATCTCACCCGAAGAGCGTGTCTGACACGGTCTTTATTTCGCGGTCCCAGATCTCTCTGAGTATGGTCTCATACTGCAGGTCGACCTCGATGGTTCCGTCCTCGCTCTGAAGGATTATGCCCGAGCGTACCCTGGGGTCCACCTCGACCGACTTCGCGCCCAGCTCTTTCGCTGTGAACTTGTCGTTCTTGGAGATGAATGCCCTCGGTGCGCCGATCACGGCCTTTGCGGACTTTACCATCTGCTTGTAGTGCTCGAGTTTCTCCGCCTCGGGGGCGGCTTCGAGGTCTGCGAGAACGGAATCGAACGCCTTTGCGAGGATCTCCTTCTTTTTGGAAAGAACGATCTTCTTGCTTTCCAGCTCTGCGCTTGAAAGCTCCTGGCGTTTGAGGCGCTCTACGGCCTCTCTGAGCCTCTTGTCCTCTTTTTCATTTATCTCGGCGATCGCTGCTTCCGCCTCGGCCTTTATGACCGCGACCTCTGCGTCCCTCTGAGCGTTAATCTCAGCTACGGACTTGTCGGCGGATGCGACGATCTCCTTCGTGACTGTATCCAATGCCATGAGACGGCCTCAGATATTTACAGTACGAACATTCCCATGATAGCGATAACGAGTCCGAAGATAACGATGGTCTCGGGAAGAACCACGAAGATCATTGCTTTACCGAAGATCGAGGGATCCTCTGTGATCGCGCCAATGGCTGCTGCTGCTGCGTCTTTCTCACCGAGACCGGAACCGATACCGGCAAGTCCGACTGCGAGTCCTGCACCTATTGCTATAAGTCCTGCTGTGTTGTCTACCAATCCTGCTACTGCATCTATTGCCATTTTTATACCTCTTTGTTAGTTTCTTTTTTGATTAAAACGGTTTTTTCGCGCTTGGTTCTGAGCGGATCGTATTTTATTCCGCCGCCGATGAAGAACCTGGACATCAATTCCACGAACTGCAACCTTAGTGCGTGCAGTCCTGCGGACAGGATACCCAAGGTCCAAACGACCAAATGTAAGAACCCGAAGAGCACCAGACCGATTATCAGCATAATCGGGCTTATGTCTCCGCCTGCTCCGACGTTTATGATCATTCCGAACACGATATAGTTGAATGCCAATGCCATACCCGCTTTGGACATGCCTATGGCGGCCAGACGAGTGTAGGAAAGAATGTTCCCCACGAGTCCGGGCAGCTCAAGTATTGCCTGAGCCTTCTCCACTTTGAAAGTTATTACTGTTCCGACGAGCAGCATTACCACGCCTATTGCGACGAACGGCAATACGACATCGAAATCCGACTTGTCGAACAGGAGCTTGGTGATACCGAAACACAGTATGATCATACCGGAGAACGTTATTATCCAGCCGCCCTTTTCGAACAATGCCGCTTTTCCGCCGTGCTGTCTCTTTATGTTCAGCAGACCGCAGATGTACGCGATCATCATATGGACGATTCCCACGTATACCGACAGTTTGAGGAGCATTCCGACCTCGACGAGTTTTCCGACACCGTGGTGGGTGACTTCCTCAGGAAGACCTGTTATGGGGTCGATGACCTCACTGTGGTGTAAGAACTCGGGCAGAAGTCCCGTGAACCAGTCAGGGAAGAAATTACCAACCGCACCTGGTCCTCCGAGCAGACCGTCCCACGTAACGCTCGTACCTGTAGATGATCCAACAAGTGGCAATCCATCCGAACCAATATTCCATACTGTATCCGAGAACTCTCCGATGAAGTGCATTCCCATGGCTTCTCCGAAGAAGAAGAACCCGAATAAGAATGCCCATATGCCGCCGAAGAAAAGTACGGTCGCGATAGCGCGCCAGTCCTTGTGGTGCGTGACCTTGAGGCCGTATGCACCGATTATTATGAATGGTATTGCATACCCACAGTCCCCGATCATGAATCCGAAGAACAGCGGAAGGAAGAAAGTAAGCAGTATCGTCGGGTCTATCTCCTGATATTTGGGGATCGACACAAGACTTGTTGCGTACTCGAACTCCTTCGCGATGAGTCCGTTCGTCTGTTTTGTGGGGACTTTCTTGAATCTTTCCTCTGCGTGTTCCTCCTCGTGGAGGTTCCTGCCGCGGGTCTCCTCGAACTCGATGTGGACATCGTTTCCGAGTTTTGCTTCCAGTTCGGCTTTTACAGAGTCGACCTTGTCCGTAGGCACCCACGCGTCTGCGATGTACGAGTAGTCTCCCACTGCGATCCTGAGGGGGACCTCCCCCTTTTCGACCTGAATGGAAAGTTCCTCGTCCGATGCCCTGAGGAAGGTCTTGTGTTTGAGCTGGAGAGATTCTATCTCCTTCTCAACGGATTCAAGCTCTGCGGTAAGGCTCTTGAGGCTTGCCTCGGTCCTTACCAGTGCGTCGGCGGGTGATCCGGTCCCTTCCGGGACTGCAATCTCGGTGAATCCGAAGTCGGATAACGCCGATGCCGCCTTATCCCTCTCCGAAGCCTTCACGAACAGCGCAACCGCGCCGCCCTCTTTCTTTTTGAAAGAAACGAAGTATTCGGAATCCGGGATCGCTTCGAGGGCCTTTGTCGGGTCCTCTTCCACTGAACCTGCGATCGATGCGATGGTCCGGTACCCAGAATAGAGTTCCAGATCCACAGGGATCTTGGCCAAAATTGTTAAGTTCTTTTTGTTAGAGTTTAATACAGTGATTCTTTGATTGAGATCATTCCGTTTATCGAGGGTTCTTAAGACCTCGCTCTCGATGTTCTCGACGCTCTCAGAGTCTATCTGAGACTGAAGCTCATCGACGGGTACACTTCCAGTCTGGGTCGTTTTTGCAATACCCAGCTCTTTCTCGATCGCCCTTACCTTAAGCAGCCTCTCGGATGCTTTAGACGAGTGCGACAGAGGAGTACCGATCGATAATCCGTCCGCGCCGGTGGTATGATCGATCAAGTGGAGCGCCTTCACGCTGTAAAAGGCCTCGATGGCCTCGTCCAAGCGGGATTTGGTACCCACAATCACAATCCTACTCATCGATTCAGGAAGAAACATTTATGGTCCTCTCGAATTCTTTGATAAGTAGGTCGTTGACTTTCTTGATCTTCTTCGCGGAGGATGCTTCGAGGGCCTGGGACTCCTGCTCGCCTTCGGCGAGCTTCTTGTCCTTTTCAAGGTCCACAGCTGCTTGTTCCTTCGCTACAACAGACTCATAGTTGCTGCGGGCATTAGCCTCAGCTTCCTGAATCTTTTTCACAGAATCCCTGCGGGCTTCCGCGATCGCGGTTTTTTTATCTGCCTCGGCCTGTGCGACCTTGGCGTCCGCTTCCGTTTCAGCCTTTTTTATTTCCGAAAGTATGTCAGTTCGGCTCAATTTACACTCCCCGACTATTATGTGGAAACTTGGTATCCCATGAAGATACTTAAGCGTAATTGTATTTTCTTTATAGAAAAGGGGCCGACCCCTGTCAAATGATGGGGATGTCGCCCTTCGGAATATCCGCATCGGGGAAACGGCGCACCACGATCTTCGTTTCGGCAAGAAGACTTTCCGAAAGGTCGTCCATATAGCCAGTCTTGTAGACGACTTCCACTATTCCTGAATTGATCAGTATCTTGGAACACATCGAACACGGGAAGGTCGTGGTGTATATCGTGGCACCTTTGACGCTGACCCCGAAATACGCCGCCTGGGCGACCGCGTTCTGTTCCGCGTGGACACCGCGGCACAGCTCGTGCCTTGTGCCGGACGGGATCTTCAACTGTTCCCTGATACAACCCAGTTCCTCGCAGTGTCTGGTACCCTTCGGAGAGCCGTTGTATCCTGTGGACAATATGTGCTTATCTTTGACTATGACCGCTCCGACCCTGCGCCTTACACATGTCGATCTGGAAGATACCAATTCTGCCATATCCATAAAGTATTGATCGTTGGACGGCCTGTTCATACATCCCCATATGCTTTAAAATATAACTCTTTTTCAGGAATCTAATTAATATTCCAGTGCACTTACCAGCTTCATGGAGAGGGAAACAAAGCACATTGTGTTGATTATCGTCACACTTGTTGCTGTCTGTGCGCTGATATCGGGCGGCGTAGTGTATTCCTCGGGCGTAAGTCCTCCGTTCACCACTGTCAACTCGTGGAGTATGCAGCACGGTGACGAATCCCAGATCGGCATCATAGATACCGGCGATATGGTCCTTGTCAAGGATCCCGGTAAGGTCAGCATAAGGTCATATGTCGAAGGATACAACGACGGTTATTCCATGTTCGGGGATTACGGCGATGTCATAATCTATAAACGCGGGGACAATCAGAATCCGGTCATACATCGTGCAATACTGTATCTTGAATATAACGGCGATAAAACATGGAGTGCCCCTGCATTGGCGGATTTCCCGGCCGATCGTTGGTCGAACGGCGGAAATACCGATTATAATCATCTGAAGGGTACTCTGATGATCAACGGCCTACGTTATACACATACATTGAACGCATCTTTGGATCTTGATAAACTTGCGACGCCCAATGTAAGCAGCGGATATGTCCCTCACAGCGGATATGTCACACTGGGGGACAATAATTCCGCATTCGATCAGAGTAGCGGCATTACAGAGGGATTGATAGAGAATGAACGCATAAAATCGGTCGCATGGATAGAAATACCGTGGACAGGTACAGTAAAAATGGCATTTTCCGGAGATTCCGATATTCTTGACCAGCATGTTCCGAATTCGATACCTTCTCTTGCATTATGGATAATATCAATTGTTGCAATATTGACTGCTTTCTCGTTTATTTATGATCAAAGAACATACATAAAGGTAAGAAAGGAACTGGAGATCGAAAAGCAGACCCCCTCCCCCTCACTTCCACTGGAACCTGATAATGATGACAATCAGTTTCTCGATTGATTGATTTTTAATAAAAATCACTTATTTTCTGAATCGTTTGAAAATAAAGTGGTCTGTTTTTTAGGTTTGTATTTGGAAAGCGGTTTGAACAGTTCATCCGAAACAATGAGTTCGATGGTTTCACTATTAATGGTGAGTTCTATCTCTTTGGTCCTTCCGTTCCTTCCGTAGGATTTTGTTGTTGTATGGATCAATCCCAACATATCGAGTTCCGATATCATTCCGGATACACTTCTTTGTGATAGGATCGTATATCCTATCATATTGCATATTTCCCGATATACCGTAAAAACATCTCCGGTTGTTATTTTTTCAAAATTCTCATGATTTTTGATAACACTCATAAGAACTATTTTGAAATTGTCCGGTAGTGATTTTATTATTTCACTGACGGCATCCAATTCTATCTTATCTCTTGCATATTTGATATGTGCGATCGTTATTTCGGAATCTCCGTTCCTTTCTGCCATGTCGGCAGCTGTTCTAAGAAGATCCAATGCTTTTCTTGCATCTCCGGAATCTTTAGATGAAATGGCAGCACAATAAGGAATTACATCTTCTTTTAGAATTCCGGGTTCGAAAGCTATATCACTTCTTTCTCTGAGAATATCCTGTAATTGAGAAGAGGTATATGATTTGAATATTATTTTTTCTTCACCGAGTCTGCTTTTGATCTTAGGACTCAGTAATTCAGTAAATTTAGTATCATTCGTTATTCCGATTATCGATACTTTTGAATTTTTAAGTATTTCATTCATTGTTGTAAGATAATAGAATATTTCTTCTCCTCCACTTTTGAATACAAAATCTATCTCATCAAGAACAACGAGATATACCTTATTTTTTTCATCTATATATGAAGTGAGAGTTGTGTATACCTTTTCGGTACTCCATCCGGTAAATGGTATCTTTTTTTCATCTTCTGTTATTATCTGATTTGAAATATTATAGAGAATTGTTATAGGATTGGTTGCAATTTCACAATTAACATAAGTATAACTGCAATTTAATTCCGAAGGATCTTCTTTCTTTAATTCTCTTGCAATATAATTCAATACTGCTGTTTTTCCGGTACCTGTTTTTCCGGTGATCAGTATGTTGGAAGGTTTATCTTTATTAAGAGAAGGAGCTATGATCTCAACTATACTTTCAATTTCCTTGGATCTGTGCGGAAGACATTCAGGCACAAAAGAAGATTGAAGAACATTTTTGTTTTTTACAAGAATCTTTCTTTTTCCGATGTATCTTGTAAAGATCGATTCTCCCATATTTTTCAACCATTCTTCTATAACTTCAACTCCGTTATAATGGTTTCTTGTTCCCATTTTTATTCATGTAAAAAATCATATGCATGGTTTTATAATCCCGATGTTAATACCGATTCATAGCGTTAATGCGATAGGAGTTTGTTCAATGAAAGGATATCTTGTTATTGTCGGATGCATATTGGGAATCGCTGCTTTTGCAGGACTTCTTTGGGTCGTAGGAACATATCTCTGATATTGATGATATTTACCGGCTCAGCGTGAGCTTTATCAATTTTTTTAGTTAAATTATGTGATAATCAAACGGCTTCGATCCATTTGAAATTCCAGTGGAAGTGAGGGGGCGGGGGTGTTGTTATACTAACTGTATATGATGCCTTATTAATCGATATTGAAATTATCAGTGTTCATGAAGAAAAATGATACCCGGAAGTACATTTATCTGTGCGCATCGGTCATAATGATAATATTATTGGCTTTGTTCGTTCAACCCAACATCGAAGATAATACACATCAAGAAGAAAACAACGAGATCCTGGGGGTAGTATATGATATCAGAATGTCTGCAAAAGGATATACATTCTCATTCGAGGACACCGAAGGAAAAAATATCAGATGTTTTTCTTATGATGAACCTGTTGATAACGGAGTATACAATATCAAAGGCGATATGTCCGATGACGGCAATATGTTCTTCATAAACAATATGCAGCTTATTTACAGATAACAATTATATCCGGGCATCAATGACCGATACGATGTATGTAGCAGTCGATGACACCGATTCCGTGAATGGGAACTGTACGACGTTTCTAGCTACAGAGATCATACGCAGACTTTCCGATCTCGATCTGATCGGATATCCCAGACTTGTACGTTTGAATCCCGCAACACCATGGAAGACCCGCGGTAACGGTTCCCTCGTTATGAGGTTCGGAAAAGGTACCGGAAAGAAAACATTCATCGGTGTAATGGACGGTAAAAAGGTATACTGTTACGAAAACCAATCCCCGGAAGAGCCCAGTGAAGACGATCTTATCAAAAGGATCGCACCGATCATCGAAGAATACCATGAGGATGATGCGGATCCCGGGCTTGTTATCAGCAAGACCAAACCCTCCCAGGAATTCTATTGGAACGGCGTAAGGACGATCATGGACCGCTCTGTCATAGAGAACGAATTGGAAAGGATCGGAGCGAAGAAATTCGAGATGGGTTGCGGACGTGGAATAATAGGTTGTACATGCGGTATGGCATGGCGTCCCAGGGACCGTACTTTGGAACTGCTGGGATATCGTCCCAAAGACAGATGGGGGACCGAAAGGAAGTTCGATCCGATGACCATCAGGGAAACCGAATTATCTGTCAACTCGACATTCAACAGTTGGGAGGAAAGGATGCAGAAAGTAGCCATGGTCCCGGCCACACCCTGTCCTGTGATGTACGGACTGAGAGGAGAGGACAGAGAGGATCTCATCAAGGGACAAGGTATCATCAAAACAGAACCGCTGGACCGCTGGCTGATCTTCCTTACCAATCAGGGGACCGACGACCACATCATCCGCGATCCGGATGATCTGGTGCCGAATCAGTCCTATTATCTCGAAGGTACCGTCACATCCAGGTGCAGACACATCAAAGGCGGACACGTGTTCATAGATATGGAAACAAAGAAAGGAACCGTCACCTGTGCCGCATATGAACCGTCGAAAGAATTCAGATTGCTTTTCGACAGGCTGATCCCGGGGGACAGGATCGGCGTTATGGGCGAATTGAGGGAAGAACCCCGTACCCTGAACGCGGAAAAGGTCAGGATCATCAGTTTGACGGATGAAATAGAGAAATCATCCAATCCGATTTGCAACGTATGCGGAAGGACCATGGAGTCCGTGGGAAAAGGAAAAGGATACAGATGCCGCAGATGCCACACAGCCTCCGGGATCCCCGATACCAGGAAAGCGGTCAGATGGGTGGTGGAGGGGTGGTATGAACCTCCGACGGCCGCAAGACGTCATTTATCCAAGCCTTTGAAGAGAATGGGGTTGGAACAGCCGGTAGAATTCGTCAATAGCCGTATTATGTAACCGACACTCATATATACTCTTTCTTTCAGTTACGCTTCAGTCTTTTATGAGGTGCACAAATGGATGAAGCAGTAATATTAAGCGCGGTCAGGACACCGATCGGAAAATACGGAAAGGCCCTGAACGGTATCAAAGTGACCGAACTCGGCGCAGCGGTCATAGGCGAAGCAGTCAAAAGGGCACAACTCGCTCCTACAGATGTAGAGGAATGCATTTTCGGAAACGTGGTGTCTGCCGGTTTGGGACAGAATCCCGCAAGGCAGGCGGCCGTCGGTGCAGGTCTCCCCGTGGAGATCGGGTCCTACACCATAAACGCGGTCTGCGGATCCGGACTCAAGGCGGCAATGAACGCCGCCGACGCCATCAAAGCCGGCGAATACAACGTGATCGCCGCAGGCGGAATGGAAAGCATGAGCAACATCCCATATGTGGTGAACGGAGCCAGATGGGGATTCAAAATGGACAACCAGGTCATGGTGGATGCAATGGTCCACGACGGACTTTGGGACATATTCAACAACCAGCACATGGGATTCACGGGCGAGATCGTCGCAGAGAGATTCAATGTCACAAGGCAGGATGCGGACCTTCTTTCCGTTGAAAGCCACAAAAAAGCGGCAGCAGCACAGGCCGCAGGGAAATTCAAGAAAGAGATCCTCCCCTACGTTATAAAATCGAAGAAAGGCGACACCGTATTCGATACCGACGAGGGAGTCAGGGCAGACTCTACCATAGAGGCCCTTTCGGCGCTCAGACCTGTCTTCAAGAAGGACGGAGTGGTCACCGCAGGAAATTCTTCACAGCTCAGCGACGGAGCGTCATCCGTTATCGTCGCATCGAGGAAATGGGCAGAGGAGCACGGACACAAACCGATCGCATCCATCGTCGCATACGGTGAGAGAGGCGTCAAGCCCGAATACATCATGGAGGCCCCCATACCCACGACCCAGCATGTTCTGAAGAAGGCCGGACTGACCATCGACGACATCGATCTTTTCGAGCACAACGAAGCATTCGCAACCGCATCGTGTGCGGTCAAGAAAGAGCTCAATGTCCCCGACGAGATATTCAACGTCAACGGCGGAGCGGTTGCACTGGGTCATCCGATAGGATGCTCCGGATCACGTGTGCTCACAACCCTGATACACGCTCTCCACGACCGCAACAAGGACACCGGTCTAGCCACACTCTGCCTCGGCGGAGGTAACGCGGTGACCATGATCGTAAACCGCGAGTGATTCCGAACGGATCATTCAAACTTTTTACCTGGTCGGCCTGTCCGATCAGGTTTAATACCCTTATTTTGATTTTCGGATGTAAATATGAGATATGCCATCGAGTTGCCTGACCCGAGTGAAGACATCGGGGACAGATACGAATTTCTCAGCTACGAGAGCATATTGGATATTGTCGCTTCAGAGATAATAAAAGGAAAGGCCACAGGTCTTCTGATCAGAAGACACTGTTGCAGTTCGGTCAACAGACGTGTTCTGAGCGAAGAGGAAGCAAGGATCATAGGGGAGCTTGCCGGAGTTGTCAGGTATGATGGTTCGTCTGATGACGAGAGAGTGAGTATAGAAAAGATACTCAGTATTGTCATCGATAACTGGTACATGGGGGGCACCCCTTCTTTATCGACAGAAAGGGACGAACAGCAGACATCTGGCTATGGCGAATCCTGTGAACGGGATTGACGGAATTCAGTAATAAGAATCGTTCGTAGTAATAAGCGACGAAAAAGTTATACTAACTGTAATATCCTGGTATTATAACTGCAACTATAAGTATCAAAAATGCCCGCAACGCGGTGAGTTCGAATGATCTACGAACTTTAACCGGTTGTGGTCGATCATTCGAACTCTGTGGCAGGAGGTGGTAACATAACCGCACGAACGTCAATCAGAGTTTGGATTAGGCTTTACGTCTGCCTTATACTGAAATTTGAGTTTGTTCTCAAACGTCGGTAAAGATGTACGCGGGTCCTGCGATAGTGCCCGGTTCCCGCAAGGGAGCCGTTAGTACCTTCTGCTGATATCTTATTGACGTTGATGTATTTCAATTTTTCAGATACCAGCGTTTATCAGCAAACCATTATGAATTGCCTACACGATGCGGTGACCATGGAGTTGAAGGCGGTCCTGGACAAGATAGACGCATCACGCGGGGACATTGTCACGATAATGTCGGATATGATACGCATTCCTGCATTAGCTCCTATCAACGGCGGTGACGGTGAAGGAAAACGTGCTGCTTATCTGGAAAAATATCTCGAAGGATACGACAGTATAGTACGTGTCGATGTTCCTGACGATCTCGACCCCGGTGTTATCAGACCCAACATCCTTGCAAAAAAGAACGGTAAGGGGAAAGGGACGATCTGGATAGTCGCCCATATGGATACGGTCCCTGCAGGGGACCTGAAAGACTGGAATACGGATCCGTTCGAGCCCGTTGTGAAAGACGGGAGAATATACGGACGCGGCACCGAAGATAACGGTCAGGCGGTCATTTCATCATTATTCGCATCCAAATTCATTCCCAAAGAGGCGCTCGGCAGGAAGTCCATCGGCATCGCATATGTGGCTGATGAGGAGACCACCAGCAAAATGGGAATAGAATATCTCATCAGAAAGGGATATTTCGAAGAGGACGATCTGTTCCTTGTCCCGGATTGGGGATCTCCGACCGGGGATCTCGTGGACGTTTCTGAAAAGAATCTTGTCTGGCTTCAGTTCAACGTCGTAGGAAAATCGGTTCACGGTTCGACACCGAACGCCGGGATCAATGCGTTCAGAGCAGGAACGAAACTTCTGGCAGATCTGATGGATACGTTCGAGAAGGAGTTCCCGAAGTCCGATCCTCTGTTCCAACCGCCCGAATCCACGTTCGAGCCTACGAAAAGTCCCGGAACGGTCCTGAATGTGAACACGATTCCCGGTAATTTCGAGTTCTCAATGGACATCAGAGCTCTTCCGTGTTATCCGGTCGATGACATAGTCGCCGTGGCGGAACGCATCGCGAAAGAACACGAGAAGAAGAGCGGTGCCAGGATCACGATAACCGAACTTCAGAGACACACATCGGGAAAGGAATCATCCATCGACGGAGAACTCTTTATCGCTTTGACGGAATCCGTGAAAGCGGTGACGGGAGTGACACCGAAAGCGGTCGGAGTAGGCGGCGCGACATGTGCCAATTTCTTCAGAGAGGCCGGGTTCGATGCGTATGTTTGGGAATACGGCGGAGGAACACTCCACGGACCCAATGAGTATGTCGTCATCGACAATATCATAAGAGATGCGAAAGTGTTCGCATCCGTGTTCTTCAGACTTTGCGTCTGATCACTCGAAAAGACGGTCGAGCATCCAATCCGCATCGAATTTCTGGATATCTTCGTATTCCTGTCCGTTGCAAACGAATGCTATGGGTTTTCCGATGGTGTGGGCGATTGAAAGTGCCGCACCGCCTTTTGCATCGGTATCTATTTTTGTTAGGATGATGGCATCGATCCCGACCGCCTGGTCGAATACCTTCGCTTGCTCTATGGCATCGTTCCCTGCAAGTGAGTCACCGACGAATATCTTCAGTGCCGGTTTGGAGATCCTGGCGATCTTCTTCATCTCGTCGATGAGGTTGTTGTTCGTCTGCATACGTCCGGCGGTATCGATGAGGACCACGTCCTTTCTCTTGGATTTCGCATGTTCTATGGCATCGTAAGCGACCGCCGCCGGGTCTGCGTCCTGAGACTGCTTGACTATCTTGATGCCGAGTCTGTCCGCATGGATGCTCAGCTGCTCTATGGCTCCTGCCCTGAACGTGTCGCAGGCGGCCATGACCACGCTCTTGCCGTTGTCGTTGAGGAGTTTGGCTATCTTCGCTATGGCGGTGGTCTTTCCGGTACCGTTGATGCCTATGAACATCAGGACGGTAGGTCTTTCCTGCTGTTCTATCCACTCCAGGAAGTTGAATTCGTTGATCTTGAGGACATTCTGGACCGCGCCTTTGACAGCGATCTCCACCACTTGCTCAAGGGTGTATTCTTTGGCGTATTTCTTATTGACGAGGTTGTCGCGGACGCCCAGGATTATCTCCTGTACGACGGGATACGCCACGTCCGATTCCAATAATGCCACTTCGAGCTCATCCAGAAGATCGTCCAGCGGATCCTCTTTGATCTTTTTACCGCTGTCCCCGATCACTCCTTCGGTCGAGAATCTGTCCCCTTTTCTGGGGGCCGAGGTCTTGTCCTGTTTGGATCTTTTCAGAAGTTCTTTTCTGGAAAGCGGTTTTTCTTCGGATTTGGGTTCGGATACGACCTTTTCCGGTGCCTTTTCGGGAACAGCCTCGGGTTCTTCCTTCTTAATCTTCTTAAAAATGGACTTTTTAGGTTCCGTCGTCTTTTCAGGAATAGTTTCGGGAACGGGTTCCTGTGCTTTTTCAGGCACAGGTTCTTTCTTTACCGGTGTTTCCGGCCCCTTTACCTCAGGGGTCCTTTCTTCGGTGATTTGTGGCGTCGGCTCCGTTTCAGGCTCTTCTTTTTCGTAAATTTTATCCGAATCCAATTTATCGGCGGATTTTCCGAAAACACCTTTGAGCTTGCTTTTCAGGGAGTCGAACATCGCAAAATCACTCGATCTGCCTGTTACTGTATTCCTGTTGGACCAATGCGGTCAGTTCGGCGGCACGCCTCTCAAGGTCTGAAAGTGCGTTAACCGTCTTTTTCAGAGCCTCGGATATGGTGTTCCCGTTGGCCGCTGTGAACTCTATCGCGTCATCAAGGTCTTTTTCGACGGCTATTTTGCTTCCGACGCCTATGATCGCGCTCTTTTTTCCCGAAATTTTCACGGGGATGTAAGAGGAAGCACCGACCGGAACAAGAATCTCGTCCCCTTCTTTGGCATCTGCAAGGGCTTTGAACGCCTCGCGTGCTTTGGTCGTCTCTTCAAGTGACATCTGGAGCATCTGCACCTGACGGGTGAGTGCTTCCAATTGTGCATTGTACGTATCAAGAACCGCCAATGCCTGGCGGAGCTCGCCGTCTTCCATGTTTATGCACCGATGTCGTATTTCACGACGTGACTTGTAACCTGGTCGGCTGTGAGCTCGGTGATCTCAGTGATGTCGATCTCCCATCTCTTAAGCCTGTGTTTGCTGCCGAGAGTGGACAATGCCCTCTCTTTAACTGCTGCTTCGTCCTCTGCGGACAGCTCAATCGAGAAAGGCTGTCTTTTTCTGGGGTCAGCGTATGAACCTACCACGCGGAATGCTTTCATAAATATTACCTGCCCTTCGGGAATTATATTTAATTAATAAAGCTTTGGTGTGTAAAATGGCAAATGACGGGTCGAAGCTGACGGATTACCGTCCCGGCGCTCTTTTTCCGTCGGTCTCGGTGACCGGCAGCAGATGCGACGAGATGTGCGGGCACTGCAAAGGGATACATTTGAAGCACATGGTCCCCGCAACCACCGATGAACAGATCCTCAGAACAGCGGAGAACATCAAGAACTCGGGCGGAAAAGGGATATTGCTGAGCGGAGGGTGCGATGTGCACGGAACCGTCCCGCTGATATCGTTTTTAGAGACGATCGGGAAGATCGTCGGTATGGGGTTGGAGGTGAACGTCCATGCGGGGTTCCTGACAGAGGACGAGGCTTCGAAACTCGTCGACGCGGGGGTGAAGGATTTCTCAGTGGATGTACATCAGGACCCGGATGTCATCCGTTCCGTTCTGAACCTTGACCGCAGGCCTGAGGATTACAGGGATCTGCTACGCATCATCATGGATGCGGGGGGGCACCCGATGCCCCATATAACGGCAGGTTTCGGCACGGCGGATCTTTATTACTCTGCACAATTAATCAGGGATCTGGGTATTAGTGAGGTCGTTCTTCTAACGCTTGTTCCGACGAAGGGTACGGAGTTCGAAGAACCGTCTATTACTGAGGCTGCGATACTGGACGCAGTGGATACGGTCAGGAACATGGGGCTGGACGTTATTCTCGGATGTATGAGGGACAGGTCCCTGCGTACTTTGGAGATAGGTTGTATCGAACACGGTGTAAGGAAGATCGCGAACATGTCGCGTTCGACACTGAAATGGGCGGAAGAGAACGGGTTCGAGATAATCACGGATAACCGCTGCTGTCTTATGGGATGATCACCGGAAAGCAGAAAGCCGTCGATGAACTGACCGGTGCGGCCCGATATAGATGAAAAGAGTCGTTTTTCAGATATCTTTATAGTAAATGACGCAAATATTGTAGCAGAAGATGTATAACGACCCCTTATGGGGGCCGGGTCCTTTACAAGGGCCGGGCGACATCGAATTTAGGTGATCAGAGTATGAACTCAATCACCAAGGGCCCGATGTAGAACCTGATAATGATACCAAGTCGGCCGATGGTTATACACCTCCTACCGGGTGGTATCGGGACGCCAGAGGTGTAAGCTCGGCGTCCCGAACTGCCCACTTCTTGGCAGATCTCATTATTTCTGATTTAGCATTTAAGCGCTTCCGGGGGGTCACCGAATTTACCGAAAGTACAAACCCGACGAGGTCCGAATTCAGAAAAGCGATTCTTTTTTCTCCGAAAGATATCCGAAATCGGCGACTTTCCTTCCGATAAGGAAAACCGCAGCGAATTCCGGCACTTCCGTCTCCCCTTTCAAAGAGAAATGTTCGCCTTTCATGTCAAATTCATAATCTCTTTTCAGTGTGATCTTCGTGGGTTCGTCGGAATACGACGAAGGAACGGCATTCTCCAGAGGATCGAACGTCGTAAGCTCTTCGCGTGTTATCGGAGTGACCCTGAGCCCGGATTTCCCGTGGACCGATCCCGGCAGACGGATGATCCTCTTGATATCGGGTGTCACAGGCTTGTCCACCTCTCCCGAAAGACGGGGTGCGACATCCTCTTTCATTATCTTCACCAGCAGTTCCTGGTGTTGTCTCGAAAGAACGGCCATGTTGTTCCTTTCGAACAGGCTTTTCCTGCTTTTCCTGATGTCCTCCTGTGCGCCGATAAGTGTTGAAGCCTGTGAGGATTTGATGGAAGGATAGGATTGTCTGAGCACTTTGTAATCAAGGTCACAGAAATCGTTCACGACATCCATCAGACCGACCCTCATCTTGCTCTTCCATCCTCCCGCATCCTCCGGAGGTATGAGACGGTCCTTGCTGATGTTGGTGCGGTTGCCTCCGCCCACCTTTATCTGCGATGTGGGGACCTGCTGATACGGAAAGACCCAGTCTATGTTCAGACCGGAGCATGTGATGTAATCCACAAGCTCCCTTCTCTCGTGTGTCCCCAATGTAAGTATATCAGGACGGGGGATGTGTGCGTGGTATCCTCTTCCTCCTGAGAAAGTAAGATGGACCTCCTCCTCGCCTAATCCGAGATCGGTGAAGAGGAAAGTGTCCACCAGATGGATCATCTCCTTTCTGATCTGTATGAGCATCTCGGCATAGGACATCTTGTCCGCACCTACAAGATGGTCCGCATCGAGATCGAATATAAGTTCCGCACCCAACCACTCCTTCTCGTCCATCGTGGGTGCGCTGGGTTTGCGGTAATATGCGGTGGAATAGTAGCTGTGACTGGGGACCTGCGCGATCATGAATTTGCGGAGATCCTCGGGATTGGAGAAGCCCATATGCCTCTGGACCATCTGTCTGTCGAAGAACATGAACCCGAATTCCCTCTTCGTGAAACGCTCCGGCAAGATGGGAGAGTTCTCTTTGTAATATTTCCTGAATGATTTCAGCAGGAAACGGGAATTGTGGTCCATGGTAGTTGTGGCTCAGGGAATGTATAATTATATTGTTTGTCATCCGAAAAGTATGGCAGACCTTCCGCCGGTTTACGATAACCACATCCATATGAGCCCTTCCGGCCGCAATGTCGATGCTCTGCTGGAATTCCAGGCGGCAGGCGGAACGGGGCTTACTCTTGTCACTTTACCGTACAAGGAGATCCAGATAGCCAGAGGGGAGGATTTCGCCAGATCCTATGATATAACGTTCGCTCTGGCGGAGAAGGCGAGAGAGAGGACGAAACTGGAAATAAACATCGCAGTCGGGCCGTATCCGGTGCTGATCCTGCCGCTTGCAGAGCATTTCGGGCTGGAAGCGGCGGAGGAGATGCTGATAAAAGGCATGGAAGACGCCGCGAAACTCGTTGCGGAAGGCAGGGCCCAGGCCATAGGAGAGATAGGAAGGCCGCATTTCGACGTTCCGCAGGAGATAATCGATGCTTCGGACCGTGTTCTGCGCAGAGGGATGGAATTGGCCAAGGAACTGGACGTTCCGGTCATAATACACTGCGAATCGGATCCTGTGAACACGAATCTTTCGTTATCGAATATCGCAAAAAGCGTCGGATACGATCCCGGGCTCGTAATAAAGCATTCATCGTTGCCTTTGGTGACGGACGAGGAGACACACGGTGTGATGCCGTCCATTCCCGCATCGAAGACGAATCTGAATGAAGCGATAAGGAAAGGAACGGACCGTTTCATGATGGAGACGGATTACATCGACGACCCGGAAAAACCGGGTGCGGTAATGTCCGTGAACACGGTGCCCAACAAAGTGAGATCGCTTCTGGGGTCCGGTGCACTTACAAGGGAATCTATAGAGAGGATATGCGGAGATATTCCGAATTCTATGTATCACCGTTGATGCGATACAACTTTTACGTTCTTTTCTCAGAGGTATTAACAAACTTATTCAAACAGAAGAACGTTAACGAATGCAATGAAGGCCAAGATCCACTGTGTTTATGACGAAGGTTCTCTCCCGGGCACCAGTCTTATCGGTGCCAAGGGGATATCGGTATTGGTGGAAGCAGACGGCCGTAAGATACTGTTCGATACGGGAGGAAGAGGTCCGTACCTTCTTCACAACCTGAGTTTTCTGGAGATCAAGCCCGAGGAGATAGACACTATCATCATTTCCCAGGGCGAGAAGGACCACTACGGCGGACTGAAGGGCTTTTTGAAAGAAAGGGAAAACTCTATAGATATCTATGCTCCGGAGGCCGCGTGGGGGGAGAAGAAACTGTTGGGATCCACCGGGATCCACATCCCCGAGGAACTGGAAGTAAAAGCAGAAAAACATAACGTAGACGGATGGACCCAGATAAGCGAACACGTGCTTATTTCCGCATCGATCGACGGAGAGAGTTTTATTACTGTAAAGACAAGGGACGGGCCCGTAGTAATAAGCGGGTGTTCGCGCTGTGGCGTGAGGAATATCATAGCATCGGTGAACAGCGAACTCGGATCCAAACCGAAGACATACGTCGGCGGAGTCCATATCAGAAAAAGAGAACAGGCGAAAGCGAAGGATATCGCGGATGCGTTCAACGAGGCCGGTTGCAACTCTCTATACCTGAATCACTGCACCGGTGTCGAGGGTATGATGTATCTGAGGACCCACTTGGGATTGAAAGGCGTCAATGACTTTTATGTCGGATCGGTTTTGGAAGTGGATCTTTGAATTCCGATGAATCAGGAAAAGAGGAACTATGACCGATAAGAATCCTACTGCTTTTTCTTTACAGGAGCTTGAAGAATATTCAGTTCAAGGAGAGCCCGGACAAAAAAAGCGCAGTTATTGTTGGAAAACGGCAATCGGTCTGCAGGCGGTCGATGGAATAAAACCATCGGATTATCTAATCGCTACAGCAAATGAGAACATCGAAGGGCACATCACGCTCGACGAAGCACAAAACCGTATCGAGAGTTATTACAAAGCGCGTCCTGCCACATCAGACGAAGACCGTACCGAGGAAGCGGACAAGGTCTCTGCGCGGATTGCAAAAATTTTGGCAGAGGATACATTTTCTTTTTCACCGGTGGATTATATTGGGATACACCGTTGTTTATTCGACGGAATCTACAGATTTGCGGGCAAAATACGCGACTTTAACATTACAAAGAAAGAATGGGTACTTCGTGGTGCGACTGTATATTATGCGAGTGCAGACAGCATATCCGAAACACTTGAATATGATTTTACACAGGAAAAGGCATTCAGTTACAAAGGATTGAGCAAGAAGCAATCGGTGGAACATATAGAGAAATTCATATCCGGAGTCTGGCAGATACATGCGTTCGGCGAAGGGAATACAAGGACGACCGCAGTGTTCGCAATCAAATATCTCAGATCATTCGGATTCGATGTAACTAATGACACTTTTGCGGCGAACGCATGGTATTTCAGAAATGCATTGGTACGTGCAAACTACAACGATATCCCCCGTGGGATACATTCTACGCTGGAATATCTCGACCGTTTCTTCGGAAATCTGCTTTTCGAGGAAAACAATGTTCTGAAAAACCGCGAATTATTAATTATCCCGAATACAGAGATTTCCACAGATGTCGGAGAAATGTCGGAGAAATGTCGGAGAAAAAGCGCTCATTCTTTCTAAATTGAAAGAAAATCCACAGATGTCCGCAAAAGAATTGGCGGAATTATTGGATAAAACACCCAGGACGGTCGAACGTCATATCAAAGAATTGCGTGAACAGGGATCACTGATCCGCATTGGCGCAGACAGGGGCGGTCATTGGGAAGTACACGAGACAGTTGAAAAGAATCCCTGATTCTGTTGCGGTAGTTTCAGTCCATATGATTTATAAAAGAACCTAAATACGGCGGTTCGATAACACACCAGAGGCAATACGTATGATTTGGCAGGTTAGAACGGCATCCATGTTTATTGTGATGTCTTTGATCTTCATGGCGGTAGGTTCCGTCGTAGGGGCCCTCATGGGCAGTTTCATTTTAGGATTGATCGCCCTGTTGTCAGTGGCGGTCGTATTCAGCATTTATTCGTACTTCTTCTCGAAGCAGCACGCGCTCAAAGCGAACGGCGCCAGGATAGTCACGCAGGATCAGGAGCCGAGGCTTTACGGTATCGTAAGCAAGGTCGCCGGACTTGCGGGGGTCCCGATGCCGGAGGTCGGTATCGTGGAAAGCATGGTGCCCAATGCGTTCGCGACCGGAAGGAACCCCAAGAACGCCGCTGTAGTGGCTACCAGAGGGATACTGAGCCTGGCGGACGATGAGCTCGAAGGTGTTATAGCGCATGAGATGGCCCACGTCAAGAACAGGGACATACTCGTGATGTCCGTGGCATCCACGATGGCGGCCGTACTTTCGTATCTGTCGAGATATCTGCTGTATGCGGCACTGTTCGGCAGGGAAAGGGATCCGAAACTGCTTGTGGCGGCGATCGCATGCAGTATACTCGTACCGGTAGCGGCCGTACTCGTCCAGTTGGGGGTTTCAAGGAACAGGGAGTATCTTGCCGATGAGACCGGAGCTAAATTCACCGGGAACCCGAGGGCTCTTGCGAGGGCCCTGAAAAAGATCGAGAGCGGGTGTCTTTCTCCTAAAAACGAGTATGACAACACCAGTTATGCCGATATGTGGATAGCGAATCCCGTCAGAAGCAAGAAGGTCTGGTTCAAATCGCTTTTCAGCACCCATCCTCCGATGGATAACAGGATCGCAAAGCTCAACGCGCTTGCGGACAAAATGGAAAGCACCGGGAAATACGGTGTCGGGTACAGTCCGGAGACGTACTGATCACTTGACCGGTTCCCATTTGGCGAGTTCGTTGACCTTGGACAGGGTGGAGCCTCTTCTGATCTCCTCTCTTGTCCGGTCTTCCCTTTCATTGACGTCGACGGTGCGGTTGGCCACTTCGACGGCCACTTCCTTCGGTATTACGATCAGGCCGTTCTCGTCGCCGACTATCCAGTCGCCGGTGCGGACGGTCTGACCTCCGACCGTTATTTCGATGCCGATGCCTCCGTAACCTTTCGGTTCTCCGGCACACGGTACTACGGATCTTGCGAATGCGGGGAATTTCATGTCGCGGATGCCGTCGATATCCCTTATGGCGCCGTCGATGACGACGCCGTTGATGCCTGCTACTCTTGCAGAGTTGGAGGCGAGTTCCCCCCATACCGCGACGGGGGCTCCGCCCACATCGATCACGATGATGTCGCCGGGCTTTGCGCGGTCTATGGCCTCCACGGGTTTGGCCCAATCCCCGTTCGCGGTCTGAACAGTAAGCGCACGGCCGACCATCCTCGTTCCGCGTTCTATGTACGGGGTCAGACCGAAAATAACGCCTTTTTTGTGGAATGCGTCGGATATGTTGCAGGTGGACACTTTCGAGAAAGCCTCGAACAATCCGTCCTCGTTGTATTTTTTTGAAAGTTCCGTGTTCTGTTTCACACCGGACATCGCACTTTTCATTGATTGTGATGCTTTTTTGATGTCGGCGGCTTTGATTATGCCGCCGCCGACTATGATCACGGAGGCTCCCGCTTCCGTATAGCTTGACGCTGTCTCGGTGGTTATTCCGCCGGCCACAGCGATAGGGATGTTCGTTTCTTTTACTATGGATTTCAGGATATCCAAAGGTGCGGCCTCCCCGCGCATCTGGGTATCTATACCCATGTGGAGGCATATGTACGATACTCCGAGCCTCTCAACCTCTTTGGAACGTGCCGTACGGTCCTTTACGTTGATCATGTCGACCATGATCTCCGCCCCGTACTTCCTGGCGGCGGAAACCGCTTCCGATACGGTGGAATCGTCTGCAAGTCCGAGCACGGTGACGATATCAGCACCGGCCTTTGCGGCTATTTCCACTTCGAAGGCACCGACATCCATGGTCTTCGTGTCGGCGATGATCTTTTTTCCCGGGAATTCCCGGCGTAATGCACGTATTGCCTCCGCGCCCTCGCTTTTTATGAGCGGGGTACCGGCTTCGATCCAATCCGCTCCGCCGTCGACGGCCTCACGGGCTATGGCCACTGCCCTGCTGAGCTGCATTATATCCAAAGCGACCTGCAATACTGCCATAAGCCCCCAATCTGCGGGCGTTTATTTACAAGTATTGACTTTGCCCGTGTCGACCTTCAGTGGTACATTCCATGCATCATCGATGAATGCCAGGGCGAACAGAGGATAGCATTCGACCGCTCCGTCAGTCCCGACATTCATTTTACCGAACTTCATTCCTCTTTTTACACCGTATTTTGACATTACCACGCCCAATGATTTGGATTTCGTATTGTTGCCGGATTTGATCGCCAAAGCGACAGCAAGTCCTTTGATGTTCAGTATAAAATCAACTTCAAGGGTCTGTTTGGTTTCGAAGTAGGTTAGTTTGTATCCTTGTTTAGCAAGAAGATCGGCCGCCACATTCTCCATGATGCCACCTTCGTTGATCAGCAGATCATTATCGAGTATGGCGAACTGTATGCCCGTTTCCATCATGGATACCAACAATCCGGTGTCTCTGAGATATACCTTGAACGAATTTTGCATGACGTTGGATGCTAACGGAAGGGCGGGTTGTCGGAGGTTATGGCAGTAGTTTATTATCCCCGCATCATAGAGCCACATGAGGCTTCCTTCATATTCTCTGAGGCCTACTCCTTTCTTGTCTTCGATTTCGGTGAATACGAATTTCTTGTTCTTCTTGGCCAATTGTATGGGTATGGATCTGAAACAGCTCCCCACTCCCGACAAAGCAGGACCTACGGCGTATTTCGATATGTCGTTAAGATATCCGGATACGATATCTTTCTGTGCTTCCAGAACGTAGTGGAAATTATTCGTCTCTACGAATTGTTCCACAGCTCTGGGCATTCCGCCGGTCGCAATATACCATCTGAACCGTTCTTCCACCACACCGAGTACGAAATCGTCTATTTTCTCCCTGTTCCTGACGTGGGTCCTTATGTCTTCCGTGAAATCCTTTCCATATCCTAATGCCCAAAGGAATTCTTCGAAGTCCATGGAATACATCTCGACTTCTGTTTCGTAACCCACAGGATATGACGAGACCTCTTTGAAATTGAGGCCCAACAAAGACCCGGACGCGACGACATCGAACCTCCCGTCCAAAGAGAACGGTTTGAGAGCGACCCTGGCATTCGGGCAGTTCTGTATCTCATCCAAGAAGATCAGGGTCTTGCCGGGAATCATTCTGAGGTCCGGGAACATCGCGCTTATTCTTTTCTCCAACGTCTTGATATCTAGATCTCCGTCGAATATTCTCCATTTTTCTTTGTCGGTCTCAAAATTGATGTAGATGTATGTATCGTAATTGGATCTGCCGAACTTATCGATCGAATATGTTTTGCCCACCTGCCTTGCGCCTTTTATGAGAAGACAGTTTTTGCGAGGTCTGTTCTTCCATTCAAGAAGATATTCGTCGATTTTTCTCTCCATGAATTATATAACTGCATCCAGATATTATAGTTTACTGTTTTTTCCTAGGAATAATCTGTAGTTTTTCCTACTTTTACCTATGAATAATAGACCATTTTTACTGTTTTTTCCTAGGAATAATCTGTAGTTTTTCCCACTTTTACCTATGAATATTGTTTTGACCGAACATTGTATTATGGCATTATGCCATATATGAGATACATTCGAACGCGTTGTATTTCTCGTTCCATTGAACAATCATCCTGATAAAAACCGCAGTCATTCTGTAGCAGATCGATTCTGAAATATGTGAAAGAAATGCCACTCAGCTCGCCCGTCTATCATCACTGTTCAGCTCGGATAAAGGTTCATCATCGCGGCGGTTCCCCATCACGATGATGGATAAAAATCATTGCTTGTCGGTTTTACCGTATTCCGCCCACGCCGGGAACCGGCGCATTATGCCCTCGGCCACGAACGGTGCCCACACATCATCCGTCCCCCAGATGTAGACCAGGAATCTGACGATGTCCTGTCTCTTCTCCTCGAATGACAGCATGGTCCCGTCCGCATGGCAGCAGAATCTGCAGTAGTTGTTGTTAACGTTGTTCATTGCATGATCAGAGTCACTGACCATCCGTGTTCCGCATGAGATGCACATCATATTTTCCCTCATCCCCTCTGTCGTCCGCGGTGTCCGTTGGTATATTTCATATACCTGATCCCCCCGACTTTTCGACGAACATGTTTTCCAATGTTTACGGATATTTTAAATGTTTTAAAATACGGAAATGCTGTGGACATCACTGTACTAAAATGCTGTATATGAGGGCAATCCACTCACGGAGTTGTAATACTGGCTCATGTTGAAGTGCAAAATAGGTCGATGTATACAAACGATACTGGGAAAATGAACGATTTTGAGGATGCCGGCATTGTTTTACTCGGGGCGATCATGGGGGTCGGTCTTCGGAATTTAAATATGATAGTAATAAAATGAGCACAAAATAGTGCCGAAACGTGAGATAGTAATAAGTAGTAATAAGAAAATAAGATATCGGAGTATCGTATTCTTTAGATACGGGAGGAGAGAAAATGGCGGGGACAGATACAGAGGAGTTGACATGGATCTTAGAGGTATTGATCTCTGATCCGGAAGAAGAGTGTGTTATATTCAAAGAGGCCAGGACCGAAGGGTTCGATGACCTGGGAAGACACTTCTCCGCTATCAGCAATGCTGCAAGGATCCTGTCCCTCGGATGCGGTTGGCTGATATTCGGAGTGGACGGGAATCAGGAACCCGTAGGTACCAACTACCGTAACAACAGTCAGATACTTGACGGCCTCAGAAGAGAGGTCAGGCAGGGTACATCGAGCCGCACGACGTTCGTGGGGATATACGAGCTGGATTATAAGGGAAAACGCATAATAATGTTCGAGATCCCGGCCGCCGGACGTTCCCCCGTGGCCTGGAAAGGAACAAGTTACATCCGCGAGGGACAATCCATCGCGGTTTTCACAGGCAGTTTCGGTAAATACAACAAAAGAGCGGAGGCCGATCCGAAACCGGCGGCCGTACCGCCTAAGGCCGATACCGATCAGAATAAAAACGCAAAGGATGCGGATGTCAAACCCGCTCCCGATCCCAAAAAACAGTATCACAATAAGCCGTTCGCTGCAAAGAGGGACCGTGCTTCGGAACAGAGGGTCGAAGTGACGTTCACGCCCGAAAAGACACCGGTCGCAGCGGAAAAATCCGCAGAGACAAATGAAAATGTAACTTCCAAGGGTCCGGAGAAAGCAAAGAAGAAAAGATCATGGTTCGCGTTCTTCGGCAAAAAGGACCGTAATGCCGGGAAAGAGACCGAGGTGGCGGATACACCGGTGAAGGAAGCAGACCCCGTTACAGAAGATACGATAATACCCAAGAAGGAAGAGGAACCGATACCTGTCATCGAACAGGATAAGGTGCCTGAACCGGAACCTGAACAGAAACAGCCACCGGTCGAGCAGAAGTCGCAGGAAGATACCGTAAAGAAAACAGACGATCCGGCGGAGCCGGTAAATGCAGCGGATAAACAACCGCAGCGGTTCGGACTCTTCGGCAAGAAGGTCCATGCGGCGGAACCTGCAGAAGCGACCGGGGTCGGAAACAGTAACGACTGGTCCGAGAGGATATGCGTCGGAGCGACCATAAGGGATCTCGACAAAAGCGCCGTCGCCGGTGCACGTAAGATTTACGCCGAGAAGAACGTCGGAAAAGAACACTACGAGGATATGGTGAACTCGGACGCGGCCAACTTCCTGAGGAAACTGGGCCTGACGGTCAACGGGTCCGTGACGAATGCGGCCATGGTACTGTTCTCATCGGTGGAAAGCGCACTGAAGACCAGTCCTACGCCGGAGATCGCATGGATGCTGAAAGACCGTGACGGCGATGTGAAGGAGGGCGAGATATTCACCGGAGCACTTGTTCTCAATGTGGATGCGGCCATCTCCCGCATTCAGAATCCCGTATCGACGTATGCGGTGAGCAGAACGTCCACCGAGATAATAGAGATACAGAAATACAATCCGTGGATACTCCGCGAACTGATATACAACGCGATAGCACACCAGGACTACGAGCTCAAAGGCCGCATAAACATCCTGGAGTGCGAAGACCATCTGACGATTGTCAATCCCGGTTCGTTCCTTCCAGGTACGGTGGAGAACCTGCTTTCGGGGGAGTACGTCCAACCGTACTACCGGAACCATCTTCTCGTGACGGCGATGAAAAAAATAGGAATGATCGATACCTTCAGCAGCGGAATAGTCAGATCGATGAAGATGCACAGGGACAGGTATCTTCCGCTGCCCGATTATATCATATCGGAGAAATCCGTGGGTGTCAAACTCCACGGTAACGAAATCGATAACAATTATGCGTCCACCCTGTTACAGCGTCCGGATCTGGATATCTTCACAGTTTATCTTTTGGACAGGGTCCAGAAGAACGAACCTGTGACCGAGGAACAGGCTTCTAAATTATTGAAGGAAGGGGTGGCGGGCGGCGAGTGGCCGCAGATCCATACGGTGGCACTGGCAGAGAAATCCTATGAGGGCGATGCACAGTTCGTATTGGATTCCATCGGCAGCGGCAACTCGTACGAGGATTATGTGCTTGCGTACATCACGAAATTCAAGCACGCATCGCGTGCGGAGGTCGATGATCTCATTTGGAATCTGCTGCCGTCCAACATGACGGAGGCGGAGAAGAGCGTGCGTGCACGCAACCTTCTGCAGAAGATGTCGAAGCTTGGGGACATAGAGAATGTGGGCAGCCGCAAGTACCCGAAATGGGTGCTTACGGAGGATTACAAGAAGAGTGTAGGGATACTCTGATGGGGGCATTAGTGTATCTTGGTAATAAGAAAATTGAATTTTTAAATATTATAGTAATGAAGTAGTAATAAGATAAAAATCACGATAAGTGGACGTTTCTATCCGTTGTAGACCCAATAAAGTGATTGTACGTGGCAAAAGACAGATGTCATGAGAGTGCGATCTGCATTATATCCTAATATTTCACACAGATATAATCGACAGGAAAGCGGAAAAAGCGGTTGACGAACAGGTGTTAAATTCACATTTTGTTCAGAACACGGAGTTGGATAATTCAAGAGATACCTATATGTAATTCGGTCATCAGTGGTGAGATCGGATGATAGGATAATGTCAGAATAGAAGGACTGATAAAGAGATCTATGGCGGCTGTTTCGAGGCAGATTTAGATGGACTCGGGGAAGAAGAGCATCTGCTGTATAACGGATTCTCATTATGTGGTTTCATTCAGATTTCGAATCGATTCCCAAATACAACATCGAATTATTTGCATATGAAATTCGATAATCCAGATATGACAATTAAATGGAATCGATCTAGACCGGTAAAGTATTCCGCGATTCAGGCGATGTCTGAGATATGGTATGAAAAACAGAGTCCGTTGAATGAAGTGGAAGGTGTTCCACATTCATCCAACGGATGTAATGAGTTTATTCGGTTTTTGTGACTTGTTTATCCCTTTCTTGAGGGGGATCTGATCCACAGTACGGCTGCGATAACGACAATGACCACGGCTATCACCGCGATCAGAATGAGTGCCGTGTCGTTCTTATTATCACTGCCGTCATCAATGCCGCTTTCGTCCCCGTCTCCTCCGTCTCCTCCGTCGCCGTCGCCGGTACCCGTACTATCGTCTTTAACAGAGGATACGGATATGGTGTGATTGATCAGGACAGTGGAGAAACTGTACGAACCTGTAGGGATGAATTCTTTGCGGCTTACGCCGTCTATCAACAAATCGGAAACAACATACCCGGAATCGGCAGAGAATGTGAAAGTTATCTTTCCGTTTTCCTTGACCGTCTGCACTCCCTTCGGAGTTATTACCGAGTTGGAATCCGCGGATGCGGTTATCGTGTATTCTTTGGTGGACGGAGGGGTCGTGCCTCCTCCGCTACCGATGGTGACGGCATTGCTGTTGTTGTTCTTGACTATTATTTCGAGAGGGCTTTGGCACATATGCGGACATGAAGGCTTGAAAAAAGGCTGTTCAACCATCAAACTAAAGGTATTCAAGGATCTGTTTTGGAAGTTCAACTGGAAAAACATGTAGTTCCGTAGATAAACAATGGATCGGGCTATCGACCATATCATAATAGGTTGTTGAATTCATGTTCTGCTTTGTGTTATTTGTGTTGTTACTGATGTATTACATTTTTCATGCTGTTTTCGAAAGAACAAAATCGATTTCATTCTCTAAAATTAAAGGATTTTATCTCACATTTGATAGACTTTTTCATGAAAATATTTTTAAGAAATTTTACCGATTTAGTAATAAAATTAGTGAATATTGATATAATATAGTAATAGAATTAGTAATAAAAATTTTACAATATGTACATATATGTACGACAAAACATGAACTTTCTATCACATGTGATCTATTAAAAAATAGAGCAATTATTGCATAAATCAATCAAAATAAATGCAAATAGATGAAAAATCAGTCAGAATATGTGAAAATCTAATTGTATATATTGTTACACCATTGCGAAATTACAGCTGGTACAGGCAGCATAATATGGCATTTGTCGAACAGATTGCATTAATACAAACAGCAGCAGACAGAAAAAGCGTATACTTTATATATTACACTCATAGCTACAATATCCACGAAGATGGCCGGGGCATTAAGTGCCGGTATCCAACGAAAAGAAAAAACCGGGGGGTTTTTACATGAAAGCTATGAAGAGGAGGAGCTATGCTGTAGCTGTAGTCAGTATTCTTGCAGTACTGATGATGCTTGCAGTTCCGTTAGCGGCGGTATTTTCGTCAGATACATACGTATCGGGCGCAACCACGGGCGGAACACTAGAATATAAGACAAATGGTGGGGCATGGGACGTTCCGACAGGATACGGCTATCCGGATCCGGCAGGTATATTGCCGAATGATGCGGGCGATCAGATCGAAGTACGGTTCGATCCTATTCCCGAGAGGCAGGGTTATGCATTCCTTGGATGGGATACGAACTCCGCGGCAACGGATCCGAAATACAAAGTAACCAATCCGTATGCGCTCGATACGCCCACAACTCCCGGAAGATTTTTCATAATCGGGGTTGACCCTGTTGTATTGCATGCCATATGGAAGCAGGCCGACGTTACAATACAGAACAGTAATGTCAACGGTACAGGTGTAGAAAATCAAAACAATTCAAACGATAACGGTACCGTAGTGATAAGTTACTCCGGCGGTGCCTATCACCTCAAAGGAACAATCGGGTTGACTTATAACGGCAGTCCGGTGACGGATACAACCGACATCGGCAATATTATCCGGTTTAACGGTGTTTTTGCAAACTATCGTCAGATAGCGATCGCAAGTACGGCACCTTATGGGAGTGCAGACCAATTACACATAATACTTGACACTGTAACACTGTCCAGGCCAGGCAGTTCTGATACAAACAATCTGAAGAACCTTATAGACATCAGAGGCAATTCTTCGGTGGAGATCCAAGCGTACGGTGAGACGAACGCCCAACACAATGCCTCCATAGCGGCCATGATAAGGGTGGATCAGAGTGCGAACTTCATCTATTCGGGTCAGGGCGATTCCAGACTTGTGATGAATAGGTCAACAAATTATGCGGATTCTCCCGGCCCTGCAATAGGATCTCAGGGGAATACGGGGGAAACACCGGGGCAACTGCAGTTTGAAACGGGACTGATAGATATTACTTGGGTCAATACAAATGATGGTCTCCGTGCTGCCGTAATCGGTGGCGGTGGACGTACGACAAATTCTACCAACTTGGACGGCAGCAACGGCGGAAACATAACCATACGCGGCGGAGCAATCGACATAAAGATGTCATCGCCATATATGACCGGCACAGGTATCGGGGGTGGAGGGACCGCTGACGGGAAAGGAGGTAGCGGAGGCAATATCTGGATTTCCGGAGGTCACATCAGAATAGCTCAGACAGCAACCTCTAATGTTATGAGAGGAACCGCCATAGGTGGCGGATCGGCCTATAATGGAGGTACGGGTGGCGACAGCGGCAATATAAAGATATCCGGAGGAGACATTGTCATCTATCAGACGACAAATGGCACCAATATCTATGGTGCAGCCATAGGTGCAGCCGGTGCCCATAATAGCAATTCCAGTCGCAGTGGAGGACAGGCGGACGGTGCAGGAAATTCCATAGAAATAAGCGGAGGAAGCATTCAGATCGAAAGAGTGCACGGCAGTGGTGACTCTGTCGGTGCGTTCATCGGCGGCGGAGCAGGCAGTGGTGATGTAGGAACAGGAGCGAAAATCACTATCAGCGGTGGCACAATACTCTTGAAAGGAACTACGACGAGCGGAGAAATAAGGGGTGCTGCCATTGGTGGCGGAGGAGGATCGAACCGTTCAGGTCATTATGTAGATATCGACATATCCGGCGGACTTATCGATATAAGGATAAATAGCTCATACTCAAGCAATCGTTTGTATGGCGCAGGTATAGGCGGATCAGGCTATTCTAACTCGGCAGGACAAACAGCCACCGTGAAAATCACCGGAGGAACAATATCGGTCGAAAGAACATATGGTAGCGGTAATACTCCATCTACCGTTCAGGATATAGGGAACGGAGGTTCTGCCAGCTCACCGGTCACAGTGGACGGGGGGTCGATATCCGTTCTGAGTACCGGTGGAGTATTGCCGAATCCGAAGGATTCTCAGGGTCACCCGGTATTCAAGACTAATGTTGATCTGGGAAGCGGCACGATCGCCATGTCTGTTTTTGTAAAGAAAACAGTATTCATAAGTGACGAATTCAATGTTACCAGATACGAGGATTTCCATGTGTCCAGTAAAAATATCCAGTCTACAACAGGAATGTCGGTCAGTACAACCGGCTCTGGATCCAGTCGTATAACAACAATAACTCAAACAATGAATGTCAGTACGTATCAGGATCAATTGCATCTTTATCTTCCTGCGGCACCCACAGACACGCCCAACGAGATCTCTGTAGAAGTGCAGAGCGATGGAACTGTCTGGTATTTCACATCCAACAGTACTGCGCACAATCAATTGGCCGTACGGCAGGAAACAGGTGTACAATTCTACCGTGTCTACTACCGTATCGGATCCAAACTCAGATATGAGGCAGATATCGTACACATAAAAGCAGGTGAACCGTTCGATCAGACATTGCGTGCAAATAATGCAAATATGGGTGGCTATGTTGCGCCCGCATTACTGTCGTACGTGGAGATGTACAACGGAACTACAATGGGTGACCTCAATCCCGAGTACTACACGTATGCGGCGAATGACGGTGAACCGTTGGTAAGCACATTCGTTTCACCGGGTGAAACATCATCATACGGTAACATAGAATTCGAAGCGAACTCCATATACGGAAGATTGGCAATAATCGCCGATGCCGTAGAAAGAGTGGATGTAACATACACGGATAACATAACATATCATGACGATCCGACCATTCCGGCACCCAGACACATAGAGCGTGTTTTCGGTGTGGGATACCAGATCAAACTCGGATACGACAAGACCGACGACCCATGGACCCAGAACGGGAATCCGATAGCCACGACAGATAAGCCGGAACTAACGGATGCAGTATGGAAATCTAGCTGGTACTGGTTCGTCGATTGGGATCTCAACGGTGCCGATCGGGATACGGGATACGACTACACCATACCCACAACTTCGCCGAGTAACGTAACGGTGACTTCCCATTGGGAGTATAAGTTAAGAGTGTACGTCGACACCGACGCCATAGGCGGAGGAGCGGGCAGTGGAAAAGTTCAGTACATTCTGGACCCCGCAGGCACTCCTATCAGTCCGACCCCGGCTTGGGCAGATGTCCCGGCAAGCGGATTTGTTCCGATGCCTTTAGGGTCTAATCTGTACTTGAAAGCGGTCGCCGACGAAGGCAGTATTTTCATCTGGTGGACCGGAGACATCGGAGGCGAGGAGAATCCCAACGACGATCTTCAGAACATTCAGGATGAGAAGTATGTAACGGCATGGTTCAATACGAACGCACCCGGCGACAACTACACCGTGACCCTGACCAAATCGGGCGGGGACGGTAAAGTCGAGTACGAACAGAACAGCGAGTGGCAGGTATTCCCTGTATCTCCGAAGTTCCTGACCGTTCCGGCCGGTACGGTCCTCAAAGTGAAGGCCACGGCCACTCAGACATCTCCTGTCAATGCGTTCTCGTATTGGGATGGGGACATTACAGGCACCGGGAATCCGCAGGATCTGACGGTTAATTCCGACAAGAACATTGCGGCGTATTTCACGAACGGAGCTAACGACCATACACTCACCATAGCAACAGCCGGCGGAGACGGACATGTTACGGTGAGCATCGCCGGCAGCACACCGTTCACGTACGATAATCCTATAACCGTTTCACACAACACATCGGTCTCTCTGACCGCTGTAGCGGACGGAGCATCCAATGCGTTCTCGGTATGGTCTGTCGACCTCACCGGAAACACCAACCCTGCGACAGTGATTGTCAACACAGACAAGAACATCACAGCGAACTTCACAAACGGAACCAACGATCACACACTCACCATAGCAACGGCCGGCGGAGCCGGACATGTTACGGTGAACGTCAACAGTACTGGGTCATTCACATATGTTACTCCGGTAACTGTTTCACACAACACATCGGTCGCGTTGGGAGCGGTTGCAGGCGCATTGAACGCCTTCTCGTACTGGTCGGGAAGCATTGCAAGTAACGTGAATCCTGTTTCATTCACAGTGGATGAAAATAAGAACATCACGGCAAACTTCACCGACGGAACCAACGACCGCATTCTTACGATCGCAGTCGACGGAGCCGCCGGCAACCATGTCGATGTTACGCTCGGCGGAACCACGACATTCACATACTCCATACCTCTGACCGTTTCCGACGGCACTTCGGTGGACCTGGAAGCGATCGCAGTCGCGGGAAGCACATTCCTCCGCTGGACCGGGGACATAACAACCGATTCGGATACGACAAGGACCGTCGTAATGGATCAGAACAGGAACATCACGGCGAAATTCACAACCGGCACCGTCTACACGATAGATGTGGACAAGAACGGCGGAAACGTGAAGGTACAGATCAACTCGGAACCAGAGTTCGACTATGCCGGAACGTTGATCGTCGCAGCCGGCGAGAACGTCACTCTGACGGCATCCAAGGCCGTAGGGCAATTCTCCTACTGGTCCGGAACGGATGCCAACAACAACAATCCGTGGACGATAACCTCCGTTGCCAAGAATTACAACGTGAAAGCCATCTTCACGGACGGCGTCGACGACCGCATCCTTACCATAAGTATTGCGGGCGGACCCGGACACGTGGATGTAGAGATCGGCGGAACGATATTCACCTACACCGTCGGAAAGCCATTGACCGTATCCGATAACACGAACATAGGACTGGAAGCCGTGAAGGACGGAGCGAGCAACTCGTTCTCCTACTGGTCCCAGGATATCGGAAGCAGTAAGAACCCCGAGTCTGTTCTTATGGATGCGGACAAGAACATAACCGCGAACTTCACAGACGGTGTCAATGACCGCGTTGTCACATTGGCGACAGCAGGCGGACCCGGACATGTGGATGTCACTCTCGGAGGAACGACCACATTCACCTATACCGACCCGTTCAAAGTTTCCAACGGCAGCGTTGTCGGTCTGAATGCGATAGGCGATTACATACCCAGCAATGTCCTGTCCTTCTGGTCGGGAGACCTCACAGGCAACACGAACCCGACCACGGTCACCGTGAATGCGAACAAGAACATAACCGCGAATTTCACGCTGAACAACAACTATCGTACGCTCAATGTGACGATAGCAGGCGGACCAGGACATGTGGATGTGAAGATCGGAACAACGACCTTCACCTACACCGGCCCGGTTCACGTGGACAACGGAACCGTTGTCGAACTGACAGCGGTTGCGACAGGAACGACGAACTCGTTCTCGTTCTGGTCACAGGATCTGGCAGGCAACACGAACCCGTCCGGCATAACTGTTTCCGGCGGAGACAAGAACGTCACAGCGAACTTCACCGACGGATCCAATGACAGAACACTCACCCTGGCAGTGACCGGAGGGGTCGTGGCCGACCGTATCGATGTAACACTCGCGGGGACAACGTTCGCTTACAGTGCACCGCTCATACTTTCCAACGGAACTTCCGCAGGATTGTTGGCGGTCGAGGGCGGCGGAAGCACGTTCATCGAGTGGGTAGGAGATTCAGCATACGAAGGACCTGGTCTTTCGAGAACGGTCACGGTGGATCATAACGTATCTCTGACGGCCGTTTTCACGACCGCGTCCACATACACACTCACCATAGACGTGAACGGAGGATCCGTGATGGTCAAGATCGGAACAAGCTCGGCCCACCTGTATACCATACCGGAGACGGTACCGAACGGATTCACGGTCGTGATAACGGCCACCGCACCCACATCGGGAGGACAGTTCTCCTACTGGTCGGGAACAGAGGCCGGAAGTGATAACCCGTTCACGTTCATCATGGACAAAACCGAGAACATCAAGGCGAACTACACCGACGGACTGAACGACCGTACGCTTACGGTAGTTACTGCGGGCGGCGACGGAGAGGTCAATATCACCATAGACGGAACAACGTTCACCTACACCAATCCGTTCAAGGTATCCAACGGCAAGTCTGTAACCCTGAATGCAATTGCAACAGGAACATTGACCAATTCGTTCTCGTTCTGGTCGCAGGACATCAAAGGCAACACCAATCCGGCAAGCCTCGTGATGAATGCCGATAAGACAGTAACGGCGAATTTCACCGACGGACTCAACGACCATATCCTCACGCTCGCAACCGCGGGCGGACCGGGACATGTACAGGTCAAGATCGGAACGACCGAGTTCACTTACAGCGCACCGATAACCGTGTCCAACAATACGGATGTCGAATTAAACGCGATAGGCGACAACTCGAACGTCCTGTCTTACTGGTCCGGAGACCTCACAGGCAACACGAACCCGACCACGGTAAAGGTCGACAGTGACAAGAGCATCACAGCCAACTTCACAGCGGACGGCACTTACCTGACACTCACGGTTTCGACTGCGGGCGGAACAGGAAAGGCGGTCGTGAAGATCGGAACGACAACGTTCGACTACACAGACCCAGTACATGTGAATGCAGGGACTTCGGTCACACTGACCGCAGTTGCAACGGGAACACCCACCAATGCATTCTCATACTGGTCCGGGGACATCAAAGGCACGACCAACCCGTCGGGTATTCTGATAGACACGGACAAGAGCGTAACAGCTAACTTCACCGACGGTATCAACGACCGTACGCTCACTCTGGCGACAGCCGGAGGAATGGCATCGGATCATGTCGATGTTACTCTCGGAACGACGACGTTCACCTACACCGCACCCATAATCCTTTCGAACGGCGTAACAGCCGGTCTGAAGGCAGTGGCAGGTGTCGGAAGCACATTCATCGAGTGGACAGGAGAGATCACCAACCCCGGAAATGGAGACACCAGGACCGTGATTCTGGATCAGAACAGATCCATAGTCGCTAACTTCACTACTGCGGATACCCACATCTTAACCGTGGATACCAGCGGCGGAACGGTTGCCGTGCAGATCGGAACAGGTCCGGTATACAACTATACTTCACCTGTGACCGTACCCAACGGAGCAAAGGTAACTCTGACAGCATCCAAAGCTGTGGGTCAGTTCTCATACTGGTCCGGAACAGATGCCAATAATCACAACCCCTGGGTCATAACATCAGTAACCAAGAGTTACGACGTGAAGGCCAACTTCACCGACGGTGTCAATGACCACACGGTCACACTCGCAATCGCGGGCGGACCCGGTCATGTGGACGTCACTCTGGGAGGAACAACGACCTTCACATACAGTAATCCGATCTTGGTATCCCATAATGATATCGTCGGATTGAACGCCATAGGCGGCTATCCCGGTAACGTACTGTCCTACTGGTCCGGAGACCTCACAGGCAACACCAACCCGACGACGATCACCGTCAATGCAGACAAGAGCATTGTCGCACACTTCACCCAGACCAGCGGCTACCGCACACTTACGGTGGCCACGGCAGGCGGGTCCGGTCATGTGGATGTGAATATCGGAACAACGACCTTCACCTACACCGGCCCGGTGTACGTGGACAACGGAACCACGGTCACTCTGACCGCAGTCAGGGACGGAACCAATGCGTTCTCCTACTGGTCACAGGATATCAAAGGGAACACCAACCCCTCGGATATCACTGTTTCAGGCGGAGACAAGAACGTCACAGCGAACTTCACCGACGGTATCAACGACAGGACACTCACTTTGTCTGTAACAGGCGGAGTTGCAAGCGATCGCGTCGATGTCACACTCGGAACGACAACTTTCACCTACACCGCAC
>JAISJG010000021.1 GCA_031261625.1 Candidatus Methanoplasma sp.
CCACCCTGTCTTCGGACAGATCGTGAAAGGAATGGACATCGTCGACAAGATCGGTAACACAGCTACGGATGATAATGATGCCCCGGTATCCCCGATAGTCATTCTGAAAGCCGAGGTAAAGGACTGATGGCACGCCACGTCATCGAAGCACTGGGTAAGACCAGAGTGGTCATCGAGGACGGCAAGGTTGTAGAGGTCGGGGAACCTCAGATCAAATACTGTCCGCTGTTCAAGAAATACAGGAACATAGACGAGATCACGCCGGAGATCGTCAGAGAGAACATGGAGTTCAGGATGGAGACCTTCGGGATGTGCTGCGATGATCGTGACGTCAGGATGAAGGATTTCCTTTCATTCGGAGTGTCCGAGATCCTGAGTTCGGCGCTCCGTCACAAACACATCGATGCAGCGGTCATCGCCGCCGACGGATGCGGTACCGTCGTGGTTACCGATCCGGAGATAGTACAGGGACTCGGCGGAAGGATATCGGGACTCTGCGAGACCTCTCCCATCGACACTGTGATAGAAGGTGTCGGAAAAGAGAATGTCCTTGACCCAGATACCGCAGAGATCAATATGTTGGCAGGTGCGGAGAAGGCGAAAGCCATGGGGTACAACGTTGTTGCCGTCACCATCACTAACGCCAAGAACGCCGCCGCCCTGAGGGAAAGATTCGGTAAGGACATCATCGTAATCGCCGTTCACACGTCCGGAACATGCCAATGCGACGCAGGATCGTTATTCGATGAATGCGACATCATAACCGCGTGCGCATCCGAGTTCGTAAGGAACGAGGCCAAGTCGCGCGACGTACTTGTGGTCGGTAACAAGATACCGATATTCGGAGTATCCGATGTGGGAAAGGACCTCGTAAGAATGAGATTGGAGGAATTGGGAAAACAGCCATCTCCTCCGGACGAGAAACAGGAACCGCCGAGCCCGCTTATTTGAAGGACTCTAAAACGAGGTGGGTGCCCGAGCGCAGGTATATCAGCGATATGCCGAGCCTTCTTGCTTTGTATCTCAGCAGTTTATCGTTCGTGAGAATGTAACCTTCGGTCGCAAGGGCGACCTCTATAACGGATGCGTCACCCGATGCCTCCGCCTGTACGATCTCGTATTTTCTTGCCAATTCCAAAGCGGCCTTGGCGAATTTATGATCGAGACGTTTCAGTTCGCCTATGAGAGGGCCCGGTACAACACAACGTACATCCCCGAGGAGATCCTGCAGTGCCAGATCGAGATTTATCCTGATCTCGAAAGGCATCAGCAGTGCATTGGTATCCAGGACCACTGTCCTCATGGTTTCACTGCTCTATAATTCCGTATCCGATAAGTCTCCATTTGTTGGAGATCCTTCTGGATATGGCTACCCTCTGTCCGGGAAGAATACACACCGGTATCTTGAGCGCGACTTCCGCCGACCCTGCCCTGGCGCTTTTCACGACACCGACGGTGGTTGCGGTCCCTACGCTCAGCATGAGGGGTTCGTTGCTTTTGATATCGTCGACGGTCAGGTCGGCGGATGAACCTACCACTCTTTCCAACAGCGTCGTCTTCATTACAAAATCATGAGCGACCGTAGGAAGTTTTCCCGGTATTCCGACGACTCTGCCTGTGAGTCCGTCCGATTTCGTTATCGTCGGGTCCAGACCGGTACCTATGGCGATAAGTCCTCCGGGGACGACCTCTTTGACGCTCTTTCCGCCGGCCTGCAGAGAGACCACCTTGGCGGAGATCTTCTCATAGGATGTTTTTCCGGCGATCTCGACCTTCCTTCCGGGGACGATCTCGATCTCGTCGCCGATCTTCAGTTTACCCTGGATCAGCGTTCCTCCTATGACCCCTCCTTTGAGGTCCTTCGGTAAGGTTCCGGGGGAGTTGATATCGAAGGATCTTGCGACATGCATCAACGGGGATGATTCCGTATCCCTCTTTATTTTGGAAACGATGTTCTGTTCGATGTTCTCTATGAGCATATCGATATTGACACCGCGGTTCGCCGACACCGGTATTATCGGTGCGTCCTCGGCTATCGTCCCTTTGACGAATTCCTTGATCTGTTTGTAATTCTCTATTGCCTGTTCCCTCGTAACGATGTCGATCTTGTTCTGAACGATTATGATCTTATCGATACCCACGATGGAAAGAGCCATAAGATGCTCTTTCGTCTGAGGCTGGGGGCATTTTTCGTTCGCCGCGACCAGGAGCAGCGCACCGTCCATCAGCGCGGCACCCGACAGCATGGTCGCCATCAGGGTCTCATGACCCGGTGCATCGACGAAGGATACGGATCTGAGGAACTCTGCCTCGGATCCGCAGTTTTTACATTTCGTTGCTGTTCCGTAGGCTGTAGCGCCCTGACATGACGGACACTTGTAGAAAGCGACGTCAGCATACCCGAGACGGATGGAGATACCTCTCTTCACCTCTTCCGAGTGACGGTCGGTCCACTCTCCGGAAAGCGCTTTGGTAAGCGTGGTCTTTCCGTGGTCGACGTGACCGATCATCCCGATGTTGATCTCGGGCTGCTTCGGTACCTTCATCAGTGTTTCTCCGCCTCAGGGGCTGCGGGTGCGAAAGACTCTTCGACGGATTTGGGTCCGTACTCTGCGATCGCGAGGTTTACCTGAACGATTTCGGGGGATATCGCGGATCCGCGCACTGCGGTCCTCTTCCTCTCTCCGGGGTACCTCTCGTGGAATCCGAGACCCTCGGACAGAAGAAGCTTCTTCCTCTTGTTGCCGGGAAGGTCCGCCCTCATGGGGGTTCCGTTCCTGTCGCTTCCGCCTGTTATCTTCAGTTTATATCCGGGGAGACCCACGAAAATTCCGTCCACGATCTCTCCGATGTTTTTACCATTCAGAGAGTTCGCGTGGTGACCTGACACGGCGACGTTGTACGATTTGCCGGTCTTCACATCATTTACGATAGCTTTGAATTCTACCATTTGAACACCTGTACCGCGCATTAATGATGAGTCCCTTATAAAGTTTTGTACGCCCATTATAGGTACGGTCGCTGATACTGGACTGTTTCGAAGAGGATTACTTCGTCTTTTTGGATTTCTTGGGTTTATTCCCGGCTATAGTTTCGTTCAGACGGTTTTTGAAATCGTTTATGGATTTGATGTCCATGGGATCCACATGTGCGAAATGTGCCAGATATAACGATACATAATCTCCCATGATGACCGCACGCAATGTCCTTTCGAGTACCGTTTTCCCTTTGATGCGCACGACGCAGATGTCCTGGGCGTAATTCTCGAGTGCGGCTATGGATGCGTCTGCCATTTTCCTTATCTCGCGCGGGGCCGAGACCTCGTAGAGGAAAACAGGAACACACCTGCTCCTGAGGCCGCCCTCGGACCATCCGGATATCTCGTTGTGATTGAACTCCGGAACGGAACCGGCGAATGCCATGGTTTTGGAATTCTCGTTTATCTGGCTTTTCCATCTTATCGCTGTGGCATAAATGCCGGCAGTGGCATAGATTATGGGGACTTTTCCGTTGATGTCCTTGGCGATCCTGTATGCTTCGCCGTCGGTATCGCAGAGCTTGTCCCTGAGTTTGTAAAGTGAGGGGAGAAGTTTTCTGATCTCGGCCCTGCATTTGGTACCGCAGACCCTGTCGATTATGTTCGCAAGATATCCCAGATTAAGTCCCAGCGCACTGCGCGGCTGGAGTCCTTTGGCCATTAATACGACATAATTCCCGTTCTTTTCCCCGAGTTCTTTCAACTGCCCGCCGGCCGTCAGAATCAGAATGGTACATCCCTTTTCCATCGCCTGATGGTACATTATCAGCGTTTCGTTGGTATTCCCCGAATAACTGGATATTATCACGAACGTGTTCTCGTCCATCCATTTCGGAAGTTCGGGGAATCTCTGAACGGTTATAGGACAATCCAGATCATTGATGACACAATCCTTGATTATATCCCCGCCGATGGCGGACCCTCCCATACCGCATATGACTATGCGGTTGAATTTGGCACTTACTTCGAACTGCGCATCGACGGCGCCTTTCAAATTGTCGAGGAAATTGTATATCTCTTCGTCTATAACGTCGGAATCGACACCCTCTGTGTCCTGGGCCACGCTCACATCCCCCAGAACGGGTCTTCCTTGCGCCTGATGGCGATCACGTCGTCCATTGCCATCTTCTCATCCGAGTTGAGGCCGAGTGTCGTCAGTTGTTTGACGGACGATGCTATGAGATTGACATAAATTACATCGCCTTCGTTGATCTGTCTGCCGGCGGTTACTCCGTCTATGCCCACGGCGACCTCGTCACCCTGTTTGGCTTCTTTGAGAGTATCCTCGCCACTGTGTATGCTTTTTATCCTGCCCGCATCCCTGCCGTCGGCACCGATCAGCACCTCGCCGATCTTGATCTTACCGGCAAGTACGCGGACCCCCACGATGGCGGGTTTGCTCACACGGAAAATGCAGTTCGGAAGTATCTTCATCTTGGCGGGGAATGCGAACTCCTGTCTCTTGTCCGTATCGAGCTTCTTCTTGGATTCGTCCATCCATTCCTGATAGTTCTCGATGAGCTTGTACACGATCTGGTCGTTCATCACCAGCAGATTGTGGTTGAGGAGTTCCGCCTCCGCATCTTTGGACATGACCACGTTGAATCCCAGGATCACGTTGTGTTCCTTGTCCCCGTACGCCGCTTCGACGATGTCCCTTCTTGTGATCTCGCCTACGCCGTATTTCCTTATGGGGATACCTGCGGCCTTGGCCTCGAATGCAAGCGCCTCCAACGATCCGATGGCGTCTGCTTTTATTGTAATTCCTTTCTCCTGGGTCTCTATCTTGATGCTTGTTTCCTCGGTGAGTTCCAGAATGGCAGGATCGTTCGGTCCCTTCACCACTCTGAGCGGTGCTCCGGCAATTGCGCCTTCCATGTTCTGGCAGGATATCTTGACCCCTGCGGCGGCATGGAGCTCTTTCACAGAATCGAAACGGTCCCTCGGATCACGTATCTCGTCGAGCGGTTTCGGTTTGAGGATGGCTTTGACCTTTGTAACGACCGGTGCCCCTCTGGTGCCCAATGCTACCGTGTCCCCGGTCTTCAGGGTTCCGGAATAAAGGATCATATCCATTGTTTTCCCGAGTCCCTTTTCTTCCTTTATCTCGAGGATCGTTCCCTTTCCGGGACCTTCCCCTTTCTCCAGCTGTTCTTCGAGGAAACGCTGTGCCAGACCTATAAGCATAAGCAGAAGGTCCGGTATGCCTTCGCCGTCCTTCGCACTTATGGGTACGAGGGCGACGGCCTTAGTGAAATTGTCGATCCTGTCGTAACGGTCGGCGGATATGCCCTCTTCGGCGAGTTGGGAGATGATCTTGTACATCTTCTCGTTGAACGCCTCGATGGTGTGTTCCTGCTGTACTTTCTCAGCAAGCACGAACGGCCTTCCGTCCTCGCATATCCAACCCTGGATCGTATCGATCTTGTTCATGGCTATGATGAACGGAGTTTTGTATTGTTTCAGGATACGTATGGATTCGATGGTCTGGGGCATCAGTCCTTCCCTTATGTCGATGACGAGAACGGCAAGATCCGCAAGCGAACCTCCCCTTGCCCTCAGCGTGACGAAAGAGTGATGTCCCGGAGTATCGATGAAAAGTAATCCGGGAACATCGAATTTCTTGTTCCCGATAAGGGTTTTGCACACCTTGTAGATGTGTTCCACAGGCACCTCGGTGGCACCTATGTGTTGGGTGATGGCACCTGCCTCCCTTGCCTGGACGGAGGTACCTCTGATGCGGTCCAGAAGCTTGGTCTTACCATGGTCAACGTGACCCAGCACGCTGACGACCGGCTGTCTTATCGCCATCAGATCACCCTTTAAAGTAATTGGGAAACTGTTTACTCGTAGATCCACTTGTCTGCGGTGCGGTCGTATGTGATGAGCTCTTCCGGTTTGAAGAAGATGCTGATCTCCCTTGCCGCGGACTCCGGTGAATCGGATCCGTGGATAAGGTTGAGACCGGTTACCAATGCGAGGTCTCCCCTGATGGTCCCGGGGGCTGCGTTCTGCGGGTTGGTCGCTCCGACCAGTGTCCTGCTGACCGCTATGGCGTTGTCGCCCTCCCACACCATTGCGAGCACGGGGCCCGATGTGATGTAGGCTATCAGCGAGTCGAAGAACTTCTTGCCCTTGTGCTCGCCGTAGTGGTTCTCTGCGGTCTCCTTGGAGATGACCGTGAGCTTTGCAGCAACGAGCTTGAGACCTTTCTTCTCGAAGCGGGAGACGATCTCCCCGGTGAGTCCGCGCTGGACACCGTCGGGTTTGACCATGAGATATGTCCTCTCTGTGGCCATGGTGATCACTCCTTCTTCTCGATAGCTTTCAGGTGGGCTGCCTTTTCAATGGCCGCTTTCTCTGTCCAGGCGGTGGTCCTTGCCACCCTCTTGAGCTGGATCTGGTTCTTGTAGCATTTGTTGCTGTCGAAATTGAAAACGGTTCCGTCTTTCTTGACATACATCTTTCCGGTTCCGGGCTCGATATCGGCCCCGCAGAAAGAGCATTTCCTTATTTCTACCATCTGAATCACCTACCCATTCCGAGTTTTCTGGCTTCTCTGGATGTTTCTCTGAGCATGAGGATGTCCCCCATTCTCACAGGACCCATTATGTTCCTGGTGATGATCCTTCCTTTGTCACGTCCGTCCAATACACGGACCTTGACCTGGGTTGCTTCCCCGGTCATTCCGGTACGGCCGATTATCTCGACCACTTCGGAAGGAATGCTGTCTGTGTCTACCATTCAAATCACCATCACTGTTTCAGTGCTTTCACAGCTGCTGCGATCTCATCGAGGATGGGCTTTCCCTTTCCGACATCCGTTATTGCTATGGATGCTGTGGGTTTCTCAAGTCCGATGGAGTTTCCGAGCTCGGCCTTGCTGGGTACGTAGACGTAAGGTACGTTCCTCTCCTCGCAGAGTGCGGGGAGGTGTGCAAGTATCTCGGGGGGGTTGACGTCGACCGCCATAATGACGATGGCTGCGTCACCGCGCTCAACGGCTTTGGTGACCTCGTTCGTTCCCTTCTTTATCTTTCCGCCCTCTCTGGCGATCTCCGCTACGGAGTACGCTTTGTCGGAAAGCTCCTTCGGTGTCTCAAACTTTACAAATACTGACATTTTAATTACCTCTTTCCGGTGTCTAGCACCGTCATCATTCATCGGCCCTTAAAGAGCATCCGACCTATTCTATCCTAGTATTTATGGATAACGTCATACGATGCCCGCACTGGTCGTGTATCAGGAGGTCTGTTTGATAAGATATTTCCTCATGAACGAAGGAAGTACTCCCGCTATCATCGACTTGTCGCTCTTGTTGAAGCCGAATTTCCATATCACCGCAAGATACATGATGAACAGCACCGCGAACGGGATGATGACCGTTGCCCATGTGCTCGGCATTGTGTAGTAAAGTTTTGTCACATACCCTACAACGACGCATCCTATCAGCGCCAGATATCCGGGGACCAAAGGTGTGAGGAACGAGTGCGGTTTGTGTGATAACACTTTAGCGACGAATATCGGATAGAAAATGAAATTGAGAAAGAACATCGTAATTACCCAGACGATCGCAACCGTCATTACTCCCATGTCCGTATAATTCAGAAGTGCCGCAGCCGAAAGTACGTTGATCAGACCGACCAGAATGGTCACTACCGCCACCGGTTTGATCCTTAGGAACAGGATGGGGATCACCTCGAGAACACTTATCGCACATACTCCGACCTGCACCGAGAACATCAGCGGCACGATCTCCATCGGCCCGAGAAACTCCCCGTTACCCAGAAGGTCCAGGACCTGTGTGGAGAACATACAGAAATACGCTATCGGATATGCTATCAACAACCCTATCAGTTTCATCGACAGTCTGGATATCTTTATCAGGGATTCCATGTCCTTGTTGGCATAGCTCTTATAAAGTATGGGGGCGACGACCGTGGTCACCGTTATGCATGCGGTATTCGTGATAGATATCATCGTGACTATCAGGGAGAAACTTCCTCCTTCCACATTGCCCATGAATATATTGACAAGGAACAGAGACACCTGAATGAACAGCAACATGCCTATTCTGGATATTATGGACCATGTTCCCAATTCGCCCATCTCTTTCAGCATTTTCCCGTCGTAAAGTCTGCGTTGGTAACTCAGGTCCGGATTGATCCTTTTGGCCATGAAGAACAGAAGAACGAAAAATATCGCAGCAGAAACAAGGTATGCTACACCGATGTATTCCAGGTCCGGCCCCCATGCAGAGAACATCGATACGATCAATATCAATTGTAAGGTGGTGTACATTAACCTCGCAATATGGATGATGTACAGTTTGTTGCAGGCCATGAATATGCCGTTCAAACAGGTAGAAAAGGACATTATCAATGCAGATGACAACACCATCAGGAACAGCAACTGGACACTCGTATCGGGGATGTCCCCTGTTTGGAACACATAAGGGGATGCTATCGCCACGAGGACCACCAATGGGAACATCATCAGCATGCTTCTGCCCAATCCCCGTATCGTCGTGGTGTAGATCGAGTTCGATTTTTCCGTATCGTTCTCGTGTATCGAGATTATGAGGTACCTGGAGAACGCTTTTGTCAGTTCATCGGTGATGATGATAACGTAGTACGTGATGGTCGTAACAAGCGGAAGGAGTCCGTATGCGCCCATTCCCATCTCGCCGATGTAATATGGGACGAGCAGAATACCGGCCAGGGCCATCATTGCCGTACATACGACATTGGTAACCGCGTTCGGCATCACATATTTGGAAAACTGTTCATCCGCCAGTCCGTTCACCTTCTCCGGTCGATTAACTAACGGCTATCGATATATAATCATGACCGTCTTGTTTTTACAGAAACAATTATACCGTAAATCACAGTTTGCCCTATATGAAGCCCGGAGCGCTTGTGTTTTTCGTTTCACTGATTCTGGCCTTGGTGGCCGTCTATGTGGGAATAGATGACAGAAAAGCCGATCTGATGGTCCCGGGCATTTTAGCCGTCGTCGTATCGGCCGTCGGACTGATACAATCATACATGGGAAGAACAATGAAACTTTGGGTCCCGACCGCTTTGGTCCTTGCACTCGCCCTCGGTATTTACAACGCCGTATTCACCGACCTTGAAGAGTTCGCAAGGTTCTGTCTTGCTACACCCCTGTTCGTGGTCCTTGCCGGAGTTATACTCAGCAGTCTGATAGCATACCGCAACATCAGACTCGACCGCGCGATGATCGTCGTGTATCTTCTGTTCCTTACTCTGGCGGTATCCAATGTATTTTCCTACGGCGTATACTATTTCATTGAAAGATTCGGATACGATCCTTACATCATCGCAAAATACTGGACCGGCGATATATCCTCGGCCCCGTCGGAAGTGATGGAAATGATATCAGGAGAATCCAACTTCTGGCTGGTGGATGAGTTCGCATTCGCGTTCGTATTCGGGATAATAGCCGCCGTGATTGTCTATTCCGTCATGAGGAAACTCAACATACGTACTGTCGGCAGAAAAAACATTCTGGAGGATCGCTGATGACGGAAAGAACCTCCAGAGAGAAGAAATTAGACATAGCGTGCCTGATACTTTTCCCTCTGGGATTTGCGATCTACACTGCCCTAACACTCATGGGGATCTACGGAAAGGATCACGAGATGATCTATGTGGTCGTGACCGAGATCATACTTCTGGGTATATCCGTCGTACTCCCGCTTCTGCGGGTATCCAACAAGCTCGTCACACCGTATTGGTTCATTGCCATAGTGGAAGGACTGATCTACATGCACGGTTCCGCCCTGTATTGGGGGACCTACATCTGGATCCCATACTGGGACATAATCGCGCACATCTCCGCCAGTGTCGTCGTCACTCTGGTGGCATTCATCGGTCTGATGACCATCAAGACGTACACCACCCGCATTCAGCTTGGAAACGCGTCCCTACTGTTCATGCTGTTCATCATAGGATACGGATTCGGTAATGCCTGGGAAATGCTCGAATGGTCTGTGGACAGTGCTTTCAGCTATGCATATATGGCGTATTCCATTGAAGACTCCCTAAGGGACATTGTCAATGATTTTATAGGCGCCGGAACGATGACATTATTGGCCGCGCTCATTCTCAGGAACAGAACGCCGCGCGAGATCATCATGGGTTTCGGATTGGATAAATTCATGACGAACATGGGAAAACGCTGGGACAGAAAATGTGCCGATGACGATATCGGCAGACAGGACTGAAAATGTTCAACATAGGAGACTGGATCTACGGGGTGTTCGGTTCGAACGAGACAGGACTCATATTGTGCATATTCCTGATATTCCTGATCGATGCGCTCATATTCCCGACACTGCCGGAACTTTTCTTCGTAGTGGCTTTCATGTACAGCCCCGAGCCGGCGTTCGGCATAGAACTGATCCTTGCCGCGGTGATCGCCGAGATCGTCGGTGTATCCTCACTGTATCTCCTGGTCAAACGTATCCGCATTCCCCGTCGCATATCCCGCGTAGTGGACAAATATGTCGGATTCCTGGTCCTGGGTGATGAACGTCTGCTGCTCCTTAACCGTGTGGCGCCCATGATACCGTTCTGCGGCGCGGTCATAGCCATAGTAGGATGGAATATCAAAAAATCACTATTGTTCGTGGTCATCGGATGTGTGGTGAAATACGGCCTGATACTGCTGATGAGCGATTTCTTCTTCGGTTACTTCAGTGGAGATGATGCACAGATGTTCACTCTGGTATTCATTGTGGCGATCATCATCATCAGTTTCGTTCTGTCCGTTGCAATGGGCAGGAAAAGAGAACGGGCGACCTGAATTATACCCTTTTGAATTCGATCGGTTTGTAATATTTCGATTTTATGAATAATAAATATAAAACGGACAGAACACCGATGTATTGGATCGCGCCGGCAATAGTGTACACATACTGTGTCATCGAGAATCCGAGTAACCAAGGCTGTTGAAGCTGCACCGCGATCTCCATTATGTGCTCTAATTGCAATGTTCCCAGGAACGCACCGAACGAGAAGAAATGGAAAGCCCCTCCTGCAAGAACGAACACTGTTGCCCCGACCGATATCAGGATCCAGCTTTTTTTGAGGTCCGGATCCGCTGTCATCAGATAATAGGCGAGAAATGGGATTATCAAGACCAGATACTGCGGGGTCGGCGGATACAGGAACAATAACGCGATAATGAGCAGAGAATACTTGAAAAGTGTATCATCCTTGCCTTTATCCGTTCTGTACAGCCTGTATGCAAGATATGCGGATACCGGAATGAGTACGCCGTATACCATCAACGCGGACACTCCTTTCAGCGTGTCGAGAAGCGTTGTGCTTTCTATTCCAGAGCGGTTGATTATGAACAGGAAACTCTCCACGAACGTGCCGTCCATGATCTGAGGCAGCATAAATACGAGGAATGCAATGATCGCTCCGGCCACGAAATATACTGCATTTTTTAATGCCGTGCCGTCTCCTTTGTGTTTTGCCAGGATGTATGCGAGGATTATGAATGCCAGATATGCAGGGAAGAATTTCGTCAGGACCGCCATCGCCAGCATAACCCCTCCCATTAACATGTGGTTCTTGCGGACCAATATTATGCTCAGCAATGTGAAAAGTACTGCGAATGTATCGAACATACCTGAAATAGATGTCACGCAGATGATCATGGGACAGAGGAACCACAATGCGAATCCGATAGTCGCCTTCTTCTCGCTCCCGGTCTTTTCTTTGACTAAACGGTATACGAGCCATCCCACGAGGATATCGCTTATCAGGAACGGTATCTTCACCCAGAAGTTGAACGCCACCGTGGTCACATTGGAACTGAAGAAGAATCCTTCGAAGGATTCCGCCGGAAACACCTCGACAAACCGTGCACCCATATCTCCGATGTTCAGGAATGCCTCCTGGAAAACGGATACTGCACCCAGGACATATCCCCATATCGGAGTGTAGTAATATCCTTCAAGGCCGTATAGTCCTTCCCCGCCCTCCATATTTCTTATTATCAGTGCCCAGAAATCGGAATCATAACCGACCTCCATGAAGGGGAATATCAACAGTCTGATCAGTATCCCGGCGACCAATACAAGTACTACGGGTCTCTTCAGAAAAGTAAAGATCCTTTTCTGATATGACACGTCTGGGATATCGACATCTGCGGTCGCAACGTCAGAGGTCATGGAACACCTTCCCGAACACTGTGTAGTCTCCACCTATGTATACGTACAGACTGACATCGGACGATCCCTCCGGCGGCTGTATTCTGCCTTCGACCGTCGTTCTTGTCACGGACCCTTCCTCAACGCCGGCCATAGATGTGAACGCGGTTATGCCTGCCGCGACCAACTGTGAGATGTCGTCGCATTGGTGGCGGTTGTATTCGCCGCCTATCACGACCACTGTCCCTTTCCCGAACGGGAGGAATGATAGACTGGCATATCCGTTCTCGGAATAGCCTGCGAATGTCGCACCCGGGAGTTTGTCCATTTCAAGGCCGTAATCTACCCTGTTCCAATTAATGGACAGTGCATCCGTGAGCCCTTCTGCATCTATCTTTGAATAAGCTATATTCGGACCGTCCGTATTGACGCATTTCGTACCGAGGAACAACTCCTGTCCGTTGTCCACAGCGGTAAGTCCGTCATTTCCTGTGTAATATGCACCTATCTGTGTGCCGGCCCAGTACAAAGTACCTCCTCCCGACAGCCATTCGAATATGAGATTGTCGGCGGATCCGGAATATATTTTCTCTGGCAGGGCATATGACATGACCAACAGGCCCTTCGAGAACTCCGTACCCACGTCTTCAAGCATTTTCCCAAGAAGTTCGTCCGGACCGCACAGAACTACGTTATCGAATCCTCTCACCGCCATGGATCTCTTCAGTTGGTCCGAGGAATAATCAAGATCGTTGCGTACTATTCCCGTCTCATCCCTGGCTATATCGAAGTACGTATCGTACGTATCGTCGATGTATATGTAAAGCACCGTCGGCGATGAAGATGTGTTGTCCAGTGCTATCGCAGTGTAAGTGTCGGATCCGGATGACGATACCGAATAATCGATAGTGCCGTCTTTGAGTTCCGCGTGCGCATCGTAATCATAGAAACTGCCACTGTATGCGGCATATTCTCCGAACAGCACGATTACACATAGTATGACCGCTAAAACCATCATGCTGTCATACTTCTTCCTATGCACCCTGGAGCCTCCAACTGACCCATACGTACATCCGATAATAAAAGATAGTGGCGACTCCCCCTCTTAACATTGGATTTTTCCCTTTCCGACCCCGTATTCCGAATGAACAACATTATCTATCATTCCAGCAATTGCAATATGCTCAGGTAGCCGGAAATATCATGGAAATTGTCGATGTCAACCCGTTTTTCTATCCTTTCAGAGGAGGGATCGAACACAGAATGCATGAGACAAGCAGACTTCTCGCCAAAAAGGGACATGACGTCACCATCCTGACCGGAAGACTGCCGGATACCGCCGAAGAAGAGAAAGTGGACGGGTACAGGATCGTACGTCTGAAATCCAATATCTTGAACGTATACAATCCTCCTTTCATTTCATCAAAGGACGTTCTGGAAACACTTCAAAGCATAGACCCAGACATTGTTAACTATAACTACAGATGGGCACCGAGTTACAACAAGGATCTCAAAAAATACGATGGAAAGAAAGTCTTCACCTATCACAATATGTGGGGGGAAGGCATCGGGCTCCAGGCGAAATTCTCCGAGATCAACGATAACAGATTCAGACCGTGCCTCGATACTTTCGACCATATCATCGGCGTCAGCGACCATGTTAGGAACGACCTCATCCGCAGAGGATACCCGCAGGAACATGTGACCTCCGTGCCTACAGGACTGTCATCGTTCCCGGAGAAGGGGGACGGGGACGGGGACTTCATACTGTCCCTCGGAAGGCTCGTACGGACCAAAGGACTCGACTATCTGATAGAAGCGATGGAAGATATCGATTACAAACTCATAATCTGTGGTAGGGGTCCGGACTCCAAACGGTTGGAGAAGAAGATAGCCAAAGCAGGACTCGAAAATAAAATAGAAATGAAGGGCTGGGTCAGCGAAGAAGAGAAGAACGATCTGATGGGTTCCTGCAAATTCTTCGTCATGCCGTCCCTGTTCGAATCCCTTGGACTTGCGGCCATCGAACTCATGTCCTACGGCCGTCCTCTCATATATTCCGAAGTTAACGGATTGCCGGAAACCGTAAAGGACGGAGGGATATCCGTTCCGCCGAAAAATTCGGAATCGATATCATCTGCGGCGAACGCATTGCTTTTCGATGAATCCTACAGAGAGGAACTGGGAAGGAATGCTTTCGAAAGGGCCAGAGCATATGATTGGGACGGCCTCATTCCGAATATAGAATATGTGTTCGAAAAAGTCCTGTCCGGGGAGTACTCCAGAGGTCGTTTGCATACATCGGATATGTAATCATATTTATCTGAGTATTTCATAACCTCCTTGTCTTTATGTGGATCGATGACTTTACCAGGAAGCATAGGGAAGGCGTGCTGTATCTCGTATGCGGTGCCGGAACAGTCCTGGTAAGTTGGCTTTCATACATCATTTTCGTTTGGCTGGGACTCGAGATCAACATAAGTAATATCCTCTCCTGGGTATGTGCGGTATCATTCGCATTCGTGGTCAACAAATGGATAGTCTTCCTGAGCAGATCCACTGAGAAAAAGACACTCGTCAGAGAAGTAAGCTCGTTCTTCCTGATGAGGATACTCACAGGACTTGTCGCGATCGGCAGTTTCCCGATCCTGTACGACATAGGATTGAATCAGAGCCTGTTCGGTATAGACGGATTGGTAACGAAAATAACAGTCAGCATCATAGAGATCGTCCTGAATTACGTTACCAGCAAATACATCGTATTCAAGAACAATCCCTAATAACTGATACGACGAAAAGTATCTCACAGTTTTTTGGTCGTCTCGACCTGTTCCCAGACATTCATGTCGCCCTTGTCCATTTTCACATGCACGGACGCCTTCATCCTGGAATAAATCTCTAAGACTACGGATATTGTTATTTTGAACGGATGGAACCCCATGTCCCTGACCGTCTTCGTAAGTGCCGAATATAACTGTCTGAAATTCCAGGTCGGAATATCAAAATCATGGTCCCTTTTGACATAACATTCGCCTATATTGACCCTGGTCCTCTGTTTGATGTAATCCTTGATCGTCTCCGGTCCGCGGTTATATACAGTCGCTTCCGGGACATAGACACTTACGTATCCCTCTTTCTCGAGATTCATTTTCAAAAGATCCTCATCGGACTGTGATTTCAGGGATAATCTCGTCCCTATATCCCTGAATGCTATTAGTTCCCCTATTTTCGGAGATTGAAGAGACACATAATGATGCATCACCCATATGACGTTCGATGCAAACCCTGCAACGGTATCAGTACTGTTGGTCGGTATCGGACGGCCGCCGACAATTCCTACCTTGTCGTCTTCGAAAGGATGGACGAGCTTTTTCAGACTCTCGTTGGATCCGAACACATTGTCCGCGTTCAATATGACGACTACTTCTGTATTCTTGTTATCAAGGACACAGTTCAGTGCGGAATTCTTCCCTTCTCTTTTTTCCTGGCGTATGAGCCTGAGCTCCGGATACTCCTGGGTAAGTGACTCTACGACATCGTCGGTGCCGTCGGTGCTGCCGCTGGAGACCACGATGACCTCTTCCAGAACGAATCCGTCCCTGTCCTGTTCGAACACGGACCTGACTGCCCTCTCGATATTGGCAACCTCGTTGTAGGCGCATATGCCGACCGTCACGGATATTGTGTTCATCCGTCCCCTTGACATGGATGGTCACATAAATAATTTCGTTAACACGGAATAAAAATAATCACAGCCCCCGTAGGAGGGCTGTTTGGAGTTTAATTGACGTAGTCGAGCCACGCATCGTACTCGGGGACCTTCCCGCTGACGATCGCATGGAACTTCTCGTGGATCTCGGTTGCGACCTTACCCACTTTACCGGTGCCTATCTTCCTGCCATCGATAACGGTGACGGGTGCGACCTCGGCGGCCGTTCCGGTCATCCATACCTCATCGGCAGTGACGAGCTGGGTCCTGGTGATCTCAGACTCGATAACCTCATAACCCAGATCGCGGGCGACCTGTATGATCGATCCGCGGGTTATCCCCTCGAGTATACACTCGGATGCCTGCGGAGTAATGATCTTTCCGTTCTTGTAGATGAATATGTTCTCTCCGGTACACTCGGCGACATGTCCTACTGAATTGAGCATCACCGCTTCGCTTGCACCCTGACGGACAGCCTCTCTCTTGGCGAGACATGATGTCACATAGGCGCCGTTGACCTTCGCCCCTGCGGGACCGCAGAGGTTGTCGGGCCTGTGCCATGACGATGTTATCAGTTTCGCTCCCTCGTCCGAAGGTTCGAGGTACGAGCCCATGAATATGCTGGTTATCGCCAGACTTACGGGGACCCCGACCGGATTGAGACCGACCTCTTCGCCGTTAAGGAAGATGCAGGGTTTGATGTAATCGACCTTCTTGTTGGCCCTTATGGTTGCTTTAACGGCCTCGACGATGTCGTCTGCGGTGTACTTCTTTCCGCCGAACTCCAGATCGATGCCCATGACCTTACATCCGTCCACCAGACGTCTGATGTGATCCTTCAGTCTGAATACTGCGGGTCCTTTCGGGGTCTGATATACTCTGATACCCTCGAAAACCCCTGTCCCGTAGTTCAAAGCGTGCGTCAGCACGTGAACTCTGGCATCTTTCCAATCCACCAACTTTCCGTCGAACCAGATCTTGTCGGTCTTTTCCATTTTATCATTTCCTGTCACAGGGCGTTCAATGCTTTGACGTACTTGTCCGGATTGCTGCGGTCGATTATCTCCTCGACCTGTGCAGACCCTCCGACAACGCCTACATTGCCGCTTGATGTCGATATCAGAGCATACGCGGACTGTCCCGCTTCGGGGATGAGTTCCGCATCGTACACGTCCTGAAGTTTTCTTAGCCTTCCTATTGCCGTCTCCGCGGCATCCAGCCCGATCACGGAAAGTACCATACGGGACTTCCCGGGAACCTCGCATTTCCCGACAACTATCGTTTCGACGTTGATCTTATTGCGGGTGAATTCGCCCATGACCCTTTGCATCACACCGAATTCGTTCCTGACCACTAGAGAAATAACGTGCATGACCTTACGCTCCAAGTGGCAACTATCGTGCGCATATATGATATATTCGTTTCCGATACTCATTGTGAACGGGAATGTAATCGAATGTCTGGACGTACATGCACAATAATATTACCGACATACAATGAGGAGGAGAACATTGCCAACATGGTGACCGCGCTCCGTGAGGCCTATCCTGATTTCAGGATCCTCATAATGGACGATAATTCCAAAGACCGGTCGAAAGAACTGGTGGATGCCCTCGGATGTGATGATGTCACATTCTTCGTAAGGGATCCGGAAGACAGAGGTCTTTCAGCAAGCATCTGTCAGGGAATCATAGAGACCCAGACCGATTATTTCATCAATATGGATTCGGATTTCCAACATCCGATATCTGCTGTGGGACAGGTATATGGGAATCTTGAAAGCGGCTTCGACCTCTCCGTCGGAGTGAGGAATGACCGCGTCGCATTGGGTTTCAAACGCTGGTTCGGTTCATGGGCATTCCATGCCCTTGCATCTATGACGCTGTTCGTCCATGGCAAGAAAAAAACAAAGGACATCATGAGCGGATTGTTCGGCGGAAGAACGGAGATATTCAGAGAAGTCATCGTACAGAACAGTGACAAGTTCGAGATGAAGGGATTCAAAGCCCTCTTCGATCTGCTGAAATTCGCACCTTCCGGTATAAAGATCGGTGAGATCACCTACGAATTCGGTGAAAGACGGGGCGGAGAATCCAAGATCAGCCCGAAGGTCGTCGCATCCGCACTGAGACAATGCGGCCTGGTCGGAAGGTTCTTCGCACGCATCTACGTCGCGGTCAAAGGTAAGTGAACTTACTTCTGAGACCGGACCGACGGTTGCTGTTCGATGCCTAGAATAGAATCGACGATCTTCACGAACGTCCTGTCCCCTTTGACCTGGAACGTCATCAGTCCGAGTCTTTTCCCGAATTCGATGTCACGGTCCAAGTCGCCGATCATGAACGATTTCGACGGATTGATGTTGTATTTCACAATAGCCTCGACCCCCAACGCCGTCTCAGGCTTCCTGCAGCCACATCCGGCATCCGGGTGGTGCGGACAGTAATAGATATCGTCTATCTTCCCGCCTCCGGCCTCGATCTCTTTCACAAGCTTATCGTGCACCTTCGACAATGCGGCCTCGTCTATCAGACCTCTTCCTATTCCGGACTGGTTCGTTACTACGATCACGAGATAACCGGCCTTGTTGAGTTTCGCTACGGCTTCCGGGACGCCCGGATAAATTATCAGCTTGTCGGGGTCTCCGCAGTACGGTGCATCTATCACGAGAGTATCGTCCCTGTCGACGAACACCGCCTTCTTCCCGAACAGTTCGCGTTCCACTATACCGCATATGGTATGGCACGCGACAAGGTATCCTTCCTGGACCCTCGGCGTCTCTTTAGTGGGGATTATGACAGGCAGATCGACCTTCTCTCTGAGTATGCCGCAATCCCCTGTGAACGATATCGTGTAAGCGCCTATGGCCTTTGCAGCCTCTAGTGCCAGCACCACATTTTTCGAGTTACCGGATGTGCTGAACCCGACGACGACATCGCCTTTTCTGCAACCGGCCTCGATCTGTCTTTTGAACACGAAATCGTAGGTGTAATCATTACCGATGGCGGTCACCGGAGCTATGTTGGAAAGACAGACGCCTGCCATTGCCGGCCTGTCGAACGCATATTTCCCAGAGAATTCCGCTGCTATGTGCTGGGCATCCGCGGACGATCCGCCGTTGCCCATGAAAATGATCTGACCTCCTTTCTTCACGGACTCTTTGATGACGTCCGCCGCTTTCCTGATCTGTACCGGATCTATTCCGGATATTACGTCTGAGCTTCTTTTCAGCTCGGCTTTTATGAGGTCATTCATGTTTTCCACTCCACGCTGAAACGCCTTTCGGATCGAACATGAACTCCGTCACTTCTGCTCCGGCATCCTTCAGGGCATTGGCCACTTCTGCTTTCTTATCATACTTACAGATATAATACATGAACCCCCCTCCGCCGGCACCGGACACTTTTCCGCCAATGGCTCCGTTCTCTTTTGCAATATCGTAGAGCCTGTTTATATCGGCATTCGAAACCTTTTCGGAGAACTGCTTCTTGTAAGCCCATGACTCGTCCAGAAGTCTTCCGGTCTTGTCTATGTCCCCTTCTTTCAAGGCGTCGCATATCTCTTTCGCGAGTCTCTTGGTCTCATCGAGCGCCTTTTCATTAGAACCTTTCTTGAACGATGCTATCTGATTGTCTATGATCGTTGCGGATTCCCTCGGCGATCCGGTAAAACATAATACGGATCTGTATTGCAGTTCGTTTATGACATTGTTGTCAAGGACCACAGGATCGACCTTGACGTCGTCCTTTCCGAAATGCAGGAGATTGAACCCTCCGAACGCTGCAGCATACTGGTCCTGTTTACCTCCGCTGAGCCCGATATCTATTCTTTCCAGCTTATATGCCAGTGCGGCGATTTCCGCGGAAGTGAGATCCAATGAAAGGAGTTTTGAAAATGCGGAAATCACAGCCACGATCATAGTGGACGACCCTCCCAGACCGGATCCTGCGGGCGCATCGGATTCGATGTACATATCGAACCCGTCCTTGATCTTGAAATGATTCGTTACTGCCTTAACGAGATCCATCTGACCGTCATAATTGAGCGGTCCCCCGTTCAGTAACGCCTCATATCTTCCGTAATAAGACGATATCACTGACATTTTATCGTCCGTCCTCGGCGTTATTGTGCAGTATGCGTACTTGTTGATGGTAGTATTGAAAACACAACCCCCTTTCTGCGACGCATACGGATCCACGTCTGTTCCCCCTCCGGCAATGCCTATACGCAGCGGAGCCCTTGCCCTAACATACTCGACCATCAGAACACCTTGTTCTCTTCTATTTTCTGCCCTTCGGGCACTGTTGTGCCGTCCCCCAGCACCGAATTGATAATGTGCGCGCCGGAAGATACCTTGCAACCTTCTCCTATGATGCTGCTTTCGATCTTGGCGGATGATATATCACATCCTTTCATTATCAGTGAGTTGACGACCTTACTTGTTTTTATCTCGCAATTCCCCAGGATCACGGATGCCGTTACTTCTGAATCTGATATTTCGGAGCCTTCTCCGAGGAAGAACGGTTTCTTCACCGTCACATTGTTCAGTTTTTTCCCTCCCCAGCTGTTGTCATCATAGAGTTTCGATGCCATGGTCTGGTTAGCACCCAAGAGGTCCGAAGGACGACCGACATCCCTCCAGATCCCGTTGATCGTGAATCCCTGAATTATTTCCCCTCTTTCCATGAGTATCGGAACAAGGTCCTTGGAGAAATCGAAGAAACTTCCTGCGGGAATGTCTGCGAGGACGCTTTTGTCTACGACGTACACTCCGGCATTCACAAGATTTGAGAACACCTCTTCCGGCTTCGGCTTCTCTTTGAATTCGAGAATACGACCGTCCTCATCCTGTCTGGCTATGCCGAATTCACAGGGATTTTTGACGGTTGTAAGAGCTATCGTGACCTTCGCTCCGACGGCGAAGTGTTTGTCTATCTCTTCTTTGATCTGGACATCGGCGAACACGTCGCCGTTGGCCGCGATGAACGTATCGTCCAAACGGCTCTCTATCAGTTTGATCGCCCCCCCGGTACCCAGAGGTTCCTTCTCGAAAGAATACTCGATGTTTATCCCGAGGTCCGATCCGTCGCCGATGGCGTTGACCATTTTCTCCGATCTGTACCCGCAGGCGAGGATGATTTCCTTTATCCCAGCCGATGCCATCGATTCGATGAGATAACGAAGACATGGTTTGTTCAATACGGGTAATATCGGTTTAGGCGTGTTCTCTGTCAGAGGCATCAGCCTGGTGCCTTTACCTCCAACCATAATTACCGCCTGTTTAACGTCCGGGGCCATCGTAACAAATCCATTATGTTTTTTATAATTAAACATTCCCACATCGTCGGGATGTCTTCTGTACCCTTACGACATTCGTACCCACTTTCACACCAAGAAGATCCGCCACGGGAATACATTTTGCCCGGAGGAGATAGACTATCGGAACCCCTATGTCCTCATCGGAAAGCGATTCGAAATTCGCCATGCCTTTGGCGATCACGACGCCTGCTTTCTTTATCTCGTTACGGAGGTCGTCGTCTATTTTCCTCATATCGATCCCGATGGCGAAAGTATTAGTCGTCAGGATACCGTCCAATTCCTTATCCAGGCCGATGCGTTCGGCATCCTCCAGCGTTACATCGTTGAGGATGGGTTCTCCCTTCACTACGCCTATTACGCGCTTTCCCAGCCGTCTCAGTTCCCTTATCAGGATCTTGTCGAACTGGGATTCACCGCAATTGTCAAAAAGATACAACACGGTCCCGGAAGAATCCACAAGCTTTCTCAGCTCCTGGGTATCATCGGATCCTACGCCTTGTGCCAGCAGTGCCTCGAACATACCGTCGAACTCGTCCGGATCATCTATGGATATCCCGGATCCGAAATCCATTACGTTCCCGATGATCGATATCCTGACGGCCGCCGTGAATCTGTCGTCAGATGATTCCACGAACTTTTCCACTCTTTCCAGATATTCCGATGCGATCTCGTCCGCACGGACCTTCAGTTCGTGATACGGATCCGTAATACCCAGTGCTTTGTATGCGCTTCTGTGGACCAACGTCGCAAGCTCTGCGGAATTACTGTCCCAGGATATGTTCTCCGCATAGGTTTTCAATCCCGCCTCCACTGACTTCCTCTCCATACCGTTGTCCGGGATCAGAGACTGGAAGAACACACGCCTCATGAGACATGGTACACAATCGGGACTTACCTTCATGCCGCATACGATAGGTTCCGTCCATGATAATCGTTTCCATGGATTCCCTCCCTACATTATAGGGGATAAAATACTGACCTTCCCTTTTATATAGGGGAAATAGTATCGCTCAGATATGGCAGCAGACAAGATATGCTCTTCATGTGGTAAGAGACTTATCGGTCACGGCAACACATTCTTCAAGTGCCCCAAATGCGGTGCGCTCGAGATAGGAAGATGCGACCAGTGCCGCGACCAGAGCGTTTCATACGAGTGCAACAAATGTGGATTCATCGGACCTTGAGGTATTGATATGGGAAGAATCATAGCAGCATACGACCTCATGCCCGAAAGCACCGATATCGACCTCGACGGGGTCATCGCAGCGATCAAAGGAGTAATTCCCGCAGGGGTAAAGGTCATCGAGACCAGCATACTTCCCATCGCTTTCGGCCTCAAGAAGGTCAACGTCGGGTTCGATATCGAAGATACCGACGAAAAGATCGGCGGCGATCTGGAAGCCGCACTCGCATCTATCCCCGGGATAGAGAATATCGAGTGTGTTTCCAGCACTGTTCTTTAAACACCATGGCCGTAAAACGGCCGGTAACCTTAATTTTTTTAACTTATAATCATTGATTACTTCATCGTTCTGCTAAGATCGAAGAACTCCGCATAGAACACCATAGGTGCACCGATGAAGATGTATACATCCGCATTGCTGCCCTGATGTTTCAGGAAATTTCCGGTTGATATTCCATTGTGTATATGACTTACGTTAATATCCACTATTTCCGTTTTGTAATTCAGTTTAGCTGAGATCACCTGTGCCAATTGTGGCGCCGAATCCGCTGTCGGATCCCCTCCGAATATAGCGATCATTCCGGTACCTTTATGGAACTTCAACAACACAGCAGAATCATAACCGCTTCCGGTGTAACCTATGGATTTATAGTCGGTAAGTTCTGATATATCCAGGCCGTATTTTATCGTATTATAGTATACACCGATCGCTGATGCAATATTGATGTCCCTTGACGGATCGACTGCGTATGAATAGAATACCGTGCCGGGTTCTGATGGGATTCCCGGCGGCTTATATCTGACCACATCGTCGGAATCGACACCGAAGAACAATTTCCCGAATCCCGTTACAAACTCCGGTTTACTCTCACCCAGGTCCGCAATGAACTTTCCAATGGGCGGACCGATCCAATACAATACACCCCCGCCGGCCAACCAGGACAGCACCACGCTGTCCTCCGTCCCGTCATATACTGTCCTGGGGAATGCCCCCGTGAGCATCAGCAACGCGGTCTTGTTCTTTTCCTCCGTTCCCAAAGATTCGTGCAACATCATACTCCTCAGTTGATTTGCATCGGCTTCCTTGACGGTAACGGAATTACGTATGTTTATTTCGGAAATTATTTGATTTTTCTTACTTTCAAGATACTCTTTCGAGTTACCCATTGCGTATGTTTCATCCCAGTATATCATGAGCTCCCGGATGTCATACAAAGAATTGTTATCCAAAAGAACTACAGTGAACTCGTTCGATGTATTGGACCTCACTGCATATCCGACTGTTCCATACTCATCGACCCATGCATCCGCATCGTTAGAATACGGATTCGACCCATATGTCATTGCCTGCCCGACGAAAATAACCGCGGCGAACACTGCGATCAATACCAATATCGTCTGATCACGCATCTTCTGTAACCCCCTCTTGGTCATTACGTGCTTTGTATCTCTGCCACATTATCACAAACACGGATGCGGCAGGAATGAACCCGGTGTATTTGAACAACTGTTCTGTGAACGAGAGAAGAGATGAATTAGATGCCACGACAGACATCACACTACCCAGATCGAGAATGTTTGTATAGGCTGCCAACGAATACAGCAACTGGAAATTGAAGAGAAGTAAAGCTTCCGCCACCATGAATATGGAAAAGAACCACCAGCTCCACATGAGTTTTTTACCGTTGAACATCACTATCACCATAGCAAGGAACGGTATGAGGACCACCGGATACGTAGGGACCGGTGGCCAGAAGAACATAACGGAGAACGACAGCACTATCGATATCAATAAGTTCTTATCTCTGTCGGCAGGCTCGGATCTGTACAGCCATATAGCTATCAACAAAAGAACGATGATTAATATCGGTGCCAATCTGATGATGTCATTATAAGAGATTTCTGTGAACAATTTGACAATATTGAATGGTTCTCCTACTACCGCATCCGATCTGGATGACAGGAACTCGAAAGATTTGGTAAGGTTTCCGGACATCAGGATGGGCAGGTATATCACAAAAAAAGAAATCGCTGCCCCGACGAATAAAACTCCTGTGTTTTTTACTGCCTGGGTAATAGAATCCTTATGCTTGGAAAATATATAGGCTAACACAACCAATAACAGACAGATGGGAAACACTTTGGCTGAAACGGCGACCGCCATCGTCAGTCCGGATACGAGATATCTTTCCTTGATCATGAAATAGAACCCCAGTACGGTAAACAGGGCCGAAAGGGAATCGAACATACACGCCACTGCCGAAGACCAAATGACAAGCGGACAGAGGAACCATAATGCGGCAACCGCCGAGGCCTTCTTCTTGTCTGATGTCAGATGCATAACTGTATGGAACAGAATGAATGTCGTTGCCACATCGATCAGTACCAATGGTGCCTTGTAAAGAATGTTAGCACCTATCGTCGTTATTGTCATGTTCGGTATGGTAGTTTGAGAATAATTCACGACAAGTTCCGGAAACAAATGCCCGTAATCTGCTAGCCCGACTGCATTTCCTATCCATGTCTGAAGGCCGATGACATATCCCCAGAGAGGAGTATACCAGAAATAGGACGTCTCGTAGATGTCCCTGCCCCCTTCCAACCCCTGACTGGTAGCCACCCAGAAAGTCATATCGAAACTGAATGTGAACAAAGGTATGAGTATGAACCTTATTATCAGTCCGATTAAGAGTATGAATGCTAAAGGATGCTTTGTTATCTTTTGCTTAACATTCAATGCCCTCCAACCTGAAACATGCACATCCATTTCAACACACCTAATACCAAGATATTTAAAAAGCCAGCAACATTCTTCAGCGTAAGCCGTACACCTTCAGTAGGCTTGTATTGAATCCTTCACCGAATGCCTTCGCATGTTCGAACCCCGATTTGACGACGGCATCGTATTCGTCCGGATCCGCCATGAGCCTGTATGCCTTCTCTGCCATATCATCGGTGTCCGAACAAGATATCGAAGCCTCCGTAACGAATTCCGGGATATCTGCATATTCGAGATGCAGTATGGGCGTTCCGCAGATCTGCGCTTCAGGTGTCACAAGCCCCAATCCCTCGTGAAGGGATGTATTGAATATCAGTGCCGCACGGTTATAGAATTGTACTATCTCTTCTTCCGACAGTCCTGAGATGAACCTTACCTTGTTCCACAACCCGAGATCTTCGACCACCGATTCAAGATAATCTTTTTCCGGGCCTACTCCACAGATGTGCAGTTCGTATCCGCCCATACCCGGCATGCTTACGAACTTATCGAACGCCGTGATCGAATCGACGATGTTCTTCCTTGGGATCAGTGTACCCACACACCCTATCATTTTTTCTTTTTTTATCGATTCCAGCACCTTGTACTGGGGATCCAACGGACTCGTCATCACCACTACTTTGTTTTCGTCCACTCCGAAGTGATCGATCACGGCATCCCTTGTGGGAAAGGATGCGGCGATAACCACATCCGAATTCCTTATCGCCACCTTCGTGACGGAGTTCCAGACATGATAATATAGCCGCCCTCCGTATTCTCCTTTTCCTATCACATGATGTACCGTCAGTATCTTCTTTCCCCGTGTCCACGGGAAGAATACGCCGCAGAGTTCGTCCGTTGCATGGACCGTGACATCTTCGGATCTTATCTTGAGACAGGAGAAAAGTGGCCTGAGGAACCCATTCACGAACAAGTAACCGAGCCCTCTGTGATTGCTTATGTTGAAAGATATCTCATTGTATTCTGAAATGGTATTTCTCAAACATGCTTCAACATTGTCGGCATATCGGTCAAGGCCTGTTTTAGATGCTATCTCTTCCCTCCTGAGGACAGTGACTTTTGCCATTATGCCAAATGGATGAAATGATGTTAATTAACGTTTACTGGATAATGAGTTTCTGAATTCACAATAACAGGAATTATTGTTACAAAAAGGACATCGATAGCTCTGAACATTGTTGTATGAAAAAATACATTCAATCTCTTTCTTAAGATTTGGCATATCTGAACGAAAAGTCCGATAATTGGGGATTTTGAAAAAAAAATTATGTCCCTCCCGGAAAACGGGAGGGGGTGAAGTTTTACTTGAATGCCGGAGCACAATCTGCGATGAATCCGTCTTCCATCATCTTCGCAGTGAGATTTCTAGATCTCCTTATCATGAATTCCGCCTTTTCCCTGATCTCCTGTTTGCTGATCTTCAGACCGGCAACGCCCTGTTCCTGCGCTTTCATGGCGACAGCGACCGCCTCTCTGATGAAAACATCGGTCTCACTCATGGTGGGGATGATGTAATCTTCGGACAGTCCCTTCTCTTCCGCGCACTTCGCAAGTTCTCTTGCGGCTGCGATGCACATCTCATCGGTGATCGTCTTCGCCCTTACATCGAGGACACCGCGGAATATCGCGGGGAATCCCATGGAGTTGTTGACCTGGTTAGGGAAATCGGAACGCCCGGTGGCAAATACTCTTGCCCCGTGCTCTTTTGCCTCCCAAGGCCATATCTCCGGGACCGGGTTCGCCGTTGCGAAGATGACCGCGTCATCGGCCATGAGGTCGACGTACTCGGCGGGGATGGTTCCGGGACCGGGTTTGGAGGCCGCGATAACGATATCCGCACCCTTTATCGCTTCTTTCATACCGCCGGTCTTTCCTGCACCGTTGGTCTTCTGACAGATCTCCCATTTCTGCTTGAAATCCTTGGCAACATCCTCTCTGGAGAGATTGAGGATACCTTTGGAATCGCACATGCACAGGTTTTTCGGGCTGAAGCCTGTTGCGAGCAGGAGTCTTGCGATGGCGATGGAAGCCGCACCTGCTCCGATGACGGTTATGTTCGCATCTTCAAGCTTCTTTCCTACGAGTTTCATTGCATTGATTGCCCCCGCAACCTCGACGGTAGCGGTTCCCTGCTGATCATCATGCCATACCGGGATCTTGCAATCCCTTCTGAGCTCGTCCAGGATGTCGAAACATTTGGGGTTCGAGATATCCTCGAGATTGATACCTCCGAATGACGGGGCAATGAGCCTTACGGTCTCGATTATCTTCTCCGGGTCTTTGGTATCAAGGCATATCGGGACACAGTCCACTCCTCCCAGATACTTAAAAAGCATCGCTTTTCCTTCCATAACAGGCATGGCCGCTTCCGGTCCTATGTCCCCTAATCCGAGCACACGGGTACCGTCCGATACTACCGCTACCGTATTCCATTTCCATGTGTGCTCGTACACCTTCTCTGGATTTTTAGCGATATCCTTACAAGGTTCTGCCACTCCCGGGGAGTACCAGATGGCGAAATCGTCGAACGACCTGACGCAGGCCTTGGGCACGACCTCTATCTTTCCTCCGTAGAACGGATGCATGATCATTGCATCTTGTCCGGGCTTCTTTGCCCGCTCAATAAGTTCGTCAGCCGTTATTTTTTTGTCGTTTACCATGTTTATTCCTCGCTATTCTACGAATTTCGTATTTATACTGCGATATGCTAAATCAGTTGATTACGCTAATCATATTTAGCCATTATGTAAAACATACGTGCGCGCGAAGTCGGCAATATATACGGCCCCGCATATTCCAAAGTATGGAAAAAAGACCGAAAGTGCTGCTCATCGACGGTTACATCGACGACCCGGCAGCACTCGGCGTTCCGCCTTACATCTCACCCATGATACGTGCCGTTGCAGGTTCCGCCATCGATGCAGGAGCGGATGTGGAGTACATTTCTGTTGACATGATACGTAAAGGAAAAAAGATCCCGGAAGCCGCCGTGAGCGTAGTCCTGTCGGGGAACACAGTCCCGGGGAAATACCTCCGGTCCATGCCCATGTCCCTAAAGGAGCTTGATTCCCTCGTCCCCAAACTCAAAGGATGGAAACTCATCGGCGGTTCGGCGGCCTCTTCTTCCGTTGCGGATAAATTCGATTTCGCTATCGTTAAGGACCTTGCCGCATCGCTTTATGACGGTATTTCCGGCAAAGAGGTCGGCGAGAGATTCAGGACACTGGAGGAATGGAACAGATGGATGCTCCTCGGTGCGGGAATAGTGAAACAGCATCAGGATTATCCACACCCTCTAATCGTCGAGATGGAATCATACAGAGGATGCCACAGATATGCGAGTGGCGGCTGTTCCTTCTGCATCGAACCGCTGAAGGGAAAACCTCTGATGAGATCCCCTGCGGACATACTCGCGGAAGCGAAAGAACTGCATGCCCTGGGCATCAGGAACATCAGGATCGGAGGACAGACATGCATCATATCCTACGGCTCGGAACCAGGACCCGATCCTCCTAAACCCAATGTAAAAGCCATAACAGAACTGTTCCGGGGACTGAAAGAACTGGACTTCGACATACTCCATGTGGACAATGCGAATCCCGCAGTAATAAGCACCTATCCCGATGAGTCCCGCGCAGTAATAAAAGTCCTGGCCGAATGCTGCACACCCGGTAACGTATTGGCACTGGGTATGGAATCTGCGGACCCGCTAGTAATAAGATCCAACAACCTCAACAGCACATCATCCCAGGTCCTCGATGCCGTAAGGATCATCAATGAGATAGGCGGGGAAAGAGGAGAAAACGGCCTTCCCAGAATACTTCCCGGCCTGAACATCATATGCGGTCTTGACGGGGAAACATCATCTACTTACGAAATGAACTCCGCCCTTTTGGAACAGATATTGGACGAGGGACTAGTGGTCCGCCGCATCAATATCAGGCAGGTGCTACCTCTGAGGAAGGAATTCGGCGTTAAGGTTGACCAGCGCACTTTCAGGACATTCAAAGATTCCGTAAGGGATAAAATAGACCGCGAGATGCTGAAACGCGTTGCCCCGTACGGAACCGTACTGAGAGGCGTCTACATGGAGCTCCTGGACGGGAACACGACATTCGGGAGACAGATTGGTTCGTACCCGATACTGGTCGGTGTTCCCTACAAACTTGAGATCGAAAAAACGTACGACGTATTCATCACGGATTGGGGGTTCAGATCCATTACGGGATTGAGCTATCCGTTCAACATCAACACAATGCCCATGTCATCCATCGAAGCGCTTCCGGGTATCGGGAAGAAACGTGCGGCAAAAGTAGTGCTGGGAAGACCCTATAAGGATTTTGAAGAGTTCTCTAAGGCCATCGAGGACCCCGCCGTAGCTGACGGCCTTAGAGATATTGTTTCTTTAGACTGATCAAAGCCTGCAGAGTTTGCAGTTCTGATCCTTGCAGGGTTCGTTATCGACCTTCCAATTCAAAGCCCACAACTTGAGCGCGTGTATGATCGGCATGAGCTCCAAACTGGGCTCTGTCAGTCTGTATTCGCTTTTTACGGGGAAAGTAGAGGAATCTACCCTGTTCTCCACGAGGCCTTCGCTCTCCAGGTCTTTCAAACGCTCTGATAACATCTTGGGAGTGATACCTTCCATTGAGTCTTTGATATCTGAGAATCTCTTCCATTCATCCCCTTTGTATAGCTCAAGAAGTATCATTACGGCCCACTTTTTGCCTAGATAGCCCATTGTCTTGTAAACTGTACACGATCGGTCCATAGTTTCGAGTGAGTAACTCAAACAAATAAATACTTTAGTATAGATTGAATATTAGGTTTACAAAGTATACCTTAGGGTTATTTGTAAATCGGGGGAATAAAATAGGCATTGATGAAATGCGCAAGGTCCGGGGAATACCGGACCTGCAGGCACAGCAATGGTCTGCAGGACGGGGACTCCGCATCTCATCAATGCCTAAACGCTCGTGATTTTGCATTTATCGTTTGTTCTGTTGTACATTTGTGCTGATTACGTGACCCGTAGTACCCTATGGGTAACTTTAAGAGATATATAGCGCGATATAACTGAGATATCAGGTTTACAAGGTATACTCCTGTGTTACTTTGCGGATCGGGGGAATTCAATACATACAGGGTTCCGATGGGATACAGACAACCAGGGGAATATCGGATGTGCGGGCACACAGGAGATTCGTCCGCAGATGCGATGGTTGTCTTATGTATTCCACCGGTGCCCTTCACAATTCTAAAAAAAATTAATTGCCGTTGGTTCTCAACGGCCGGTTTATCGATCGAAAAAATCAAAGAACACAAAGCCTGCAATCCTGGTTCTTGCACGGTTCGTTATTGATCTTCCACCTGAGGGCCCACAATTTCAGATCGTGCACGACCTCCATCAGTTCCATGCTTGGTTCCGTCAGTCTGTATTCGCTTCTGGGAGGGAATGAAGTGACGTCCACCCTGTTCTCCACAAGCCCTTCGTCCTCAAGTTCCTTCAGACGTTCGGACAATACTTTCGGTGTGATATCTGCCAAAGAAACCTTCAATTCCGAGAATCTTTTCCACTCTTTTCCTTTGTACATCTCTAAAAGTATCATTATGGTCCATTTTTTGGCCAAATAGTCCATAGTTTTGTAGACAGTGCATGCATGATCCATGATATACCTGGAGAAACTTCCCTGCCTATATACTTTAGTATCTATTTCATACTAAGTTTACAATTCATACCATTGTGAACGAGGTGAAAAATGTCAATATTTAGAAAGAAGGAAGTGGGGATGGAGTGCAGACAGTGCGAGGAGACACTGGGCGGCACCGGATGTATAAAGATCGGGGTCTGCGGAAAGAATGCGGAAGTGGCCGCATCACAGGACCGCCTCATAAGATCGCTGATAGCTCTTTCGGAGGCTGCTGAAAGCGGGAAGGTCGCTGAAGGCAAGCTTGCCGATATAGACACCAGGATCGTGACAGGCCTTTTCAAGACCCTTACGAACACTAATTTCGATGAGAATATCATAACCAAGGATGCCACGGACAACGAAGCATTGGCCAAGTCGGCCGGAGTGGATGCGAAGAAGCTTCCGATAGGCATCCATTTCGATAGAAATGCGGATCTGGCATCCCTGAAGGAACTTCTCCTTTACGGAACGAAGGGACTTGCTGCCTACTACCATCACGCTGTCGTTCTCGGATACGGCGATGCGACCGTGACCGCATTCATCAGGAAGGCCCTCAGTTCGCTTGTGAAGGATCTTTCTGCCGATGAACTCGTCGCCCTTAACCTGGAATGCGGGACCGTCGGTGCAACGGCCATGGCACTTCTGGACAAGGCCAACACCACCACATACGGGATACCTGAGATCACCTCTGTCAAGACCGGTGTCGGAAAGAACCCCGGCATACTGATCACGGGTCATGACCTCAAGGACCTCGAACAACTGTTGGAACAGACCAAGGGAACCGGTATCGACGTTTACACACACGGAGAACTGCTTCCCGCGAATGCATACCCCAAGCTGAAGACATACGGAAACCTGGTCGGTAACTACGGCAATGCGTGGTACAAGCAGAAGGATGAGTTCGAGGCGTTCAACGGACCGATCATCGCAACCACGAACTGCGTCCTGATACCTAAGGAAAGTTACAGACCCAGACTGTTCACTACAGGTGCATCGGGCATACCCGGAGCAACCCACATACCGGCAGATAAGGATGGAAACAAGGATTTCTCCAAGGTCATCGCACTCGCGAGATCCTCTGCCGCCCCGGGGCAGATAGACGATACCAACCTGACCATCGGATTCGGCCACGATACCGTACTGTCCCTGGCGGATAAGATCATCGAAGCCGTCAAGGCCGGTGCGATAAAGAGATTCGTCGTGATGGCGGGATGTGACGGCAGACAGAATGACAGAACGTACTATGCCGATTTCGCCAACGCACTTCCCAAGGACACTGTGATCCTGACGGCCGGATGCGCAAAGTACCGCTACAACAAGTTGGATCTCGGCGATATCGGCGGAATCCCGCGTGTGATAGATGCGGGCCAATGCAACGACTGTTATTCGCTTGTGGTGATAGCATCCGCGCTTGCAGAAGCGTTCGGTGTCGGTATAAACGAACTGCCGCTGTCGTTCAACATCGCGTGGTACGAACAGAAGGCATGTCTGGTGCTTCTGACCCTGCTGTCTCTCGGCGTCAAGGACATAATGCTTGGGCCCCGTCTTCCGGCATTCATCACACCGGGGATCCTCGATGTACTCGTGAAGACCTTCGATATCAAGCCCAACAGCGATGTTGTATCCGATCTGAAGATCCTCCACATCGAGTAAAGAAAAAAGGGGTCCGACCGCTGAAACGGTCGGGCCCTGTAAACCTGTTTATTGTATGCGGTTATATCTTAGTAAAGAACCGAAACGATCACTTCAGATATGATGTTGGATTCTCATACCCAGATATCTGAATATCTAGCAGTAATAAGACACCGTTATCCGATAATGCCCCATACTCTTCTCCGCTTCCGTCCGCTTCATCGGATATCTCGAAAGAGAATATTCCTTCGGTCGTCTCTTCCGTCACATCACTTTCCGGAACCGTCGCTCTGTCGCCGCCACCGTGTCCTCCGCCGCTTCCGCCGCCGTGACCGAACTCGTATGCCGTTGTGGTCAGTACCGCTACTATTACGACTGCCAGCAGAACCGACAGTACCATTGTTGTTCCTTTCTTCATTATATCACGCCACCTCTGCTTCTTCATTGCTTTGAACCGTTGTACTCTTACTGCGGTCCCAGAGATATTTCACCGGACGCAGGATGAAGTAAGGTATGAACAGGATCGAATACCCCAGGAATGCCATCGGATCCTGATGGCCTCCGCCGCTGAGGACTGCCGAGATCATTATTCCAGTCACATGGAGATACAGAAGAACGTAGAAAATATACGAAGTGTTCTGAAGTCTCTTCCAGGTTTTGGCGCTCATCCATTTCCTCACGGAGTAGAACGATGTTATCAGCAGGGGGATCATGAGTGCTATCAGGATCAGCGAGAACAGACATGCGTACCACCAGTATCCCCTCATCACCGAGGGCGTTGTAAGATTCTGGAAGAACTGGATGAACAGGTATGTGAATGAGACGTTGTGCCCCAATGCCAGTATACACGCAATGACCGAAAGTTCCGCTCTTACGGAACGAAGTTTCTTCGTTATTTTTGATTTTTTAGGCAATACTCCGACCCACATGACCACGGCGAATATCGCGGTGGATAATGATCCAAGTCTGAATAAGGCTGCGATTTCGCGGTTGAACCATTGCGGCCAATCCCCACTCGCGCCGTACTGCGGAGCACCGATTATGTAAGCGGTGATCAATAGTACGGCAACGTACAACACAACTCTCCATTTATGCACAGGCTTTGCGAATAATATCAACAGTGCCGTCAGGATCACTGCGATTATTATCGAGCTTACTATCGTTATCATATATCTTCCTCTGATCGAATACAGATCCCATTGACCCAGGCTGATATTTCAGCACGGTTCATATGAGCTGAGCACATCTCTGTAAGGCCCCCGGCATTCAGAAAAGACGGGCTGTCTGTGCCTCCGTAAGGCCCGACGGCTCTCTGAAATGCTCACCGAATCAGAATCACATACTCATCTCTGCACAATTTAGGATTACCTAAATAATATATAAATTTAGGTATGCCTAAATTGTAATTCTGTACAAACCCTAAATTACCATCTATTCCATTGACACACATGGATTCCATCCGCGCTGCGAGATACCCGTTTCTCAGGGAATCCGCTAAATTCGCGGAAAGCAACTCCGCGGACATCGAATCGCTGGTATTCTCCCCATCATACGAGAACGCCAGGAAAAGAGGTCTGGAGCGCGTGAAAAGCGCCATAGACCAATATTGCGTAAGTGATGTGTCGTTACTTCAGGAATATGACAGACTGATGGAGGTCCTGTCGTACCCGTATGCGAGGATGATCGTTTCCGTTATCAACGACCGCTTTCTCACGAAAAGATATGCTCTGGCAGAAGCCTCGAGGATGAACGACCTTCTGCAGGGGGATATCGGATCGGAGATAACCGTCGCCCAGGAACTCGAAGTGAACTCTTCCAGGGACAAAGACGGCAAGATCAACATGCATTTCGGCGATTATCTGAGATTCTCCCACGTCATGAAAGCAGTGGAATGGAAGCTGATAAACACCGATCTCAGAAACGGGTATGTCCATCTTGATGCGGCGAAATTCGACCGTCTGTTACAAAACTCACTTCAGGAAAGAATAGAGAGGGAACTTCCGCTCAATGTACCGGCCGAATTCCAGAAGGCGATGAAACCGGACATCGACCATATCTTGATCCTGCTTTCGGAAACGAAGAAGAAACTGAGTCCCACCGGAGGAGAAGGAATGAATCCCGATTTCCTTCCTCCCTGCATCAAACAGATCCTGGCGAACGCACAGAACGGAATGAACCTTCCGCACAGCGCAAGGTTCGCTCTAGTGTCATTTCTGAATGCGCTGGGTCTAACATATGAGCAGATAATTGCGTTGTTCGCACAGTCCCCTGATTTCGATGAATCCAAGTCGAGTTATCAGATCAAACATATCACCGGGGAAGAACGCGGAGGCGAGGGTTATACCCCTCCCGAGTGTTCCACAATGAAAACGAACGGCATATGTTTCGATCCCGACAGTCTTTGCAACAACGGGAAGATGAACCACCCACTATCTTATTATCGCATCAAATCCGGGAATTTCCCGAAAAGAGATGAAGAAAAGAAATGATCACTGACTGTCTTCTTTCGACATGTTGCGCCAGGTTATCACTCCGCGCTGTATGGCGGTAAGGTTTCCGACCACTGCGAAATAGATTATCATGATCTCCAACCAGGAGATTGTATAATCGCCGATATCGATGGTCGGATATCCGGCGAAGATCATTATGAACTGGATTATTGGGAACAATGTGCTCAAAACGACGCGATCCGCTCTTCCCAGAAGTCCGGCGTAAAGGCGCGGTGCACCCACCGCCTGTGCCTGGGTACCCATATAAGAAGTGAGGAGAACACCGACCAGAGCAAGTATACCCAGATACGGATTGCACCATCCGCTGACGGCCACTCCTCCGATCATGAACACATCTGCATATCTGTCGAAAACATGATCGAGATAGTCACCTTTCTTAGATGCTTTTCCCGCGAGTTTTGCGATCTTGCCGTCCAGAGCATCGAAATACCCAGACACCAGAACGAGGACCGCACCGAGTATCAGAAGATATGAACGGTTGTAATGGATCGTAACCCCGGTGAAGATGTCGATATCCCAACTGACATCATAGCTGAAATAAAGAACTAGCCCGGAAACGAACGCCAGGATCAGACCGATCCATGATATGATATTGGGATTGACATTGATAAGTTTCTTAGCAACCGGAAGAAGTGCGAACTCTGCTTTCCCTCTCTGCTCGTCTAGAACCATTTATCAAACTCTCCCAGCCAGCTAACATTGCCTGGCAGATATTTATCGGTATTCCCGTTCGCTATATCTTCGGTAGCATCCGCAGTGTCGGATACATCGCATGAAGTACAATCTATCTCGAAGACAGGGATATCCGACTCCGATGCCTCGCACAATATCACGTCAAGGATCTCCGCCTGCACATTCTCTGTCACTTTCGATCCGCCGTATCCCCTTGCAACCAATCTGTCTGCCAACTCGTCGGGATGACACCTGAGAACGATGATCGCCCTTGAATCGACACAGTGCGACAGATGACTGTCTAGGAAAATAATCTCATCCGAACCTCTGAATTCTTCCAATGATTCGTTCAGACCATCTACATCCACGGCGAATGTATCTCTATCTTCGTCTTTTTCTCCGAGAAGTCCGTGTGATCTGATGTGTTCGTTGATATCGAGTACCTTGTGCCCTCTTTTTCTCAGCTCTTCGGAAAGGGATGTTTTTCCTGTCCCCGGTGTTCCTGTTATAGCGATCAGTGCCATTCGACCCTCAAAGATACGGTTTTGCACGTTTGAGTACGGAATCCCATGTCGGGATATTGGTCAACGCTCCCACTTTTTCGACAACGAACGACGATACTGTGGACGCCAGGACCAGGGATTCATTTACGCTGTATTTGTTGTACAGGCCTGCGTAGAATCCCGCCCGGTAGGCGTCACCGGCTCCTGTGGCATCTTCGAATCCTTCTCCTTTGATGGCGGGGATCCTGAATCCCTCCCCGTTTATCTTTGCGATACTTCCGGCGGATCCTTCCGTGCGCACGACCAACGGTTTGTCTATTTCGAGTACATCATCCACTCCGATTAATTTTGCAATGACCTTGGCTTCGTATTCATTGCAGAAAAGAGTGTCCGCGAATTCCAATGCAGTGGAAAGCGACTTGTTGCCCCACAACTTATAGACCTCCTGTGCCGGGTCAACGGATATGCTTTTCGGGAATGGTCTGATCTCGTCCATCAGGGAAACATAGTACTCCGGATCACCGGTGCAGAAGTGGACGTGCTCCGATTCTTTTGCATACCCAGTGAGTCTGATCCCCAACTTACTTGCGCTCCCCTGCGGCCCCTGATGGAAAACGACCTTCTGTTCCAGACGTGAATTGTTGAATACAAGTGCCTGGGATGTCTCCGTTCCGTCGACCTTCACAAGTTCTTCGGTGTACAATCCCGATGCCGAGATCTCATCGAAATATTCGGACGGGAAATCATCGCCAACGAATGCACATATGGCTGTGGGCACACCCAAACGCGATGCGGACACTGCGATGTTCGTCCCGGTACCGCCGAGCGATGTTTTCTTTGTAACGACATCCACAGATTCGTTGAGTTTCGGGAACTCCGCCAAAGAGATTATCTGATCTATCGTGACATGCCCATAAACGGACAGGAACGGCTTCTTGCCTGGCATGACATCGGATGCCCTGCAGAGGATATTAAAGATTGTATGGGTCAACCGATTATTATCTCGCCTTTGACTTTCGGAGGTTGCTTCGGTTCGGAGCGGACATACATTATTTTATTCCCTGCAACTCCGTGTTTTACTATGAATCCCAGATCTTCTAATTTTATCACATCTGCTCTTGCCGTCGGGTATGATACCTGGTATTTGGATTGGATCGAAGCTATTCCGAATGGATTTCCGGACAGGGCATCTTTGAGTATCATCTGCTGACGTATATTCAGGCACTGTTGCTCGGATATTTCTTTCTCCACCTTTTTCTGTTCATTTATCTTCTTATCCAGGTATTTCAGGAATTCACTTAGTGATTCTTCCACGATTTTGATATTATATCTGATAAAGTAAGTTATGTCGTTATCATCTGTTTCTGATAGAACGTAAGCATCATCATATTTTCCGCGGTGATTTCCGATCACTCTTGACACCGCCAGATATTCGAAGATACTGTAGCCTTTTCTCAGCATATACCAATAGAACAATGACCTTGCAGTCCTGCCGTTTCCGTCCACGAATGGGTGCAGATACGCCACTAAGAAGTGTATTATTACCCCTTTTATCAACGGATGAGTGAAGGTGGCATCATCATTGACGTAAACGCACAGTGCATCTACCAGTTTCGGCAGATCCTCATGCGCGGGAGGGGTGTGCGATATCTCTCCTGTGAGCACATTCTGCACAACGATATCGTCTGTATCCCGTAATGCACCCTCATCTTTCCTGTCGTGCAGCGTACCGTGCGTCATTATCCCATGGAGCGTCAGAATAAATTCGGGAGACAGGTCCTCGTCCTTGTTTTCTTTTATGAATTGCATTCCCTTGTAATTGTTTACAATCATCATCTCGCTTTTATCCTTGGGTTTGCGACCCTCCCTGAGCATGATCTTTGCGATCTTCCTTGTGGTCGCGGCACCTTCCATTATACTTGATGCTATTGACTCTTCCATCAGTGAACTTACAGAGTAACGTTTTGCATCTTTGGGATCGATACCGTCGCGCGATAAAAATCCAGCAGCCGATCCGACATCTATTTCGTGAATGGCTTTTTGGAACTCATTTATCATAGAATATCTGATGGATATTCCGCCGATGTCTATTTCCTCCCGAATTCCTTTTCTGATATCAACCATCAGACTCCATATCGCATCGGGATCTATTCCTTCTGTCTCTCTGTTTCTGACTTCGGACCAGTGAAGATACTTTTTATTGAACTCGGAAGCCAGGATCAATCCTCTTTCCAAATCTCTTTCCAAAAAATCCGTAAACTGCTTTACTGGAGGATTTCTTGGAGTTTTCATGCTCCGTACGATCGTATATTTTCTATTTAAAAGTCTTTATAATTTTATAGAAATTTATAGTAATTATAAAGACTTTTTTCATTAAAATGTATTATTATATACATTACATCAAAAATATGTGTATAAAGTCTTTATAATTTTATAGTAATTTATAGTAATTATAAAGACTTTCATAAACGCCGGATTACTTTCCGAACTTGTCCACGACCTGTTCGTAGACTTCTGTCAGCTTCTTCCCGACCGTTTCCATGGAGTATGTTTCAGCGGTTTTCCTTGCGTTATCCGACAGAGTACCTTTGCTTTCCAGACAGTTCACGATCGCTTCCGCACATCCCTCCGGCGTATCACCGAAGAAATACCCGTTATATCCTTCCGTCACAACATCAAGGAAGGCCCTTCCGTCGGAACATGCCGCCGGAAGGCCGCATGCCATCGCTTCTGCTATAGTCAACCCCTGGGTTTCGAATCTTGACGCCGATACGACGACATCCGATACGGCATAATGCAGCGCCAACTCATCATCCGGAACAAATCCCGTGAACACCACGCGGTCATTGAGCCCTTCCGTTTCTGCGATCTCTTTCATCTCATCGAGTGCGGGGCCTTTTCCGACCACCATCAGCCTGACATCGTCGGGAAGATACTTCACAGATCTTATCACCGTGTCGATATTCTTCTCGTAGGACACTCTGCCAACATGGATGATGACACGCTTATCGTTCAATGAATATCTCTTTCTTATCTCCGATCCGTCTAAGCCCCTGCGGAACCTGTGGACATCGATACCGATGGGGATTACTTCCGTCCTCTTTGTGCGCACTCTGTTCTCTTCGAACTCAGCGATCGTGGATTCTGTCAGCGCGATGATGCAGTGAGGCCTTTTGAGGTAGTTCCTCATGTATATCCAGGCAAGCCTGGATTGCAGTTCCATCGGCAGAGGTAACGGAGAGTAGTATTCCATCGTATCCACAACGTTGGTGACATAAGTCATCACCGTGGGTATCTTCAGGGTACGTGCTGATATCAGGGCCTTCAGAGCCATGAACGTCACACCGTAGATATGTATCACATCCACATCAAGGGCCTTGATCCTCTCTATCTTGTTCGACGGGAAGATAGGGAGGAAATATTCGGGATATTTCTTGAATTTCTTTGCGGGGAAGTATATCACTCCCTCTTCCCTGTCGGCTTCCCCGGGATCCGGCGCGATGACGAACACCGTATGACCCAGATCCTCCAATGCCTTTCTTAAAGTAATGACCGCGGTAACGACGCCGTCCCTTGTGGGAAGGTAGCTGTCCGTGATCATCGCGATCCTCATGTGCCCTCTTCCCATCCGGAAATGTATTTCTTCTGTTCTTCGGTGAGCGTGTCTATCTGCACACCTAACGATCCCAGTTTTATGTTGGCTATCTCGATGTCTATCCTTTCCGGAAGGTCGTACACACGGTCATCCATGCGGTCGTAATTCTTAGTAAGATACTCGATACCCAGTGCCTGTGCGGCGAAGCTGGTGTCCATGATCTCCGCAGGGTGTCCCTGTCCTGCCGCCAGGTTCATAAGGCGTCCGTCTGCGATGAGATATATCCTGCGGCCGTCCTTTGTTGTGTACTCGTCTATGTATTCGCGTACTTTGGACACCGATCCGGACACGGAGAGAAGATCGACCTTGCTGATCTCGTTGTCGAAATGACCCGCATTGCCGAGAAGACATCCGTCTTTCATGACCTCGAGATGTTCTTTGCTGATGACGTCCTTGCACCCGGTGACCGTGAGGACTATGTCTGCGATCTTCACCGCATCCACCATTCTCATCACTTCGAACCCGTCCATCTTCGCTTCGATCGCCTTTACCGGGTCGATCTCCGTAACGATTACGGATGCCCCGAGACCTTTGGCTCTCATTGCGATTCCTTTTCCGCACCATCCGTATCCGGCCACGACCAGGCGCTTCCCTGCGACAATGAGATTCGTGGCGTTCATCCACCCGTCGAATGCCGATTGCCCTGTTCCGTATCTGTTATCGAAAAGGAACTTCATCTTAGCGTCATTCACCGATAGGACGGGGAATTCCAGTTTACCGTCCCTGGCCATTGATTTCAGACGTACCACTCCGGTGGTGGTCTCCTCGTTCGCTCCTTTGATATTACCCAGCACGTCCCTGCGGGATGTGTGCGCCATGGTAATAAGATCTGCGCCGTCGTCGATGATAAAGTCCGGCGCAAGGTTCAGGACACTGTTCAGATTCGTATAATACTCGTCCTGGGTCTCGCCTTTTTTTGCATAGACATCTAGACCGTACTCTTCTCTGAGGGCCAATGCGACCGAGTCATCGGTAGAAAGCGGATTGCAACTGGCAAGACGTATTTTCGCGCCGGCATTGGCAAGTACGATGGCAAGAATGCCTGTTTTCGCTTCGGTGTGGAGTGCCATTCCTATCTTGATCCCTGCAAGCGGTTTATCCCTGCTGAATCTTTCGTCTATGCTCCTCATGACCGGCATGTGGTCATACGCCCATTTCAGCCTGAGGCTGCCCTTTTTCAGTAATTCATCCATTATATTCCTCCTTCGGAACCTTCTCTGAGCGATGTGCATATCGCTTCTATAACGGCCCTGCGGTTATCTTCGTTGGAAAAACCGCTTATGATCTGTTCTATCTCGTCATCCTTTCCTCTCAATTCCCTGACGAAACGGATGATGTTCTCCAATGCACGCGTCATCTCGTCCGAGATCGAAACGCTTGCTGTCTTAGATGTTCTGGATAACGGATTGAGGTCTATGGAGATCACGATCTTTCCCATATCCGCGAGGGCCTTAGCGCGGTCGCCGTCCTCGATCGGTACCAGAATTACGTCGGAATCGAATATGCCCTCTTTGGTGCATAACGCCCGGTCCGACGTCAACTGCGGGATCCTTGCGTCCGGATCGCGTCCCAGAACGTTCTCCGCTCCGTTATCCTCCATGTACGATATCAGTAACGCCATCCTCTTCTCGGTACGGTGGAAAATATTGACCTCCACTTTCGCCGGTATCTCCTTGGCCAAGAGTATCAAATTCTCCGGGTCCAAGGCCGCAGCGTTGCCGTTGACGCACACCACCGGATTCTTTGCCCTCAGAAGGAACGCCGCTGCAGCCCTCTCGGCATCCAAAGACGGTTCAAGAGTGCGTTCGCCCATCAGATAGTCGAAAGCCTCCCCTCTGCCGTGGGATATCAGTCCCGTTGGGGTCACCAATCCTCTATCCACAAGTTCGGACAGATGTTCCCTGACCATCAGGGACCTGTATCTGGGATGGTCTTTCGGTACGTTCACACGCTTGTATGAAAGTTGATATAGATTTATGTTTTCACTGATTCGATGCCCGATCTACGTATAATCCTTGTTGGTCCTAAGTTCGAAGGGAATGTCGGAGCCGTTGCCAGGTCCATGGCCAACTTCGGTGTGGATGAGCTCTATCTTGTGGATCCGTGCGAGATCGGGGATGACGGATACCGTCGCGCAAAGCACGGGAACTTCATTCTCGACAATGCTGTGAAAGTTGATTCCCTGGAGGAAGCCCTCGAAGGATGCTTCCTTGCCGTCGGTACAAGCGGGATAACCACCAAGGGTGACAGGAACTACACCCGCATCCCTGTGGCCGTAAGGGAATTCGCCCAATATGCCAGAGGATATGAGGAGAAAATAGCTCTGATATTCGGAAGAGAGGACACCGGCCTTTATCAGGAGGAACTCAACGAATGTGACGTCCTTATCAGTGTACCCACAAGTGAGGAGTATCCCATACTGAATCTTTCGCATGCCGCTACAATCGTATTATACGAAATGTTCCAGGCAGATAAAGAACTCAGACGCGCAGAACCAGCCGACCGTCATGAGAAGGAGTTTATGTTCGACTTCTTCGAGAACCTTCTCGATGCCGTCGGATATCCGGAAAACCGCAAAAGCGACACCATCGTGATGTTCAGAAGGATGATGGGGCGCTCCATACCGACCAAGTATGAGTACAACACGATGATGGGGATACTCGGGGATGCGGTCAAGATAATAAAGAACGGTAAGACATGGGAATGAACAGCAGCATACCTTCTCTGTCGCCGCTGCCTGCGACGGTATCCGGTATTATCCCGGTCTTGTCGCCGATGGCTTTGACCACGGCCTCTTCGTCCCCCTCCGAGAGTTTTCCATCCGTGGATACTATTATCTTCCCATAATTCGGATCGGTATCGAACATGCTTTTTTCCATCGCATCGTTGACCGCCCTGACCGGATCAAGATCCGCGGAATAAGCGACGGTGTATACCTTCTCGATCAAGAGACTGAAAAACGGACCGTTGAGCATCTCATCGCATCTGACGATCGCTTCCATCATGATGTCGTTGGCCGTTGATATGGCGGCACTTATCTGCATATCGCCGAGCTCCAGGATCCTTCCGATATCCAGCAGGATCGTACGGTCCGACAAACGGATGATCTCTTTCATCTGGGTCATTGCTTTTTCCCTTCTTGCGGTTTCAAAAGGCATGGGTATACTGACCACCGAGATCAGTCTGATCCCATATTCTTTGGCACATTCCGCTATGACAGGTATCACTCCCGATCCCGTGCCTCCGCCGAGGCCCGCGGTCACAATGACATCGGTATAACCATTAAGGTATCTCTTGATGTCTTCCTTATAATCAGAGGCGAGCGCCCATCCGAGATCACGGTCGCCCATGCATCCCGGAACATTGCCGCTTGCCAACGCGATGGTGGACTCCGAGCCGCTTGCCCCGGTATTTATGGTTATGACTCTATGCTTATGCGGATTGATGTAAGAAACTGTATTACAGCCTCCCCCGCCGCATCCGAAGACCACTGCACGGCGCATTCAGTCCCCCGACCCCAATCTTGACCTGACGTATTCGGTGACCGCTTTTTTGACGGCTTCGTCCATTGTGACCGATCCGTCGCCCATCAGGTCCTCCATTCTGACCTTGTCCTCTTTCTGACGGTTGATAACTATCTGGGACCTCTGTTCGGGTGTGAATTCCGAATCGACGAATCTCCTGACCGCTTCCTGCACTGCCTCCTGGAGGCTGGAGAACTCGCCTCTGTCGACCAACGATTGCAGGACTGCAATAGTATCATCGGTCAAACGGGCGGTTACCTTCTCGACGGCCATATTAATCACCCGGTGATGCACGCGGTGGGATAAAAACGTGCTCTTTTTAACTCTATTACTACGGTGTCGGATGACTATGATTTATTTTGACAATTTACATGCGGATGTGTTCGGAATTGTTAAAAATGACCGTAAACCTAGTCCGATTCTGTTCATTTTCTTGAAAACTTATAAAAAGTAATGAATTTAAGAGGTTTGTGTTGTTGTTAACCAACTTCCGTGTTCATCCGAACAAGGCGCTGAGACCTGCTGCTGCGTCTTCTTCACTGACTGCTGCTTCCTCGACAACTTCCGGTTTGGCTGCTGCTGCGGGTGCGGCTGCTGCTGCTGCGGGTGCTGCGGGTGCGGCTGCGACGGAGGCTGCCGATGCGATAGCCTCTTTGATGTCGACTCCCTCGAGTGAAGAGATGAGTGCTTTGATCTTACCTGCGTCAACACTTACACCTGCTGCAGTGAGGATTCCTTTTACGGCGTCCTCAGTGATGTCTTTTCCAGCAGAGTAGAGCACTAATGCACTGTAGATGTATTCCATTTATTTCATCTCCTTTATCCAAATAATGCGCTCAGGCCAGCTGCGGCGTCTTCCTCGCTGACCTGTTCTTCTTCATGTTCAACTTCCTTTGCTGCAGGTGCTGCCGCGGTTGCGGGAGCAGATGCAACTACCGCAGCGGAGCTGAGTCTCGCTGCAATCGTGTCATTGCTGTAGCCGGAAGCGGAAGCGATGGCAAGCATCTGTCTGTCCGCTTTCGAAAGAAGTATCTCAATATTCTCTTTGGTTGGTATCGCGGCTGCGACGGAAAGGCCAAGAGCCTCCCTGAACGCTTTGGATATGAGCGGTACGATCGTTTCCTTTGTGGGGTATGCAATCTCTATCGCCAATACGTGTGCGTTGTGTGCTGCCGTAGCGAACAATGTAGCATAGTGACCTTCGGGGATTGTCAATACATCCTTACCGTAGATTACTCCATCCTCGTAGACGGACCTGAGGTCCATTCCGACGATCATAGGGAGAATGTTCAGTTTGGGAAGCATTGCCGCCACGGGTCCAGGGATCGGTTCTCCGACCTTGACCAGCGTGGTATCCTTGTTGATCTCTATTTTTCCCGCATTGATTTTTGCGGGAAGACCTATCTTTTGAAGTTCACCGATGATCGGTCCCGGTCCAAACGGCGTAGGTCCCTTCGGCACGACTATGTCGTGGGGGGCTATCTCTCCCGCTTTTGCTGCGGAAGGCGTCATCGTCGACTCAAGCTTTTTGCAAAGTTTGAACGGATTCATATCCGTTGCAACGATGGCGCACTGGCCGTGGACAGCTGTTTTCAGTGCCTCGATGCCCGGTTTCTGCTTCGACGCTTCCTCAAGGGCCAGAACAATCAGGTTGTTCTTGGTCATTTTGAGTTTTGCGTGTTCACGGAGTCCGGCCCTCATGGACTGGATCTGCTGTCCGGGGATACCGTGGAGGTCGACAATTGCGACGACCGGATTATCTACGATATCCTGGACGATCTCGCTCACCAATTCCTTCTTCCAAGTTGCGACGTGTGCCATCTTAGACCTCCTTACAAAATCTTCTCCGATGGTCCCATGGACGTCTTCACATATGCGGATGCGATGTTGAGCTTACCTTTCTCAAGGCGGAGCGCGACACGCTTCACGACTGTGTCGATGTTGTCGGCAATTTCCTCTGCAGGCATATTGACCGTTCCCACGGGCACGTGGAAAGTCTTCCTGTCTTTCGTCCTGACGGTCACAGACTTGCGGAGATTCTCGACCATTCCTGCAGGATCAGCTCCTGGCGGGATCGGCTTAGGCATCTTTCCGCGAGGACCGAGAACGGTACCGAGTCTCTTACCGACGACCGCCATGAGCGGTGCTTCGGCTATGAAATAATCAGTGCTGTTTGCGATCTTCTTTGCCTGTTTTTTGTCGTCTGCGAGTGCCCCGAGTTCGTCGGGGGTAATCACAAGATCGGCAACGTCCTTGGCTTTCAGGGCTAGTTCGCCACCACCAATCACAGTGACCTTCACTGCCTTTCCCCTGCCGTTCGGAAGGATGATATCCTCCTGGATACGGTTTTTGGGTACGGTCAGATCGATATCCTTGAGATTGATGGCCAACTCAACCGTTTCAGTAAAATTGCGCTTTTTTGCACTCTCTAGTGCCTTCTGCACAGCTATTACGGTTGGTTTTTCTGCCAATACAATTCCTCCTCGTAGTGCATGCGAGCCTTTTGGGCTCTCCTACAAGCAAAGATACCTAAGTTTCGTTTAGTATTTAAAAGTATGACCCCTCCGGCGGAGAAAAACCGCCGGGGGGTTAAGGGGTTTAGGAAGTAATCAACTTTGATCTGTTTAGATAGCGAATTCGCTTGCCTGTCCGGGCATTGCCTCGGGCATGCAGTCGGTCATCATGCAGGTCATCATCATGCACATCTTGTCCATCATCATGGTCATCTTGTCCATCATCATGGGCATCTCTGCAGACATACCGTCCATCATCTCGCTCATCATGCACATCTTGTCCATCATCATGGTCATGCTGCCCATCATCATGGTCATCTTGTCCATCATCATGCACATATCGGCGGTCATCATCATGCCGGCCTTCTCCATGCACATCTTGTCCATCATCATGCACATCTTGTCCATCATCATGCACATGTTGTTCATCATCATGCACATGCTCTCGCAGGGCATCTCGCTCATCATGCACATCTTGTCCATCATCATGGACATGTTGCCCATCATCATGCACATCTTGTCCATCATCATGCACATGTCGCTGGACATGATCATGGCCTTCTCCATGCACATCTTGTCCATCATCATGCAGGTCTTGTCCATCATCATGCACATCTTGTCCATCATCATGGTCATGTCTGCCTTGGACATTCCGTCCATCATGCACATCTTGTCCATCATCATGCACATCTTGTCCATGGACATACACATGTTGTCCATCATCATGCACATTTCACCGCCCATCATCGACTTGCCCATGCACATCTTGTCCATCATCATGCACATCTTGTCCATCATCATGGTCATCTTGTCCATCGTTGCGCAGTCGTTGTTCATCATTTTCATTTCGCACTTCATTGTAATCATTCCCCTCCCTTTCAGGAGATAAACTTACGTTAGGGATTACAGAATATAAACCTTTCGGTAAAAAGAGCACGATATGCATTATTTTATCCATATATGAATAATTTCACCGTTCAAAATATGCAAATACGTACTTTTTGACATCGGCGATGCTCCGGCGGCGCGCCGGCACGGGATCCGCTAGCGCGTGCGAATGGTTATCACGTCACACGCGCGATATTTGTATCATATATTGAAGAAATCCGATACAAAGTACATTCATCGATAATGATCATACAATTGTATGTGTGTAATATGTAAAAGTAAAAGTGGGGGGTTGCCCCCTGTTGTTGTTTTAGAATTTGTCGTCGTAGAGTCCGGCTTTGACGTCTTTCTGGAAGACCTTAGGGTCTTTTCCATCGATCGTCACACCAACGGACACACAGTTACCTGCGACCTCGAGGACACGTGCTTTCTCGGTTGCTCCGAGGAGACTGTCCTGTTTCATCTCGGCGATCTTCTTCGCCTGATCGAGGGTCATGTTGGCAACTTTCGTTGTCCTGGCGTTGCTGGATCCGCTTGCAAGTCCGAGCTCGGATTTCACAAGTGCGGACATCGGAGGCGTTCCCACCTTGACATCGAACGTCTTATTGTCGTTGATGAGGATCTTCACAGGAACTTTCATTCCGGAGAACGCCCTTGTTTTCTCATTGATCTTTGCGATGACTTCTGTTATGTTGACTCCCTTGGGTCCGAGTGCGGGTCCGAGGGGCGGTCCTGCTGTTGCCTTGCCGCCGTCAACCAGTGCCTCAATAGTATCTACCATTGCTCATTTCTCCTTTTCAATAACTCTTACGCTGTCGCCCTTGACGGTGACGGGGATCGGAACCATTGCCTCGATGAGCTCGACTGTGATCTCTTCTTTGCTCTGGTCGATCTGCTGTACCCTTGCTATTTCGCCCTTGAACGGGCCGTTGACAAGCTCTACCAGGTCTCCTTCGACTATACCGACCACGGTCGATACAGGCACAAGGTAGTGGCATATCTCTTCAATGTTTGTTTCGCCATCCACGAAAGAACGGGCCTTTTTGATATCCCTGGTCTTCTCGCGGAGACGGTCTGTGTTCATTCCTTCGACGAACACGTATCCTCTCAGGCCTGCGGGGCTGAACACAGCGTATATGTCCTTCTCCCCCAAGTTGGCCTTGGACATGAGACTGTCGGCGACGCTCTTCTCCTGGTCCATCTGGGTTTTAAGTACCAATATGGACTGTTTTGCGACCGCGCCGAATGTTATAGATGATGATGGCGTTTTGACGATGACTTCGACCTCATCGCCGTATCTCGCTCCCTTCGGGCAGATGATCTCCATTGTGAGTTCTTTCTGAGTCTTTCCGTGGATATCCACGTCGATCTCCCTTCTGGAGCGGTAATTACTCCAGAGTTCCCCGCCGGTAGCGTCGTAAAGTGTGACATTCCACTCAGGGGCGCTGTCCGAATCCGGACCCGTCGATACATCGAAGTTTAATGTGGTCCCGGTTCCGCCTTCGAGCAAGAACTTCCAAGTGGTCGCTGCTCCTGCATGGACGTCCTTGGTGCCTCCCTCGCCGTTGATGCGGGTGCCTCCTGAATTGATGTCTGCCATTTATTTCGCCTCTGATTAGAAGTAATTGGGAAGGTAGGTCATTATCCACATAATGGCGAAGCCTGCTGCGCCCAGAATGAGCATACCCAGTGCTGCGATGTAACAGGTCTTTTTGTACTCTTCCCTGCTGGGCGTACGAGCCATCTTGAGGATCCTTCCATACTTTCCTTTGCCCATGTTCTTGAACGTGGCTTCGAGATCGTCCTGGATGTCCTCTGCTCTCTCTTCTGTTGTCATTTCTCTTCCCTCGACATACCCAGGTACTGGGCAGTTTCATTCATTCTTTCGTTACCACTGAAAGCAACGTTTGAATGGTCTCCCTAAAAAGCACCCCTGTCTTAAAGGTTTCGGTATCCTCATTACTCGCGTGCGTCGTTCTTTTGACTGTTCCTTCCGTTGTCTTCCAAATGCCTGAAACGACCGGCGACAGACCGTATGAACAGCAGGAACACCGCGATGACCGCCAGATTCTTCACCAGGACCGCCAGCATTCCGACCGTATTGAGCTCGCCTGGGGTCAGTCCGGAATTTATACCGAACGCCACCTGCACCAGGATCTCGGCCGCAAAAAACAACGGCAGAAGGTATTTCCTGGACATGTTGTCTGTGCACACGAGTGCGACGAACGGCAGGAACGATACCATCCACATCATGTACTGGCCGGAGAACACCTTCCCCGCTAGGATGAATATCATCACGGAAAGCATGAACGTCGCACCAATGATCGCGATCCTGTTCTGTTCCGTATAGATTCCCGATATCTTCATTCTCCTCAACAGGAGAGCGGACACCGCATAGAGAACAATCAGGAGCACCACTGTCAAAGGCATCAGGAAGCCAACTATGGCATCGGGCCATGCCCCGATCAGATTCTCGGAACCGTAACTGAACACCTGACTCATGTCGGTTATGCCCAGAAGGGAGAACGGATAGATCAGCGACGCCGTGACGGATTCCAACTGAAGCGGCCTGTCCGAATGATATCCGATGAATCCCAGTGCAGTTTCGGGATCTGTCAACAGGAACGGCAACGCTATTATCAACGCTGTAAGAACGAACGCCGAAACCCCTTTGAGAGCGTTCTTCCAATCCCTGTCCGCGAGCAACGGTATCAGATAAAGCGGCATCAGGACCGCCGGATACAGTTTCGTCATGGTCGCAACGGACAGGAGTATCCATGCCAATACGTACCTTTTAGTAACGAGACAGTAAAGCGACAGCATGACCAATACCACAGGGAATATGTCGTACCTGTCGAGAACGAACTCGATCACCAGGAGCATCGCGACCGTGTAGATCATCATAGACCTGCGCGGGCTCTGATTGAGCTTACTGGCGATCGCACTGGTGCACCAGAGTCCTATCAGGAAGAACACCAACGCTTCGATGACGAACGCGATCTCGTATCCCGTTGGAGACGATGCGAATATACGCGGTATAGACAGGAAAACAAGAGCGAACGGAGGATATTCCATCTCCGGGACCGTACCGTTGAAAAGACTGTCGGCGTAAGGGAAGTAAACCTTGGCCACTTCTGTCTCTACACCGGTCAGATGGACCGCAACGACGAAAAGTGCCGCGGCCACTGCGAACGGCAACCCGAACAATACCATGTTCTTCTGTCTGGCGTCTGTCATGGACCGGTGAGAGACGAGGACGATTATTATCTTTGTTATCGGGCGACCCTGTATGGCGACGATCGGCCGATTGTCCAAGAAATCAGCTAGCCAGAGTGGGTTTTTCCATATTTACGGAAGTTGCTAACTATTAAATACAGGTTATCAGTTGGGTCAAATATTCTTGCACGGGGTAATTAAAATGGAAGAAATTTTGTGCAACGTCGAATTGGTCAAGGAGAACAATGACTTCGTAGCTAGGATCCAAAGCGATCTTGGCGGAATGAGAGAATACAAGTCCCCAAGCTTCGAGGAAGTTTTGGAACAACTCGTCATTGATCTTCAGGAAGAATTCGAATCCATCTGAAAAAGAAGGAATCACTATGGCAGATAAAATCAAACAAGTTATCGATGTACTTGAAGTGCTAGCTGAGGATACATCGGTCCCTAGAAACATCAGAAAAGGAGCAACGGACGCCAAAGGACGTCTGCTCGACAACAAAGAAGCATTGGATGTCAGGTCCACCAGCGCAATGATGATACTTGACGACCTTGCGAACGATCCCAACATACCTGTCCACGGAAGGACCCTTATCTGGAATGTAATAAGCCAGCTCGAGGTCCTCATCAGCGAGGGAAGGTAAACACCTTTTGCGGATCTTCCGCATATTCTTACTTGCCGGACGTCATTTACGGCGTTCGGCGATTATATCTAAGAAATTCTGGAATATCTGAGGCCCGTTCTCGGTGTTCTCCACTTCCGGGTGGAACTGTACGCCGTATATCGGTCTCGTCAGCGATCTGATCCCTTCCACGGGACATGACGGAGACGAAGCCGTTACCTCGAATCCTTCGGGTACGACCTTCACTTCATCGTTGTGCGATGCCCATACGTTGAACTCGTCCGGAAGGTTTCTGAAAAGATCCTCGTGTTTTGATACTTTTAGCTCAACTTTACCGAACTCCGGGATCGTGCTGGGGCCGAGTTCTCCGCCGAAATGTTCAGAAAGGAACTGCATTCCGGCGCATATCCCGAATATGGGGTATTCCGCTTTGTCGAGATACTCGCCGTTGTTGCCCATAAGGTTCGCATCCGTGGCAACGCTCGGCGATCCTCCGGAAAGAACGAGACCGTCCAGATCCTTCAGTTCATCGAACGGCGTGGTGTTGGGGACTATCTTCGTATCCACCTTGAGATACTTCAGAACCCTCCACTCGCGGTGGGTCCACTGACCGCCGTTGTCCACGATGTATATTTTCATTGTCAAAGGGTATATTTTTGCTGTATAAAGAATCTGTGAGGTCGGCATTACCGTTGTTGTTCTTAGTGTCTGTACAGATACATCCGGTATCTTTGATCCAGATGTGATATCCGTAGTTACCGATTTGGTACTATGAGTGAAAAAATCTGAAAAAGTACACTCTGGCTAATTTTATATATCAACAAACTACATATGTAACTATGACCGACAAAAAAGCTCTTACCGGAGAGAATGGGGCACCTATCTCTGATAACGACAATTCAAAGACAGCGGGATCGAGGGGCCCGATGACTCTCGAGAACGTCTGGTTCATGGAAAAACTGGCCCGTTTCGACCGCGAGGTCATCCCCGAAAGGAGGATGCACGCGAAAGGATCCGGAGCCTTCGGAAACTTCACCGTGACCCACGATGTCACGAAATACACCAGGGCCAAGGTCTTCGCCGGGATAGGAAAGAAGACAGAGGTCTTTGTAAGATTTTCCACAGTGGCCGGCGAGAGGGGTGCGGCCGATGCGGAACGTGACATACGCGGATTCGCCATCAAATTCTACACCGATGAAGGAAATTGGGACCTTGTCGGGAACAACACCCCTGTGTTCTTTGTCAGAGACGCTCTCAGATTCCCTGACCTCAACCACGCGGTCAAGAGGGATCCCAAGACCAACCTGAGGTCCGCACAGAACAACTGGGATTTCTGGACATCGCTTCCCGAAGCCCTGCATCAGGTGACCATCACAATGTCCGACCGCGGGATCCCCGCATCATACCGTCACATGCACGGATTCGGAAGCCACACATTCAGCCTTTACAACGAGAAGAACGAACGTGTTTGGGTCAAATTCCATTTCAAGACCCAGCAGGGCATAAAGAACCTCTCGGACAAAGAAGCTGAGGCAATAATAGGAAAGGACAGAGAGAGCCACCAGCACGATCTGTTCTACGCCATAGAAGGGAAGGAATACCCCAGATGGACCCTCTTTTTCCAGATAATGACGGAAGAACAGGCCGGGAACCACAAGGAGAACCCGTTCGATATCACCAAGACCTGGAGCCACAAAGACTATCCTCTTATCGAGGTCGGAGTACTGGAACTGAACCGCAACCCGGAGAACTACTTCGCGGATGTGGAACAGGCGGCATTCAGCCCCGCGCACATCGTCCCTGGAATAGGACTCTCACCGGACAAACTGCTCCAAGGCAGACTGTTCACCTACGGGGATGCACAGAGGTACCGCCTCGGAGTCAACCACGATCAGATACCCGTGAACGCCGCCAAGGTCCCTGTGCATGCATACCACCGCGACGGACAGATGAGGGTGGACGGCAACTACGGCGCCACTCTGGGATATGGGCCCAACAGCTACGGCGAATGGCAGGACCAGCCCGGCGTACGCGAACCTCCGCTTCCCTTGGAAGGGGATGCTTATTTCTACGATCCGAAGGACGACAAGACGGACGATACGTTCTATCAGGCCGGCGATCTTTACCGCCTCATTACTGCGGACAAGAAAACCATACTGATAGAGAACACCGTGAACAACATCCAGTCCGTGACGGACAACATAAAATACCGTCATGCGGCCCACTGTTACAAAGCGGACACAGAATACGGTACACGTCTCGCCGATGCGCTCAAACTCGATCTGGCGAAGGTCATCGAGCTGTCCAAGCTCTCGCATGCCGAACGCATGAAAGCCACCAGCCTGATATGAACAAGATAAAGCGTGCAGCGCTGATAACGGCAGGATGCGCATTCGTCCTGCTGGGAGCGATCGGGGCATTCCTTCCGATCCTCCCCACAACACCCTTCATCATAGTTGCGGCGATATGCTTCAGCACCAGCAGTCCCAGAATGTATTCCTGGCTCGCCGGGAACAGATATTTCGGGGAGTACATAGACAATTACAGAACGGGGGCGGGAGTATCGAAAAGAACGAAAGCCAATGCGCTTGTGTTCCTCTGGGCGATGCTGTTGATCTCCGGGTTCTTCATGCGGAACAACCACATGGTACTGCTCATACTTCTGATAGTCGGAATATGCGTCACGGCGCACGTGCTGCTTCTCAGAAAACGCCAGCCTACTGTGCAGGATACGGATTGACACATCTCTACAGCCGGAACACGGCGTAAGTACGGAACCTACGAATGGGTATAACGTATGTGTAAACTGCAATGGAGAGATGAAAATGAGGATTTGTATTGTTACAGGAGCATCATCTGGCATGGGAAGGGACTTCGCCCGTGAGCTTGCAAAGAATGAAAGAATCGATGAAATGTGGATAATCGCCAGACATAAAGACAGGCTCGATGCATTGGCTGCAGAACTGGAATGTCCTGTACGCGTACTGCCGATGGACCTGACTGTCCCGGAATCATGGGATCATTATGCGGATCTGCTCAAAGAAGAGAAACCGGATGTGGTCTGTCTGGTGAATTCCAGCGGATTCGGACGTTTGGCCCATACTCTCGACGTGCCTCTGGATGTCGATCTCAACATGGTAGATCTGAATGTGAAGGCACTTACCGCCCTTTGTGTTCTGACCGTTCCTTACATGGACCGGGGAGCGTCGATCATCAACATGGGTTCGCTTTCATCGTTCCAGCCTGTGCCATATGTCAATGTCTACGCAGCAACCAAAGCATACGTACTGAGCTTCTCGCGCGCCCTGAATGTCGAACTCAAACCGAGGGGCATCCGCGTCATAGCCGTCTGTCCAAGCTGGGTAAAGACCGAATTCCTGAACACTGCCGTAACCGACAAGAAAGCAGTGATCAACTTCGGCAGGATGTGGGATTCCCATGATGTCGTTATTAAAGCCCTGAAGGATCTGAAAAAGGGAAAGGATGTCTCCGTCCTGGGGGCATCGACAAGGTTCCAGGTGGTCCTCACCAGGATCTTTCCGCACGGGATAGTAATGAAGACATGGATGAAAAGACAGAATCACGATACACCGTGATCCCTACGTACATCGGATAGCCAGATGTGCGATTTGTTTATTACTACAGGGATTCAGTAATAAGAAGGACCGTAAGGTCACTTCCATATGAATCCCTGTAGGGGGGATCGCCCCGTCATTCTTCCGAAACTATCGTACCGTCCCATGGTCCGGCCGGTACGGAAGTGTGCTCGTGTACGACCTTCCACTGACCATTCTGCCGTTCGAAGCAATCCGTTTGCCTTACGAACATCGTGGGGGCCTCTGCACCGTCCTTACTTACAACATTCCACTGCTGTACGCTGCAAACGACGCCCATATCCCCATTGATGAAGGTTTCGGTCTTCAGGATCTTTACTTTGAGTGATCCGACCTTGGAGAATTCCTCATCGAATTTCCTGTATGCTATGTTTTTACCTTTAGAAGCGAACGGAGGGATGTCGAACCATACCACGTCATCCGCCCAATGCCTCGTACTCTGTTCTCCCGTCGAGGATTTTGTTATCTCTTCGACGATCGATATCAATGTCTTCCTGTCCTCTTCCACTATCGTATTACCTGCCATATCAATGCCTGCCCTATTGACCCAGTAATCCAGTATCGCTTTAAATAGACTATCGGGTCCGGTAAAAACTGGGGCCCATGATCATGGATTTCCTTCCAATTCTTTACCGATCCTGTCTGCTGTGGATTCCGGTACGCCGCTATCATCTGCGAAACGCTTCCATTCAGAGACCGTTGTCTTTACATCTTTTATGATGTTGGACGATTCCCTAATACCGGCCTTTTCAGCAAGCTCCCTCAGATCATCGGTTCCGATCCCTTCGGTCTTTCCTCCGATAGACATCTGATGGTTTTTGATCCAGTAATTCCGAGGATCGTGGGCGAATGTCATATCATATGCCGGAGCCAATCTCCACTCACCGTCTTTCTGCATCAAGAACGATATATTCTTGGTATGGTCATCACAATTCCATGCGATAACATTGAACACGGCCCGCCTGAACATCTCAGTCTGGTCGGAATAGGGCATCTGGAGAATGCGCATGATCCGGAACAGATCCTCATATGAATACGCCCCCGGAATCTTAAAATCCATGTGGGCAAGCCCGCAGAGGGTCTGCATGTGTATCTTATCTGATCCCTCACGATCGAACCTCTTTGTCATGAAATGTGTTCCATACGCTGTTTCCAACAGACGGCATTCGGTCATGTTTATGCCGCATGCCGTCGCCATCCTCCAATATGCGTACTCTGTCCTGCAGTAGCCGATTTTCTTTTCTTTCGTTTCGGTATCGAGTTTGATCAGCCAATGGGAGGATCCTTCCGGAAGAGATACCTGCCCCGATCTGATCTCTCCCGTGGATCCATCATACGCCATAACTGCCTTCGCTCTGGCACCGCCTGCGGAAGATCCCAGAGATATAAGATCCTTCATCCCATCGGTATCTGGGTCAGTGGAGAATCCCTCCCTCTCGTCAAGAATCTTCGCTGCAAGTCCGGCAAGCCTGTCCACATCCACTTTTCCGTTCCCTTTGTCACGATCCATCATAGGTTCGTATTCCAACGCACCCATTCCGCGCTTACCTGTATAGCATAATCTGTCCAAAGGCGTGACATCCGCCGGCGAGATGCTGTTTACAGCCATCCATTCGCTGATCATGATGTTTCCCCATTTATCCGGGAGGGAATCCGCCAGCATCCCCGGGAGACCCATATATGTGTCACGATTTAGGCCCTTGAAGGAATATGTATCTGACGATAGCGGCATGACAAGGGGGGACGTCTCCAATCCGCTCCTTATGAAATCCTTGTCATATTGGAACCTGGCGTATCTCCCCTGTTCATTCCAGGAAGCGGTTCCGATGTTTTCTCCCCACAATCTGACCTGTACTTTGATGTTCATGTTCACTGCCTGCGCTTGGATGCGCGCTTCGGTGCGTTTCCTTCGGGATCCGTTATCAATATCGGACTTATCTCTTCGTCCTCCAGCATCCCGTCCAGGAGATTGAGACGTTTCATTCCTCTCAATACTGCGATAAGCGTCTGCAATGTGACGTTCTTCCCGTTCTCGAGGTCCCCGATGGTCTTCTTATGTATGCCGGACCTCTCCTGAAGCTGCTCCCTGGTCACATTGTTGTTCAAACGAGCGGCCTTTATCTTCTTCCCTATGTGCTCCAATATCTCCGTATCGGACATGGCGTAGATCAAAGCCGGAACGTACATGATTACTGAGATGGTGTTTAAGTTGATAAATATATCACCAATTAAATACACTTATATGTTAATTTAAACGGGAAAAAGCCACTTAAAATAACTTTTAAGTTACCTTAAATCTGCTGTCTTTCAGAGCACTTTTTTCATGTGCACCCGTTTTATTCCGTTCCATTCTGATCTGTGTGTGAACACGAACCCGAAGCCCGAATAGATCTGTATATTCCTGGTCATCAGTTCGCATGTGAACAGCGTTATGGCTTCGGCCTTTTCCTTGGATGCGAGATCCTCTGCGAATCTCAGCAGTTTTGAACCGTAGCCTTTACCATGATGGTCGGGATCCACGGCGAGGACTTCGATATACATGTTCCCGTCGACCGGATATGCTATGACGAATCCGACGATCTTCCCCTGTACGGACAGAACATAAAGGACATTGTCCTCTATCTTTTTCGGATAATCCGTATCCAACGAAGCGGGCCTTACCCCGATACTGTCCAGATACGGAGAGAATGCCCTGAAAGCTATGTTTTTAACAAGACCCAGCTCGTCGATGGTTCCCAATCTGATTGCCTCTTCCATTGTGATCCCTGATCATTATTTTCAGCAGCAATTGCCTTTGTCCGTACACTTTTCACCGTCTCCGGAAGAACAATCAAATGCACCGTAGTGCACACTCCTGTCTCCCGCTACCCTGAAGAACGGCGCAAAACGTGTCTCGCTCACCATGGCGGCGGTGTTCCCGCATACAAGCATGGGTTTTCCGCGCACGAACCTGTGGTGATCATCGAGATCGAAAAAGTGTTCCGATCCCGGAATACCGCCGTTGTAATATGCGACCTGCCCGTAGTCCTCGCATCTGTCCTCTAGCGACTCGATCTTGAAAGCCCTGACCGTGCGAGAGGAGAATCCGACCATTCCGACCAGTTTTTCGATTTCTTCATTATCTATCGTCAGATTGCGGATGTTCGTGTATCTGAAGTCCGCGAATCCGACGGATGCCATCAATCTTCTGAAATCCTCATGATACATTGCGCCGCCGAGACATTCCCCTCTCAGAACCGGGTCCGATGAAAGTTTCTTGTCGATACGGCGGTCTGCGAAAACGTCGGAGAAATACAGTTCCCCGCCCGGTTTAAGAACACGGAATATCTCTTTGAAAACACTCTCTTTCGACGGGGACAGATTCAGTACGCAGTTCGATATCACTACATCGATACTGCTGTCTTCGATCCCGCATTCTGCCAGATTTTCGATGTAACCCTGCCGGAATGTGACGTTCGACTCCGAATATCCGAATTTGTCCCTGTGATGACCGATGTACTTCCTGGCCACGGATAACTGCTCATCGGTCATGTCTATCCCGGTCACGTGACCGTTCTCACCGACCAGTTTCGATGCAACATATACGTCACGGCCCGTTCCGCAACCCAGATCCAGTACATTTAGGCCGTTCAACAACGGTGGCAACGGAGATCCGCAACCGTAGGCCTTCTCGTGGATCTCATCAGCGATCAGTGCAAGTGCTTCTCTGACCTCAGGCGGATAGCTGTCAGAACCGCAGCAACAGGCATTGGTCTTCAGATCCTTCTTTCCGCTCAGCGTCTTCCCGTAGTACTCTTTCACATCTTCGGTGATGTTGTTCATCTGTACCTCTCAGTCGGATGCCCGCGTCCGAGCGGACATCATTCCCATTCGATGGTGGACGGCGGTTTGTTGGTTATGTCGTAGACGACACGATTCACGTCCGCTTTCATTGTGTTGGTAATGCGGGTGGCCATGATATCCAGGACATCCAGCGGTATTTTAGCGTATGTTGCGGTCATTCCGTCTATGGATGTCACGGCACGGATGGCTATCGTCTTCCCGTATGCCCTTCTGTCCCCCTGGACCCCAACGGACCTCGTAGGGAGGAGTACCGCGAAGTACTGCCACGGAAGTTCCATTTTACCGGCCGCGGCCGCTTTTCTTATTTCGTCTTCGACGATATAACATGCTTCACGAACGATCGCAACATTCTCCGGTGTGACCTCTCCGAGGCACCTGACCGCAAGAGCGGGTCCAGGGAACGGCTGTCTCTCGGACGCTTTGACGTTCAATGCCCTTGCCACTTCCCTGACCTCATCCTTGTAGAGGTCGCGGAGCGGTTCCACAACGGACATGCCCATCTCTTTCGGTAATCCGCCTACGTTGTGATGTGATTTGATGACCGCACGGACCCCGTCACCGGATTCTATCCAATCCGGTGCTATGGTCCCCTGTACCAGGAATTCCGCATGGAATTCTTTCGCTTCCCTTTCGAAGACCCTGACAAACTTCTCGCCGATGATCTTCCTCTTTGCTTCCGGGTCCGTAACGTCTTTCAGAGCCTCGAAGAACTCCTTTCCCGCGTCTACGATACGGAAGTTTATCTTCGTCTCCTCGAGCATTTCGCGGACCTCGTCGGTCTCGCCTTTTCTCATAAGTCCCGTATCGACGTAGATCGCAAGGAGCTTGTCTCCCAGGGCTTTGCTCGCCAGTGCGGCGGCGACCATGCTGTCCACCCCGCCGGAGCATGCGATTATCGCATTCCCTGATACTTTGACGCGGATATCCGCTATCGCCTCTTCAATGAAATCTTCAAGTCCGAACACTGGAGATCACCTGTTCCGAATCCGCTGCGACCTTGGCCGCCTGTTCCTTCCTGTACTCCGCAAGCTTGTTCCCGAGCTCCGCATCGGATATGCTGAGGATCTCCGCCGCCAGGATCGCAGCGTTGTCGCCGCGGTCCAGACCGACGGCCGCCACGGGTATCCCCGGAGGCATCTGGATTATCGATAATATTGCATCAAAGTTGAGGCCGCCGCTCACCGGAACGCCAATGACGGGCCTGTGTGTGAACGATGCCACCACTCCCGGTAACGCCGCAGACAATCCGGCTATTGCGATGAACACGTCCGCTCCCGAAGAAACAACGAGCTCTTCGACCCTTTTCGGTGTCCTGTGGGCAGATGCCACGGCCACTTCGTGATCGATGCCGAACCTCTTGAGCAGGGACAGTGCTTTCTCCGCAACAGGAAGGTCGCTCTTGCTCCCCATGATGATCAATACTTTATGCATTGATACAGCGACTGAATAGAAAGGATAAAAACCCACCGAATGTAAAATCCGGCGGAAAAGGTTTGAAACCCTTTGTCTCAGCTCTTCAGAACTGCGACCAGGAATATTGCGATCGCGATGAGCGCGCCGATGATGACCGCCAATGTGTTGACGATCGCGTTGTACATCGTGTCCCATGCCTCGACGGCGTAGAACGGCTCAATCTCGCTGAACCCTACAAGCCATGCCCAGATTATGGCGACTACCAGACCGACTACGAGCAGGGCGGCTCCATAGGCCCTGTTCTTCCCTGCTCCGAAATATGCCGAGAATATACCTGTTATTACCATTACCAACGCGAACACGAAGATAATGATCGTCAGGAACTCCAAGGAAAAAATGTCCATTTTTTAAACCTCCGTTACTCGCTCTAAGCGATTCATTGTCTGGGCCTGTTACATGATTGTCATTATTAAAGATTATGCAAAAAACGGATGTGTGGCATTAGGGAAAGTCGGTATAACGTAAAAGATACCAAACGACGGTCCGGATTGCATGGACGGTGGCATAATACCGTTTTTTATGCCTGAAAACCCGACCATATCCGATTTTTTCTTACTATTTACACCTTCTCCGTATTTAAACTGTGTTCGATAACTTTCACTCCCCGTCCCTCAGTTCCAAAAGACCGCGTTTGTAGAGATTGTGGCACCCAACGGCCCAGTATATCTCGTACGCCATATAATCGCGTTTCCTTGCCGTCATCTCGTCCCCGTTCCTGCGTTTGAAGTCGGATATGGTACATTCGGCCTTCCATCTTTCCCCGTAGCCG
>JAISJG010000002.1 GCA_031261625.1 Candidatus Methanoplasma sp.
TTAGGATTCGGATGACAGTCGCGAAGGTAGGAATCAACGGATACGGTACGATCGGCAAGCGTGTAGCAACGGCGGTCAGCAAACAGGATGACATGCAGGTCATCGGTATAACCAAGACCCGCCCCACATTCGAGGCCAAGACGGCCGCCGACAAAGGATTCGACATCTATGTCCCGGAAGGAAGTCTCCAGGCGTTCAAGGACGCCGGCATAAAGACCGCCGGGACCATCAAAGACCTTTACGGAAAGGTCGATATAATCGTCGACTGCACACCCGGGGATGTCGGTGCCGAGTATAAAGCGGCTTACGAAGCAGCGGGGATCAAAGCAATTTTCCAGGGCGGAGAGGACCACAGCCTTACAGGCATATCGTTCAACTCCACCGCCAATTACAAAGACTCGTGGGGAGCGCAGTTCTCCCGTGTCGTATCATGCAACACCACAGGTCTTCTGAGGACCCTGAATCCCATAGACCGGAAGATCAAGATCAAGAACGCTTACGTCACTGTGGTAAGAAGGGCGGCCGATCCAGGCGACAGCAAGAACGGTCCGATAAACGGTCTGGAACCTTCTGTAAAACTTCCGACACACCACGGACCCGATGTCCAGAGCATCATGCCCTGGCTCAGCATAAACACAATGGCGGTCAAAGCTTCGACGACACTGATGCATATGCATACCGTTGTCGCGGAACTTGAAAGAGAGACCGAGACATCCGAGATCATCGAGATACTCAAGGCAGCGCCCCGCGTCAGGCTCGTAAAGACGAAAAGCGGCATAAAGACCACCGCGGACGTCATGGAGTACGCCAGGGACCTGGGAAGGGACCGTTCCGACATGTACGAGATTGTTGTATGGGAGGACGGGATAAAAGTCGTCGGAAAAACACTGTATTTCTATCAGGGAGTGCACCAGGAATCCGACGTTGTGCCGGAGAATGTGGACTGTATCAGGTCGATGTGCAAGCTGGAAAGCGATTCGGCGAGTTCCGTGGCCAAGACCGATAAAGCTTTGGGTATCAACAAAGGGTGAGGAGTACGAAGGACTTCAACACGTTGGAAGACTTCAATTACAAGGATAAAACGGTCCTTCTCAGAGTGGACATCAATTGTCCTCTTGATAAGAAAACGTTAAAGATAATCAATGATGCAAGGATCAGAAGCATCATCCCCACGGTCAGGGAACTTATAGGAAAGCGTGCGAAAGTCGTACTGCTGGCACATCAAAGCCGTAAGGGGAAATGGGATTTCATCGGGCTCGAACAGCACGCCCAACTTCTGGCGAAGAATCTCAACAGTCCGGTGAAATACGTCAACGATATCATCGGCGATGCGGCCAAAGAGGCCGTCGGATCCCTGAAGTCGGGAGAGGTCCTCCTGCTCGGCAACGTGCGTGAGCTCGAATCGGAATCGGCGGAGAAGGATATGGTCACGCATTCCGAAGCGGACCTTGTTTCCGCGCTTGCGCCTTTGGCGGATTATTACATATGCGACGCGTTCGGTGCGGCCCACCGTTCCCAATGCTCGTTGGTAGGATTCCCTGCGAAACTTCCGTCGGCATCGGGAAGACTGATGACTAAAGAGATCCACGCTCTGAGAACGATATTCGAGGATCCGCGCCGTCCGTCAGTGTTCATCATCGGAGGTGCCAAATTCGCAGATGTCCCGCACATGATCGACAGGGTCATGAGCAACAAGATGGCGGACAACGTCATTCTCGTGGGGCTCGCAGGCAACGCATTCCTCTCCGCAAGAGGCGTGGACATCGGAGAAGCGAGCAGCAAAGTACTTGCCGATGAGCTCACTCCGGAGAATTTCCAGGCCGCAAGAGACATCTTATCTAAATACGGACAGCACATCCTACTGCCGGTCGATGTGGCAGTCGAGAGGGACGGAAAGAGAATTTCCGTAAGTACCGGCGATATGCCCACCGAAGAACCGGCCTTGGATATAGGCGACCGTTCTATCGAAAAGTTCGAGAAGGTCATAAGATCTTCTCAGACAGCATTCATGTCCGGCCCCGCCGGGATGTTCGAGAAACCGGGATTCGAGGTCGGAACCAAGAGATTAATAACGGCGATGGTTGAAAAAGGGGGCTTATCGGTCTTAGGCGGCGGACATACCGCCACTGCGGCCGAAAGATTTGACCTCGCCGACCGTGTTTCCTACGTAAGCACCGGCGGTGGCGCACTTGAGACATTTCTGTTAAGCGAGCCCATGCCCGCGGTAGAGGCACTTAAATTCTCCAAGAAAAAATACGGGTCCGGGGTCTGAATACCAGACTCCCGGAACCTGAAAGATAAAAAAGATGTTTTCGGGATCAGATCCCGGCACCGCGGTCGCCGAAAGTACATCCGAGTGAGCTCTTCTTGATCCTTTGAAGTGCCTCTTTGATACGTTCAGCAGGTTCGGTGACGGTCATTCTGATGTATCCCTCGGCGGATTCCCCGAATCCTGATCCGGGAGTTACAATGATTCCGAGGTCTAGCATCTTCTCCGTGAACTCCATGGAGTTCATCCTGCAGTTGAACCATACGTAGAATGTTCCTTTCGGCATTTTCACATCGAAACCGATGGCGTTGAGTCCGTCGACAAGGATCTTCCTTCTCTCCGCATAGGTGTTCATGTTGGACTGTACGGTCTTCGGAAGGCTTCCGTCCTCTCCGTACGAATCCAATGCGAGTATACCTGCTTTCTGAATGAATATGGGAGCACCGGAATCTATCTGACCCTTGCACTTAGCCAGTCCGCCTACGAGGTCGGGGTGTCCGACTGCGTATCCGAGTCTGAACCCGGTCATGTTGAATGTTTTGGAGAACGATCCGAACTCTATCGCATCGGGTCCGGCCTGAAGGATCGAAGGCGCTTTATATTCGTCGTATGTCATTTCCGAATATGCATTATCGTAGCACAGGATGGTGCCGGTCTCCTTGCACCAGTTGTATACTTTCTTAAGATATTCGAGATCGCAGGTGGCACCGGTGGGATTGTTGGGATAGTTGATGTACAGCATCTTCGCATCCCTGGGGCACTCGTCCAGATTGAGCAGCCAGTCCTCGCTCTCTTTCAGCGGGACCTTGACGCATTCCGTCTCGTTGAAAAGCGGAGCGGCACCGGAATAAACGGGATATCCCGGACTTGGGGATATGATCTTCTCGCCGGGGTTCACGAACGCCTGCGAGATATTGAATATCGCTTCTTTGGATCCGATGGTTATGCATACCTGGGTCTTGGGGTCGACATCGATCCCGAACCTCTTCTTGTACCATCTTGCGACGGCCTGTCTGAGCTCGAAATCCCCGACTGAACTGGAGTATTTCTGATTCTCGTTGGATTCGGCCGCGATCTGCATGGCTTTGACTATCTTCTCGGGTGTCGGGAGATCGGGATCCCCTATTCCGAAGTCTATTATGTCCACTCCGTCCTTCTTCTTCTTTGCTGCGAGTTCTTCCAGCCTAACGAAGAGGTATGGGGGTAATTTTCTGAGTCTGTCTGCCTGTTCGAATGATGTCATATTGGATCCTCCGTTCCGATGCTGCCTTCGTAAATCAATTCTGCCGCGCCTTCCATGAGCACGTAATTAAGGTCCTTATCGACGGTGATCTTCAGCCATCCCCCCGGAAGGCTGACGTCCACCGGTCTGTCGAACGGGACCAGTTTGTTCAGGGCGGCGGCGACCGTAGATGCACAGGCTCCTGTCCCGCACGCCAGCGTCCATGCCGCTCCTCTCTCATAAACTTTGATGTGTATCTTTCCGCTCTTGACCTTGCAGAACTCCACATTGGTCTTGCGCGGGAAGAACGGATGGGCCTCCAATACGGGGCCCAGATAATCTATGTCCTTGTCTCCGAGATCGGAGAACGTGATGAAATGCGGGTTTCCCATGGAGACCGCGTTACCCTTGAAGCTGTATCCGTCTGTTTCGAACAGTTGGTTGATGTACTGTCCGTCGTAATCTATCGGTACGGATCTTCCGTCGAGTATCGGGGCACCCATGTTTATGGTGACCGTATCTACTTTTCCGTTCTTGAGGTTGACCTTTGCCTTAAGATCCCCGGCGAGAGTGTGGATCGTGAATTCTTCCTTTTCCACTATTCCGTGGTCGTACGCATGCTTTGCGACGCATCTGATGCCGTTCCCGCACATCTCCGCCTCGGAACCGTCGGTGTTGACGATCCTCATGGTGATGTCCGTGTTCTTTCCCGGCAGGATGTACAATACGCCGTCCCCGCCTATGCCGTAGTGGCGGTCGCACAGTTTCTTACTGAATTTCTTATCGACGGCGAGATCGCCCTTGCTGCCGTCCAGCAGAATGAAATCGTTCCCTATGCCGTGATATTTCCAGAATCTCATCTTAATAGCCTCTCGGGTACCATCTGGTGTCTCCACAGTTCCTCTATCTTCTCGGATTCGCGGATAAGTTCCGCTCTGCCGTTGTTGACCAGCACTTCGCGGCACAGAGGCCTCGAATTGTAGTTGCTGGACATCGAGAATCCGTATGCTCCCGCGTTGTATATTACAACAACGTCGCCTTCGTGGGGATCAGGGAGTACGCGGTCATGCGCAAGACAGTCCCCGGACTCGCAGATCGGTCCGACGACGTCGTATTTCGCGGTGCATGCCTTTCCGAATCTGTTGCCTATGGCTACATGGTGATACGAATCATACATGGCAGGGCGTATGAGGGTGTTGAATCCCGCGTCCACTCCCACGTATTTCTTGGTGCCTGCGTCTTTTACGTCCACGCATCTTGTAAGAAGAACGGTGGCGTCGCATATGATGTACCTTCCGGGTTCCAGTATGAGTGTTTTGATGTCCGTCTCCTCTTTGACAAGGTCGGTGAGGTTAAGCGCCAGATCCTCGAGGTCCATCTCGTTCTCGTTGGCCTTGTACGGAACTCCGATGCCGCCGCCCATATCGATGAAATCGAGGTCTATCCCGCGGTCCTTCAGCTGATTCACTATTTTTATCAGGACTTCCAGGGAGTCGGTGAACGGCTCTACGGCCTGTCCTCCGGATCCGATGTGCGCATGGATACCGGTCGTTCTGAATCCCAGTTCTTTTGCGCGTTCGTATGCGGAAACGATCTTTTCCTTCGGAATTCCGAATTTGGAACCTTCGGAACCGGTGATGACCTTCGCGCTGTGCCCCGATCCTACGTTGGGGGTGACACGGAACGATATCGGAAGGGTCTTGTTGATCTTCGCAAGTCTCTCGAGTTCGGAGAATGAATCCACATTGATCATCACTCCGAGGTCGGTAACCGCTTTCAGTTCGGCATCGCTCACGTTGACGCCGGTGTACATTATGCTCTCGGGGCGGAAACCGGCCTTTAGACAGGTCTTCACTTCTCCGATGGATACGGCATCTATGCCGGACCCCTCTTTGGACAATATCGACAGTATCGCAAGGTTCGTATTGGCCTTGCAGGCGTAGTGTATCTTCGTATCGATGTGTTTTGCGAACGCACCGTATATGTTGCGGTAATTCTCCCGGAGCCTCTGTTCGTCCGTGGCGTACACAGGTGTTCCGAACTCGTCGGCGATCTCCGTCACCGGCAGACCTCCGAATATCATCTGACCGTCTTTACCTTCGAAATCCCTAATTCACATCCCTCCCACGTATTTCTTGTGTAGCGTTATAATGACATCCGTTGCCCTTGACATAGGTACAACGAAGTTAAGCGAGACATCCGATGCCCCTTCTGAGATCATCTCCACGTTGGCCTTCGCCTCCTTGACGGCCATGAATATGTCCCCCGACACTCCGCACTTGCTAAGCAGGTCGTCTCCCACTGCGCAGATGAGGGCCATGTCGCTCTTGACCTCGATCCTTTCTATATCTCCTGGGTCAAGGGTGTTCAGTTTGTTCAGTGTCATCTTGACATCGTTGTTATGGATGAGGAAAGCAACCGTAGAAAGAGAAGTGGAAACGGAATAGATGACCACTTCGTTCTCTGCTATCTTCTCTATTATCCTTGCGACCATTGCCGGATAGAACGCTATTTCCGCTGATTCTATGGATATGATGGAAAGGTCCGTCTTGACCGCGACGCTCTTCAGCAGACCGTCCATGTGCTTGCGGAGATTGTGTATGAGCGTTCCCGGGACTTCCGGTCTGAACGAGTTCTTGACCTTCAGAGGGATGTGTTTCATCCTCACGGGTTCGATGGTCCTCGGGTGAAGGACCTTGGCTCCGAAGTATGCCAGTTCTGCAGCCTCTCCGAAGCTCATTTCGTCTATTATTATCGCGTCCGGGACCACTCTGGGGTCTGCGGACATGAATCCGTCAACGTCCGTCCATATCTCCAGCAGGTCTGCGTTGAGCGCATTCGCTACAACTGCGGCGGAATAATCCGATCCGCCTCTTCCGAAGGTGAGCGGGACCCCCTTGTCGTTTATGCCGTAGAATCCCGTTATCACGGGGATGCCACCGTCACGGATGTACGGTTTGACGTTAATGGCCATCTTGGACTCGGTCTTGGGAAGGTCCGCGTTACCGGAAAGCGGTCTTCCTTCCGCTACTATGCCGGCGTCCTCGGATGTCAGTGCCACGGACTTGTTCCCGGCCGCTCTGAGCATGTGGGACAGCAGCAACGAGGAGAATCTTTCTCCCTGGGATGTGACGTTGTCACGATAATACGGATCCTTCTCTGCGTTGGTATCTTGGAGAAGTGCCTTGAATGCGGTGATCCTGACCTCGAAATCCTTCAGGAAGGCTTCGAGATACTTTCCTTCCAGTACCCGGGATGCAGTATCGAGATGTTTCTTCTCGAACTGTCTGATGATCTCGTCCTTTTCGGTCGCAGGACCGTCGACGGCCCCTACAAGGAAATTCGTGACGCCGGACATCGCCGATACGACCACTACTTTGTCATTCTTCTCGTCTGTGACGATCTTTACAACTCTCTTCAACGCATCGGGCGAACCTACGCTGGTCCCTCCGAATTTCATTACCGTGATCATGGATCAAGCACCTCGTTTATTGTACGGACTGCGTCCTTTACTGTAATATATGTCATATCGGCACCTCACAATCCCAATTCTTCCAGGATCGGATCGAGTGTCTTCTTTCCTTCGGCGCTCAGCGGTGTGAGCGGTAATCTGGAAATTCCGCTGCCGTATCCAAGTCTGCCCATCACATACTTGATGGGTATGGGGTTGGTCTCTGTGAAAAGTCCTTCGAAAATAGGGGTGAGTCTCTTGTGAAGTGCGTCCGCAGTTCCGAGATCGTTGTTCCTGACGGAGTTGACAAGTTCGGTCACTTCCTTCGGGAGACAGTTCGATACGACCGAAACGACCCCGTCCGCACCCTTGCGCATGAGCGGAAGGGTAAGCGAGTCATCACCGCTCAGTACTTCGAACCCTCTGGGTCTACCGTTCAATATGGCTTCTATCTGCGGGATGTTACCGCTTGCTTCCTTCACAGCCTTGATGCCGGGGACCTTTGCCAACTTGAGCATTGTCTCCGCGGTTATGTTGGAACCCGTCCTTCCGGGTATGTTGTATACAACAATAGGAATATCCACGGATTCCGCGATGGCCTTGAAATGAAGATATATCCCTTCCTGTGTAGGCTTGACATAGTATGGGGAGATGGACAATATGCCGTCGGCTCCGAGATCGGCCGCGCGCTTGCTGAGCATCACAGCTTCGGACGTGGAATTGCTCCCGGCCCCGGCAAGGACCTTGGCCTTCCTGGCCTGGTCGACGACGATGCCGATCACACGTACGTGTTCCTCGTGGCTGAGCATTGCGGATTCGCCGGTGGAACCGCAGGGTACCAGGGCGTTCACGCCGTTCTCTTCCTGGAAATCCACCAACCGCCTGAGGGCGTCCTCGTCTACTTCGTTATTCTTGGTGAACGGTGTGATTATGGCAGTGGAGGTGCCTTCGAACATCTCAATTCTCTCCGAAATGCTCCTTGAGTATGAGCCTTGTGCGTGTGCTCAGTATATTGTCGTATCTGCGCACTCTTTCTATGATATCGTTAAGATTCTGGGACGTTTCGACATCGACGATGGCGATGATATCCTGATCGCCGGTGACCTCGAAAACCTCTGTCACACCGTCGTATCCGGACAGCTCCTTAGCTATCTCGTCGGTATCTGTGTTCACATCGATCCTGATCTCCACGAGCGCCTTGACGTTCTTCGAACTTGTCTTTATCGTGAATCCGCGGATTATCCCTTCTTCGGTCATTCTGTGGACCCTGCTTCTGACCGTTCCTTCCGAAACGTTCAACTGGCTCGCGATCTCCACGAACGGGCACCTGGAATCCTTCTTCATTATCTCCAAAATACGTTTGTCAAGGCCATCTATCATAGGGTCACCCGCAATTACTTAGATTTCGTAATTCGTAAGTCTATTGCGCCTAAGCCGTGTTGTACTATATAAATTATTATAATAGGCTCAATGGGATAACGAAAAACCTATATTTGTGCGATTTTCGTATTCTATCAGAATATATTGTCGCAGAACCCTTAGGAATCGGAGTTTGTTTTCGGATCCGTATGCACATCCACCTGCGGATAGGGTATGTTTATGCCGTTCGCGAGGAACGCATTGTACATGCCTTCTCTGAGCTCTCTTGTGGAGCCGGCGACCGCATCGTAGTTGTCTATGTAGATGGAAAGTCTGATCTCGACGCTCGAATCATTGAGCGCCGTCATTCCTGTGCCGGGCATTCCGACGACCCCCGATTTTACGACCCTCGGGTGGGCCATTGCGACATCGATCATCAGTTTCTTCACTTTGTCCAGGTCCGAGCCGTAGGCCACCTGCATGTAAATGTAGACCTTGTAGAAGTTGTTGGTCCTTGTGATATTGGTTATCGCGGCCGACGCAACAGCGTTGTTCGGCATTATTATATCCTCTTCGTTGTCCTGGTTTTTGAAGAGAGTGTTCATTATATTGACACTTTTCACTTCATACAATGCGGCAGTGGTCCCGATACGGACGTAATCCCCTGTTTTGAAAGGATGCGTTATCAGCAGCACAAGTCCGCTGAAGAACTGATTCAGGATGTTCTGGGCACCCAAAGTGATTCCTAAGCTCACGATTCCTGCACCGGTTATTACGGCGGTCAGGTTGAATCCAAGTGCGGAAAGAAGGAGCATCGTGGCGAACACGGTTATCACCAACTTTCCGAACAGACGCAGAACCGGTCCGACCTCGACCCCTGTGTTGCGTCCGTCCTTGTTGACCCTGGTAGAGACGTTCTGGACGAATATGGAGTATATCCTCCAGATGATGTATGCACCGAATATGATATACAGTATGTCGAACCACATGTCCAGCGATCCGATTATCTCTTCATCCGCACCGTACACGCGGAGACACCTCCCTATGGCGTACAGGCCGACGATGAGCGGTGCGAGTTTTCTGATCTCATGTTTGAGGGATTTTCCCATCTCTTTGTTTCCGAAGACAAGGATGTGTACGACGATGGGCATTGCGACCTCGATGATTATGATACCGATCAGCATCCAAAGAAGGAGTGTGATGACCGTCGCGGTTATCGCACCGTCAAACGGTTCGGGGAACGGATTGTCGAAGATACCCAGGATCTTGTTGTATGCACTGCCGGACGAGAGGTCGGAAGTAACTTTCAGACCGACGATGAACGGGTCCAGGGAAACCTCTGCCGATCCGGTGTGCAGTGTTTTGATCTTAAGCACCATGGTTATTGCATAATCTGTGGCGTGGGCATACTTATCCACATCCACCTGTGCCGTGATATTGATGCTCTCACGACCTCCTATCTCAAAGGAAGGTCTGTTGAACGATATCGTGGTGCCGGGGACTTCGTTCACCTCGATCATCACCATGCGTCTGTTGTCGATATCACCGGCGGGCAGGAAGTTGGATACGATGATGTTGAAACTCTTGGATCCCCCTGCTTCGACGGTCAGTGTATTGTCATAAGATGTCACTTCGACGTCGGAGGGGTCAAGGCCAGAGCTGACCGAAGATGCAGGCACCGATAGGATGAGCACCGACAGGACGGCTATCAGGATAACAGCCGCCGTTCCTCTGGACTTCATAAATTCCTGATATAATAACAGCATAAAATAATATCCGTCGACAAACTACCCGTATCGTGGAAGGAATAGCTTACTTCGGGATCGCAGCACTCCTGATAACAGTCCCGGTATTGGTGTCTGCAAGTCTGAGCGACTGGAAGGAAAGGGAAGTCTCAGACATACACTGGTTAATCCTCGGTGTAACGGGACTCGTTCTTTTCACATCGTATTCGCTGTACGAGAACGGTTTCAGATGGGAGTACCTGTGTCTTGCATTGGCCACGGTCATGATCCTTATGGACATACTCTGGGACAAGGAATGGAACCCTATAATCTTCTATCCGATAATGGCCCTTTTGTTCATCGTTCCTCTGTATTCGAACATCGACGATCCCCTTAATCGGATATGGGCTACTATACCCGTATGTTACCTTATCTTCATGGGCATGTATGTCTTCGGAATAGTCAGAGGAGGTGCGGATGCGAAGTGCATAATCACATTATCGATAATGTTCCCGCTCTATCCTTCGTTTTCGGGACTCCCGTTAATCCCGGTATCCGGGGATGCCGCAAGCGATATTTTCGTACCCGCGATCTCAATACTCTTCCTCGCCGCGATATTCTCTCTCACATTGGTCTTCTATTTCATGGTCGTGAACATAAAGAACGGGGACAGAGGGAGGCATTTCCTGTCCGGTTACCGGTTGCCGGTCGATGTTGCCGAAAGATCCAAAGTATGGCCGGTCGAGGATGTGGTCGAAGGAGAGATAGTACCGGCACGCATCTCGAATTCGGATGACGAACTGCCGGAGATATATGCCAGACTGAAAGAGTTCGGTGCCGAGAAGGTCTGGGTAACGCCGATGATACCCTTCATAATCCCGCTCTGTGCGGCGACGGTATTCATTCTGATGATAGGGAATCCGATATTCCTTATCTGATGATATTCAGTTTGTGTTTGCAACGGGCGCACCTGTTGCCGTCCAAGGCTACAAGGTCGATAAGATAACCTGTGCGGCGGATAACGAGGGAGCCGCACTCCGGACAATAAGTATCCGAGCCGTCATCGGTAAGGACATTCCCTATGTAGGCATATTCTATGCCGGATTCCATTGCGGTTTCTCTGCACGCCAAAAGCGTGTCCACAGGGGTCATCGGGACGTGCATCATCTCGAAATCCGGATGGAATCTGGAGAAATGTATAGGAACGTCGGCGGACAGGCTGTCCCTTACCCAGAGGCAGAATCTTGATATCTCCTCTTCGGAGTCGTTGTATCCCGGTATCACGAGGTACGTGATCTCCAGATGCACTTTTTCCTCGTAGACTATCTCGCAGGTCCTCATCACATCGGCGAGGTGGCCTCCGCAGACCTTCATATAGAAATCGTCAGTGAAACCTTTGACATCCACATTCATGGCATCGGATACTTTGCACAGGTCTCTGAGCGGGGCCTCGTTGATCATTCCGTTGGTGATTATCACCAGTTTGAGGTCGGGATCATACGCCGCGATGTCCATGATGTACTCGAACCATATGGTCGGTTCGTTATAGGTGAATGCCAGGACATCGAACTTTTCCTTCCTGCACAGGGAGACGATATCCTCCGGGGATTCGTATGTGGTGCGTTTCTTGCCCGTCGGGGACATGGCTATCGCATAATTCTGACAGTTCTTGCAAGAAAGATTGCAACCTATCCCTCCGATGGAGAATATCTTGCTCTTCGGATAGTAATGATAGAGGGGCTTTTTCTCGATAGGGTCCACAGCGATGGAAGACACCCTTCCGTAATTGTATGCGACGAGCATGTCCTCCTCACCTTTGCGGGAGCCGCATTTACCGAATCCTCCGACGGGTATGCGGCACCTGTGCGGGCACAGTTCACACACATAGCCAGCGCCATCCCTGCGGTAATATGACGCTTCGATAACAGGATTAATAGCGCCCATCTTTCATCATCGTCCTGTTCTCTCCTGTGGAGATGTACGGTCCGTTGCCGTTGGTCACCATGCCGATCACGGAGAATTCCAGATCGCTGTCATACAGGGAACCCATCTTCTCTTTGTCGAATGTGAACATCAGTTCATAATCCCCGCCCCAATAGAACAGCAGGTCGTCTTTGTCTATGCCCGTCATGGTACTGATCTCGCCGACATCATCGCCTTCTGGGATGAATTCCGTCTGCAGTTCCATTCCCACGTGGCTTGCACGGCATATGCTTTTCGCCGCTTCGGCAAGACCGTCGGACAGGTCCATACATGATGTCACCGCACCTGATTCCGAAAGGACCAGTCCTTCCCGTACTTTCGGTATCGGGACCATCAGAGCCGAAAGATTGTATTCGTTCTCGAGTCCGTTCTCGATGGCGGCGAATGCGGCGGCGGCCGAACCCAGTTGTCCGGTGACGGCTATCATATCGCCGGGTCTTGCTCCGGACCTCAGCAGAGGGGCCCTTCCTTCGAGGGTCCCGATGGCTGTTCCCGTGATCACTCCGGATCCGGGTTTGGTATCCCCGCCCAGGATGTGTGCGTTACAGAATTCGGCACATTGGTCCAGACCGCTCACGATATCGTAAAGGTAGTTCTCATCCAGATCGTCAGGCATCGCCAATGCCGTCAGAAGTCCCAACGGCTTTGCGCCCATGGCGGCAATATCGCTGAAGTTCACTGCGGCTGCGGTCCATCCGAACTGTTCGTATGTCATACCGGTGGGAAAATGTCTTTCGAATGTCACGATATCGGTGCTGGCAACGATCTTTCCGCCGGCTATATCCACGACCGCGGCATCGTCCTCGGAACCGAGGAACGGGCCCGGCCTGATTATGCCCATAAGGTTGCGGATGAGGGCCCGTTCGCCGACTTCCTTAAGAGAGGCCATTGGAGGGGGTATATTGTGGTTGTTAAATAACTTACTTCGTGTAATTCTCTCACGATTACGAGCGTATCTTAGCGAGAGGATACTCGTTGGAAACCACATCGAACACCATATCGAAAGACAGATCCATGGCGAGGGATATCGAAGTGCAGGAGTTTCCTTTTCTGTACAATAGCAGTATTTTTTTTACATTTTTCTCGCCTATCACGGCGGAATGTATGGAAGATGCTACAGGTTCATAGGATTCCGGCGGAGGTCCGCCGGATTTTTTATGTACGTTCCAAACGGTGGATCTGCAGTTGGGGCATCTTTTAGGCGGTTCGTCGGTCTTTCCGGCCCACGTATGGTCGCATTTAGTGCAATTGTACTTCTTCGGGCTGTTGGTCCAATGATACGATCCGCAGTCGGGACATCTTCTTGTATTGTATGCCGAGGTCTTCCACTCGTGACCGCAACGGGCACAGGTGTGGTGTTTCAGAGGTCTCATCCAGAGTGTGGATCTGCAATGCGGACAGCTGATGGGAGGTTTTTTGGGGTTACGAGGAATCCAAACATGTGAGCACTTTGTGCATACGAATGATCCGTCATTCGATTGATCGATAGGCTCTTCCTCGGTTTTTCTGGACATGATTTCCCTCCGAATTGCCCCCCCATATGGTAATTATATCCGATAAGTTTATAATATGTTGGATGAAAACCACAATTCCGTTATTTTCTTTTCTACTTGAAAAATATGACAATAATCAATAACCAATGGCCAATTGGATGGATGTTCTGTAATACAATATAAATAACAATCTATTGAAAACGATAATTATGCAGTCAATCTAACCAAGAAAATATATACCATGTGAAAAATGCGAGGTAAAACCACTTCCAAGAGGGGGCATCGGAAATGTTTTCGAAACCTACCTGTGTAGATTTCTGAAAGGTCTTGAATAACCACAGGCTCCGATACGAATCTCTCTAAATCGTTTCCAAACCGTTTCCTCCACCATTCAAACCACTTCCAAACATCTTTCAAATTTCTACTTAAACCCTCTTTTCCGCGTACACATACGGTTACGCGCGGACACGAGAAGACGGGTAACGACCAAATCCTTAATACAAGTGCGACAATCAGTGGTCGGTCACAAATGATAGTCGATGTGAAATACGGAAAGGACGGCGTTCAGAAGATCGATATTCCCGACAGCAACTACATCGGGACATTCTATCCCAAAGATGTTCAATGCGGTGATCCCGACGAGGTAATCAACAGGTCGATAGACGATCCCATAGGGTACGAATCGCTGGAAAGTTTCCTTGCCGGAGGTAAAGATATCGTGTTCATAGTCAACGACGGTACCCGTCCGACCCCGACCGCAAAGGTACTTCACGCACTTTCAAAGAGGATGGACCTGAGAAAAGCGAGGTACATCATCGCCACAGGTACGCACAGGGATATGACCCAAGAAGAGTACGATTTCGTATTCGGACAGCATTACGAAGAGCTGAAGGACCGCATAATCTGTCATGACGCAAAGACATCGGAGTGCGTCAACCTCGGTACTTCCAAGAACGGAACCCCAATGGAGGTCAACAAAGTCGCGGTGGAGGCCGACCGTCTTGTGATAATCACAAGCGTGGAACCCCACTATTTCGCAGGATACACCGGAGGAAGAAAATCATTCCTTCCCGGAGTGGCATCGTTCAGGACGGTCGAAGCGAACCACAAGCTCGCCATGAGCAAAGCGGCACAGTCCCTGGCACTTAAGGGGAACCCGGTGCATGAGGATATGATGGATGCCCTCGAAGTGGTAAAAGGAAAGGAGATATTCTCCATACAGATGGTCTTGGACAGACACCAGAACATCTACAAAGCGGCATCCGGCAGCCTTAATCCGGCGTTCGACAGGGCCGTGGAATGGGCGAACGAAGTGTTCTCCGTCCCGATCCCGGAAAAAGCGGACGTGGTGATATCGGTGGCCCCGTATCCTATGGACGTTGATCTGTACCAGTCGCAGAAGGCGTTGGACAACGGGAAATGGGCACTGAAAGAAGGCGGGAAGATAGTCATGGTCTCAAAATGCAGGGAAGGAATAGGACACGCTACATTCCTGACCCAGCTTTCGACTTCGAAAGATCCGAAACAGGTCCTCGAGAACCTGAAAGCGGAGTACAAGCTCGGATATCATAAGGCGGCCAAGATGGCCGAGATATCCATATGGGCGGACATCTGGGCGGTCACGGACCTCGACCCGGAGATAATAAGGTCGGCGAACATAACACCGTTCCCGTCGGTCGCAGATGCCGTCAAAGAAGCACTAAGATTAAAACCGGACGCGAAATTCATCGTGCTGATGGACGGAAGCGTCACTATACCCAGGGTGGCATGAATGAGCGAATTCAAAGCAGATAAGATCGAGAAGGTAAAGCAGGCACTCAACACATGTACCATGTGCGGGTTCTGCAAGAGCGTTTGCCCGTCGTTCAAATCGATAGGATGGGATTCCGCACTGTCGAGAGGACGCATTGTGCTCACATACGGATTGCTGAACGGAGATATCCAGGCGGACGATTCGGTCATCGAGAACATGTACACCTGCACAACATGTGCGGATTGTGTCAGAAGATGTCCGTCCAAAGTCGATATAGTGGACATTATCGAGATGTGCCGCGCGGATCTCGTAAAGAACGGTCACATGCTGCCGAAGCACAGGTCCATGGCGGAAAGCGTGAAAAACTACGGCAACCCGTTCGGAGAGAAGATTCCGGCTGTGGACACCATAGGATTGAAACCCCACAAAGCGGAAGTAGGTTACTTCGCAGGATGTACGGCGACATACCGTGCAAAGAAGACATCCGCTGCCGCAATATCCATATTCAGGAAACTGGGAACCGATTTCACAACGCTCGACGAGGTGTGCTGCGGATCCGTTCTCCAGAGGGTCGGGGTAGATGAGGAAGAGGTCGTCAAACTGATGAAGAGGAACGTCGATGCCATCAAGGCATTGGGCGTCAAGACACTGGTACTCTCATGCGCCGGATGCTACAGGATGTTCAAAATGGAATATCCCAAATTCGTGGATGTTCCCTTCGAGGTTCTTCATATAACCGAGTTCCTTGCGAAACAGGACCTCAAACTCACACCGTTGGAAGGAAAGATCACATATCACGACCCGTGCCACTTGGGAAGACACTGCGGAGTGTACGAACCCCCGAGAGAGGTCATAAAGAAATTCCCCGGAGCGGAGCTGAAGGAGATGAGCTTCAACCGTTCGACCAGCCACTGCTGCGGAGGCGGCGGAGGAGTGAGGGCGGCATTCCCGGAGGAAGCCAGAGATATAGCATCCACAAGGCTCGATGAAGCGGCTTTCGCGGACACGATCATAACGACTTGTCCGTTCTGTGTCACCAACCTCGATGCATCGAAAGGCGACAGGAAGATCAAAGTGGTCGACCTCACCGAATTGGTGGACGACCATCTGATAGCATGATCCGGAGGGACTGGCACAGACCCGTGAACGGCAGTCCGTTCATAATGGGTGTGCTCAACGTAACTCCGGATTCTTTCTCCGACGGAGGAAGATTCTTCTTGAAAGACGATGCCGTAAGGCACGCTTTCGAACTTGTAGACCAAGGCGCAGACATTATCGACATCGGCGGGGAATCCACCCGTCCGGGATCGGTACCGATATCTGCGGAAGAAGAGAAGAAAAGGATAATCCCGGTGATCAGGGAGATCGCATCCTCGACGGATGTTCCGATCTCCGTTGATACGATGAAAGCGGAGGTCATGGAGGCAGCTCTCGATGCCGGTGCCCGTATCATCAACGACATATGCGGCCTCACCGATCCGAAGATGATGGCTTTGGCAGTGTCTTCCAGTGTACCTGTCGTGATAATGCATATGCACGGGGCCGTAGACAAATTCGCAAATAATCTGATGGAAGGAGATGCCCTGCTGACGATACGCAACTTTCTCTACGGAATGGCAGAGACGGCAGTCGATGCGGGCGTCGACAGGAGGAACATTATCCTTGACCCAGGCGTCGGTTTCGGAAAGACCCCGGAACAGAATATACAGATAATCCGCAACAGTTCGTACTTCGGTGCGGAATATCCCGTACTCATCGGACCGTCCAGGAAAAGATTCCTTTCTTACGGGTTCCCCGGACTGGAAAAAGACGAAGCGACCGCGGAGGCTTCCAGGATATCCGCGGACAGCGGTGCCGATATAATCAGGGTACATAATGTGCCTCTGATCAGAAAGGCGTTAGAGAACTGATCAGTGCCTGGTGTAGACCAACGGCCTTTCGTCCTTCTCTTCGGGATGCTCGGAGAGATATTTTTCACGCTCTCCTCTGTATTCCCCGTACGGGATTATGCACCTCAGAAGACCGAGAAGAGACAGTATGACGATGAACCATGTGATATCAGCGGTGAATTCGAACGGTTCGACCGTAGCGGTCACGGTCCCGCCGGATGTGATGATCCACAGCCAAAGAATCGAGTACAATATCATCGCTATATACAGTACCAGCCTGGAACGGCTGCCTTTCGGATAGAACGCCTTGAAAGTTGCAAGGATGATCAGAGGTATCCCGAATATCAGATACAGGATCAGAATGCCCTTCAGAATATCGAATATCGTTACGAACTGGTCGTCCGCATCATAATTCTGACTAACTGAATCTATGATAAAATAGACCACCAGGGGCAGCACGACATAGACGCAGATGTTCAGTATTGCGGATATGGCTGCTTTTTTCTTGGAGCCGGTGCTCCGGTCGAACTCGCTTTTAAGGGTCCTCATTTCACGCTTCCTCCAGTATCAGTCTGAGGACATCTATGAGTCCACGGGATTCCTGTTCATTAAGTGTGATGTTTCCTGCAGAGGTAGTGAATTTCAATTCACCATTCTCGCTGAAGACCTTTTCCAAAGCTTTTACGATCTTCTCCGTCGAATCGATGTCGAATGTGAGGACGTTCGAGGTTTTGGTCAGTTTGAGATCGATCCCGGTACCGTCCACCTTCCCTGTGAACGCAGATATCGAACCGCTGTCATTCCAACTCACTTCGACGGCGATATGACTGTCTGTTGCAGCGGTGATCTTCGCACTTCCGCTGTTCGATATAACCAGATCGGTATCTCCGGAGATCTCCGCACCGAAGAGGGACAGCGGATAGTATGCCTGTATGCTGAGATTCATGGGGATACGGATATCGTTATCTCCCGGCGAATATGAATAAGCGGAATACAACAGGGCGTTGATGACCGATACTTTTCCATCCAATTGGATCACGGTTTTCCCGCCCTTCGATACATTGACGCTTCCGGTATCGAAGACAGTGGTGTGCACATCCCCGGCACGGAGATACAGTCCTGCTTTCACGTTCGTGATATCATAAGGAAGGTCCGATTCCAGTTCCACACTTCCTTTCACGGTTATGTCGAGTCCGCTGGTTTCGTAAGTGAAATCACTGTCGTTCAGTTCGAGTCCGCCCGTGACCACCGGCGCGAAGGCGGTGGCGAGAAAGATGATGAATACTATCACTGCTGAGCAATAGATCAGGCTGGCGGCGAGTTTCGGTTTGTTCATGGAAAGCTCTTTATTGTGTATCGGATGGAGAATTTATAATCTTATTCGGCCGGATCCCCGTTACAGCAAGACCCCGACCGCACCTATGACGATGACGCTTACCACGGACAATACGACGAAAAGGATGTTCTTGTTCCTTTCCTGCTTCAGTTGGGCCTGATATGCATGATAGCATTCCATTTTGCAATACAACATGTCGAACGGCACCGGATCGCCGCAGAACCGGCAGTGATCGTGTTCCGGAAGATTGGCAGGCATTGAACGGGGATGGAAAGCATCAGATAATATTGTTTTTGTTTTATATCGGGTATTCTATGCGGTATCGTGAGGGTCAGGGAGTACGACAGGGATCGTTTCGACCGGATGAGGAGGATAGATTGGCTGGATGTCGAGCGCCTGCGCGGTTCGAGATGTCTGGTCGCAGGTGCCGGAGCATTAGGCAACGAGGCTGTGAAGAACATGGTCCTCGCCGGGTTCGGTGATATCACAGTAGTGGACATGGACACGGTGGCGATATCCAATCTGAGCAGATGCGTATTCTTCAGGGACGGAGATGACGGACGCGGTAAATCGGACATTGTTGCTGAAAGGGCATCGGAACTCTATCCTGGGACGAAGATCACGCCGGTCACATCGAAGGTCCAGGATATCAAGGACTGGGATTACGATGTTATTCTAGGTTGTATGGATAATATCTCGGCGAGACTCCATCTAAATTCCCATGCGGTCTATTACAACGTTCCGTACATAGACGGGGCGACGGACGGGTTCAGGGGTAAAGTGCACGTTGTCCTTCCGGGAGGACCGTGCCTCGAATGCACGATGAACAAAAGCCACATGAGCGTTTTGGATACAAGGTTCTCGTGCACCGGAGGCGGTACCGTATTCGTTCCTAAAGCGGCGTCCGAGATAACCACCACCTCGGTCGTAGCGGCGTTTCAGGTAAGGGAAGCTATGAAAATATTATCTGGTAGGAGTGACTTGTGCATCCGTAACGTAACATATTACAACGGAGAGAACGGGACTTCGGAGACCTTGGAATTGTCCGTGGACCCGAACTGTCCGAATCATGCGGGGAGATAATCAGAATGACGGTCAAGATAACAGTCGTGAACACGCTTAACAATTCATCCATCAGGATGGAGTTGGAGTCTTACGAGTCCGTTGAGGACATCATAGACACAGCAGCGGAATATTGGGGGAAGGATGCCGGAGCATATGTTCTCAGGAAAGGTTCCAGGCTTCTGAACAAAAGCCAGATCATCGAGGAGCTGAATCTCAACGATGACGATATCATCGAGATGATACCCGACCCGGAAGGCGGAAAATAAAATGGGTCTTGTACGCCCCGTACTTATCAGGAGATTGAACAACGAGATCAAAGATCTCAACGATTATCTGCACTTGGGCATACCTTCGATTCCAGCCGATGCGGAATTCCCGATAGAATTGCAGATAGGCCTCGGTAACACACCTGCGAAGATATCCAGGAACGAGACGGGGACGAAGCATATTTTCGCCTTGATAATATCATTGGAGTACCCGTACGAGAGGCCGAGGGCGAAATGGCTCACACCGATATTCCATCCCAACATAATGATGCCGGAGGACGGAGGATATGTCTGCGTCAAAACATTGGACAACTGGTCGTTCGGTTCGTCCCTGCTGTCATTCGTGAAAGGTGTGGAACAACTTATATCGGATCCCAATCCCAATAATCCGTACGGGACCGATTCATGTATGGAAGCAGCTAAATGGTACAGCAGCAACCGCCCCAAATTCGAGGCCAAGGTCAACTACGGTGGACGCAATGCCTAAGGTCCTTTCATCCGAAGTCAAAGAAACAGAATTCCGTCCCAGATCCGTGAAGGGATCCGGATTATTCGTTTCCGAGGGCGCTCTAAACAGTATGATCGAACACGCGGACCGCGGTGCGGAAGTTAGGAAAGAGATCATGGGGTTCATGATGGGCACGGTTTTCAAAGACGATGAAGGCGAATATGCCGTGGTAACGGATATCGCGACAGGTGATCTAGAAGCGGATGAGGTCAGTGTCAGGTTCGATACGGGTTCCATGGAAAGTCTTTTCGAGTCCATAGATGCGCGTGGCGGGAACGATATAGTCGGATGGTACCACTCGCATCCGGGATTCGGATGTTATCTTTCGGAGATCGACATCAAAACGCACGAAGGTATATTCGGCAACGATACGGGATTCGCTTTGGTGATAGATCCGGATCAGAAGATAATAATGGTGTTCGATTGCCACGATCACGTCCCCGGTAACGTGGCGATGATACTGATGGAATCGGAATGATCATACCCAAATGGCATGATTATTGCGCATATCCTTCTCGCTTATGCCCATTCTTTTCATAAGTTCGGGGACTATACAATCGAAGAAGAACAATACAGTATCCTCGAAGATCGTTCCCAACGGTGCAAGCTTCGAGGTGAGTTCGTCCTTTTCCGAACGGATAAGGATGACGGTATCGGAGACATTGGCGAGTTTGCTTTTCGGAGTGGCCGTCACTGCGACCACATGCGATCCGATGCGCCTGGAGATCTCCGCTGTGGTGAAGACGGATATCGTGTTCCCAGTGTTGGATATCAGTATGGTGAGATCGTTCTTGCCGATGATCGGCGTGGTCATGTCTCCTACGAAGTAGACATGCAGTCCCATCTGCACCAAACGGACGGCGAAAAGCTGTCCTATGAGCCCGGACCTTCCGGAACCGTGAATGAAGATCCTGTCCTTGGACATTATCAATTCTATAAGGTTGTCCCAGTCCTTCTGGGGTATGGAGTACACTGCTTTTTTGCAGCTCTCCTTGAGATAATCCATTGTCTCTTTCAAGATGATTCCTCTTCCGTCGCTGCTGCCGCTGCAGCAGCGAGTTCGGATTTTCTCTTCTCTTTCAGTGCCTTCGCGACCCTTCTGCTGAGAACCCTCTCGTTGATGATCCTCATGTACATCGCGTCATGTTCCAGAAGCGGGGAGCTGGAGATTATCGTCGCTTCGGGCTTGAGGTCGCAGAGCGCCTCAGCCAGCGGTTCGAATTTGAGGTCGCCCTTCTTTATGGGTGTGAGCCTCTTCTCGTTGCCGTCGTTGTACTCCACACCCGCGAACGATGTGTGGATGCTGCCTTTGCAGTACGGTTCTACCTGTTCCAGAAGTTCCAGGAAATCACTGGAATCGACGAGTCCACCGTCCGTGCGTGAGTGGAAGTGCGGGAAATTGACGACAGGCACGATACCTTCTACCTCATCACAGAGGTTCAGTATCTGTTCCAGCGATCCGAACACCGACTGGTTCCCGGTTATCTCGATACCCAGTCTTGGTTTGAGACCTGTGTCTTTCCACCAGTCCGCCAGTGCGATCACATTGTTCAGTATGTTGTCGTCTATCTCTTCTTCGAAAAGTCTTCCGGTGTAAAGTCCTAAGCTTGTAACGACAATGTCGCCCTTCAAGGCGTTGACGATGAGGCCGGCGTGCCTGATGCTGTTCATGCAGGAATCGGTAAGATCGTTGTTCGAGCCGAGGTCCATATAGTAAGGAGTGTGAAGGGAGACGTTGACGTCCAGTCTCTTGGCCATATCGCCCACTTCGTAGAGCTCTCCGAAATAATCGGTGACACCGGACGGCATGTAGATGAGTTCGTCCTCTTCTTCGATAGGTTCTTCGGGATCGACTATGGATTCCCCGTCCCTGATGATCTCGACCACGAAATCATCGACTATGTCCTTTATGCCGGCCCCGACCTCTTCTTCGCTCGGGTATCTGACGAACGCTCCGGCTCTGACCATCTGTATCTCCAGCGCGGTCAGGCTCAGGTTGTGAACGTCTTCTATACCGTCTTTAAGTGTACGACCTTTACATGAAAGGGGTATTCCGGCAGGTCCGAATCTGATCATAACGTCACCAAGTAAAACCCTAAGCAACGGATTACTATTAAACTTAATTGCGAGCGGCCGCGGGAATTAGCTTTAAATCCTCACATTCCGTTGCACATAATGATGCAGGTTGGGTAAAGGGAAGTGGGCATACTATCGCACGCCGTCCGTAGCGGTCAACAAGCGCATGAGTCGGACGACGGACGGCGTCCCTAGTGTAACCTATAGGTTTTTTCTGCATTGTTATAATTAAATAGAAAAAAGGAATCAGACGGATGCGAACATTGACGCGTCTGCAAGATAGTTTTATAAACAACTTCATCTTACGAGCGTTACCCAATGTCGGGAGAGTCAGAAAATGAGTGAAAGCTTCAAAACAAACCCCGCGCTTGTTGCCTTGATCGATGATCTTAAGGCAAAAACGAGGGAAAACGGGGCTGCCATCTGGCGAGACATCGCGCTTAGGCTTGAGAAACCAAGAAGGAACTGGGCCGAAGCGAACCTTAGCAAACTCGAGAGATATGCAAAGGACGGGGAGACGATAGTCGTCCCCGGAAAAGTCCTCGCAGCAGGCAGCGTCAGCAAGAAATTGACAGTCGCAGCATACAGCTTTTCGGATGCCGCAGCAGCAGGAATCGTTGCAGCGGGCGGAAAGACAATTACGATCGCAGAGCTCGTGGAATCGAATCCCAAGGGCTCGAACGTCAGGATACTGAGGTGATTTGAATGGTTACAGTTATTGACGGAAGGAACCTCGTGCACGGAAGGCTCGCAAGCGCCGTGGCAGAGCTCATACTGAGCGGAGAAGAGGTCATTGTGCTCAACTCGGAGTCCATTATAATCACAGGCCAGAAGGATGTCATCTTTGCGGACTTCAAAGCAAAGGTAGACCGCGGAGACGCGACCAAGAGAAAGGGACCCTTCTACCCCCGCAGGGCGGATCTCCTCTTCAAGAGATGCGTCAGAGGAATGATCCCCTGGCAGTCTTCCACGGGAAGGGACGCTTACAGGAGACTCCATGTCTTCGTCGGAACACCGCAGCAGTTCGAGGATGCCGAGAAAGTCAGGCCCGCGGACGCAGTAAGAGAGATTACCGGTAAATACACCACCCTGGGAGCCGTTTCAAAATTCCTGGGATCCAACGTGAGATGATCTCATGGACATAGTAAACACAAGTGGAAAGAGGAAGTCCGCGATCGCAAGGGCGGTCGTCAGGGAAGGAACCGGTAAGGTCACGATCAACAAGATCCCCCTTGACATATACAGCCCCGAACTCGCCAAGCTCAAGATCGAGGAACCACTCGGACTCGTGCCCGAGAAGGCATCGAAGGTCGATATAGCCGTTCTGGTCAACGGCGGAGGAGTCATGGGACAGGCCGCGGCCGCCAGGACAGCCATCGCCAAAGGCCTTGTGGACTTCTACAAGGACGAGGAGCTCGAAGCCCTCTTCAGAGCCTACGACAGGACGCTCATAGTCAACGATGACAGAAGAAAACTTCCGAAGAACCCGCTCGGACACGGTGCCAGAGCGAAGAAACAGAAGTCGTATCGTTAAGGTGATATCATGATAATACCGGTGAGATGTTTCACATGCGGGAAAGTGGTGGGCAGCGCCTACCCCGAGTACGCCAAGCGTGTGGCGACTGGAGATGACCCGAAAAAGGTCCTCGACGAGCTGGGATTCGAAAGGTACTGCTGCCGCAGGATGATCGTTTCCCACGCAGACCTCATCGGCGAGATAGCGCCTCTCGGCTGAAACCCTTTAATCCAAACCAATTACCAAACCGATTAACAAATGGGCCCGTGGGGTAGCTTGGTATCCTTGTAGCTTGGGGTGCTATTGACTCCGGTTCAAATCCGGGCGGGCCCACTCATATACTTATGACCGAGGAAATAATCGAATCGGGGGCGCGTTGAGTATCAGTCTGTTATACTCTCCTCGATTCGAAAACAATTCAGCAGAAAGACAGCGCATAGTTTCCATAATACTGATCGGTGTTGTGTCCGTGTTGACTTTCATCTATGCGATGTATCTGTATTCGGTACTCGATTCTCGTTCTGATATGTACGCGCTGGTTTTCACTGCAGGGATATCCATATTCATGTGGCGGTGGTTACACATTTCTATGCGTACAGAATCCAGAATAAAGCGGATTCAAAAGGTAGTGATGAGGCCATAAAGTATGCTCACAGTGCATTGAACATCAGTATTGTTCTGATAAACGTTGCAGTGCTGGCGTTATCCCTGATAACGGCGTTGCTGATGTAAACTTTCCACTCGTCGTGATTGTATGTTACGATGATTCTCCGGACGCTGGACCAGGCCGGCATTCATTCAGAAATAATCGCCGAGGCCTATCTGTTCCATCCAGTATTTGAGATACGTAATCTTCTCGTACGTCACCCAAGTGCGGACGGTCATTCCGTTGATAAGAGGAACATTATTTCCTTTCGAATCCGTCATATGATCGGAATCGAATTCTATGACAATACGGAAGAAGACCGAACCGTTCTGGATGACTGCGTCACTGGAGATGCTTTTGATCGTTCCTTCGGATGAACCGTACTCGGTCTGTGCGAGGCCGTCGACGGTGAAACGGCATTCCTGTCCGATGTCAAGTTTCGATCTGTCCGCGGACGTGATATAGGCTTCGATGATCTTTCTGTTATCCTGGCCGCTTACGCTGCCTATCTGCGTTCCCGCTTGGATCACCATGCCGGATGTGATCACACCATCGAAATGAAGTGTTCCCGAGCCCAGAGCTTTTATTTCATATCTTGAAAGTGCCGCGATGTATCTTGTGATCTCGCTTTCCGTAGCATCAAGAGTCGATGAAGAAGTGTTCTTGTCCTTTATGAGTACGGCCTGGGCCTGGAACTTCACGTTGTCCAGTCCTTCGGTGGATGATCCGTATACGCTCCGGTCGAGAATGTACTGCTGGAACATGACGTAGAATTCGGCCTGGTCTCCGGAATTGACGAACGGCTGTCTCGGAGACAGTGAAGAACCGATCTTCTCCAGGAACAGATCGATATTCTTTATGCGCTCGGAAAGAGTGTCCTTCTGCTTGCTTAGTTTGGACAGTTCGATATCTATGTCGGCGGTATCGAATTTCAGTATGATTGAATCCGACGATACGGCTTCGCCTTCGGAAAAATATAATGCGGACACAGTCCCTGTTACTTCGGATACGACCGCGTGACGGTCCTCCGTGATGATAATGCCATTGGTTTGGATATTCTCGGAATGGATCGCGGTAGCGCTCCAGAATATCACTCCGATCAGGATCACAATGACTATTGCGGTGAATATGTATGCGAACTTCGGAGGATTCCGCATGTACAGCAGACGGCTGTCGCTCAGCCGTTTGAGATCATATTCGCCGAATTTGCTCAAGGGACCGTCTCCGCGAACACGTCTGCAATAAGTTCGTTCTCTGTCTGTTCTATGAAGACGGTGTATGTCTCGTTTTTCAGAGTTATTCCGTTTTCGAAAGCGTACACCTGAAGTTTGCCGTGAGCCATCTGGATTAAACGCGGATCCCCGCGGTATCTTGCGAGAAGGCAATTTTCTATTCTTACCAGTTCATCGAAAGCATACGGTGGATCTGTCTTTTCCGGAATTTCTCTCAATTGGGCCAATAACCTGCTTTTATTACTGAGGGTTCCGTGTTCCACATGTGATCTGGAATGTATTATCATCGGGCCGTACGGAGTGAGGTTCTTGGATTTTGTGTAGGAATCGAACATGACGAATACTTTCTGTATTTCTCCGCTGTCCTGAGAGGACAGATCCCTGGAGAGGACGTTCTTAAGCTTCAGCACCTTGTTTTCGACAATCTCTATCTGTTTACCCGTACTCAATTTCATCATCCTCGCTGTTCTTCTCTTCTTTTTCGGTATGTCTTTCCGACTTCGCGGCATCCGTTGCGGGATATCCGGGAACCGGGCCAACTTGACTGTTCCACATCTCCGCGTACGCTCCGGCTTTCGATAACAGTTCGTCGTGTGTTCCTGATTCGACTATTTTTCCGTTGTCCATGACATAGATAGTATCGCATCTGCGTATGGTGCTGAGGCGGTGGGCGATTATCATTATGGTCGTGTCTTTCAGTTTGTTGAATATCGTATCGTAGACCAATTGTTCTGTAATGAAATCCATGTTGGATGTCGCTTCGTCCAGGATGATGAAACTCGGTTGTTTTATCAGAGCCCTTGCAAGCGCGATGCGTTGTTTCTCTCCTCCGGAAAGTCCTCCGCCGTCCTCGTCAAGGAATGTGTTGTAACCTGCGGGAAGTTTTCTTACGAATTCATCACATCCTGCGCGTCTTCCTGCGAGATCCACATCGCTCGGAGTCGCATCGGGGTTTCCGATCACTATGTTATCGCTCACGGAACCGCTGAACAACTCCACGTTCTGGGGGACACAGCCGATCTCCGTTCTCAGTGCGAATGCATCGATGTCTTTGATGTTGATGCCGTTCAGAAGCACGCTGCCTTCTTCCGGCGTGTAGAATTTGAGAAGTATCTTCGACAGAGTAGTCTTACCGCTGCCGGACCTGCCGACGATCGCTACTTTGTTTCCTTGCGGTATTTTTATCGACACGTTCTTTAGAGTGAGCGGTCTCGAACCGTATCTGAATGAAATGTTCTCGATGTCGACATCCTGAATACCGTTCGATATGATCGAGACGTCCTTGCCTTTCTCGGTGTCTTCTTCCTCATCGACATCGTATATCTCCGCTAAGCGCCTCAATGATATGTTCGCTTCCTGAATGCTCAGCTGTAATCCTACCAAACGGTTTATCGGGTCGATGAAGAATCCTGCCAACGACATGAATGCCACCAGCGTACCGAGCGTGGTCGAGCCGGATATGACCATGAATCCGCCGATCACAAGCAGTCCTATGTTCCCGAGTCCTCCGACGAAAGAGGATGCCGATGTCTGAATGTTGGACAGCACGCCGCCTTCGAATGCTATCTTCAGTGCTTTGATGTATTCGGTCTCTATTTTCTCCATCACGCGCTCTTCCGAAGAATTTGTTTTTACGGTTTCGATCCCGTTGAGACTTTCAATAATCTGGGAGTTCAGTCTTGCGCCCTGCTCCATCGATCTCTTGTTGAGTTTTCTGTAAGGTCTTCTGAACAGGAATATAAGAACGGCGCTTACTATCGCCAATGCAACCACTATCGCGAACAGCCGGACGTTCATGGAATACAGAACGACGCTGACGATCGAGATCATGGCGACGTCGATCATGACTGTAAGTGCGGTGTTGGTGAGAACGCTTTTCACCACTCCCGCATCCTGGAATCTTGTGACGATGTCCCCGGTCTTTCTGGATGCAAAGAAGTTCATCGGCAGACGGAACACATGGCCGAAGTATCCCAATACCAGCGGTATGTCTATTTTCTGGGATATGTACAGGACAACATGTTGCCTCAGAGCACCGAGTACCGTCTGTGTCAGTACTACCAGAACCAGGACAACAGCGAACATCGTAAGTTGTTTGTCAAGATTGTACGGGATTATCTCGTCAATGAGTATCCGGTTGAACATCGACATCACGACGCCGAATACCGTCAGTATCACGGATACGGCAATTGCCACAGCGAACATTTTCCAATGCGGTTTGATCAGAGATATGAAACTTGAGAATACGTTCATGTTTCCGTCTTTGCTCAGAGTGAAATTATCATTCGGGAGCATCAGGATAAGGATCCCCTCGAAATCCTCGAAGAATTCAGATACCTTCTTTTTCTGTATCTTGCTTTCTGCGGGATCCATGTAAACAAGGGTTTCTTTTTTGCCGTTCACCTTGTAGATGACAACGAAATGTGTAGTTCCGTCCTTCTTTACCAATCTGGCGATCGCGGGGGTTGTGAAACCAGTGAGGAAGGCATCCTTATCGACGCGGACCGCTTTTGCTTCGAATCCTAATTTGGGAAGGGCTTCGACGATTCCCTTTACCGTAGTGCCAGTAATATCTGTACCGAGAAGTTCGCGCAGTTTTACGATGGTGAGCTCATGTCCGTAATGCATACATATGCTTGCAACGCATGCGGCACCGCAATCCGACGAATCATGCTGTTCGATATGCGGATATCTCTTCACGAACCTTGTATGTTCAGATATATATATATATGTCGGTATCGATATATACTCAACCTTAGGAATAGGGGGAGAGTACAAAAAATGTCATTTGCAAACGCATATGGAAATGAGATCAGAATGCCTGCAAGGTATGTTGATCTGTCAGCAGAGGAAATGGAATACGAAGGTGGCTGGAGCCTTAAGGGCCTTGTAGCTTCAGTAGTGTCCTGTGTTGTTACCGGAGTCATAGCAGCAGGAATTGTGGTCTTGGCAGTAGGTACTGGGGGCGTAGCTGTACCCGTATATATCGCAGCAGGCGGTTTGATCGGGGGAGGCCTAGGATCAGTTAGTTATGCAACGTATGAATTTGTTAATAATCTCCTTTGAGGGCTGTTGATGGAAGAATTTCTTTTCTTTATTCTAGGATTAGTTATGGGTGGAATCACTGCATTGGTTTCGGTTGCATCTATGATTATAATCACAAAAAGGACAGAGAAAAAAAAGTCAAAAGATTGATTAAATCATCGATTTTATCATCTCCCGTTCAAATTAATCAGCCATTATATGTACAGTGGCCTAAACTATTTATCGGTGTAAAAATAGCGATCTAACTGAAATGTTGCAATCGGGAAAAAAACTCTTTCTGCAATATGCATCCCGCTAATGGTCGCTATTATTTAATCTCTCATTTTTTCAGCTATGAGGGCAATTGGTGGTTATTAAGGTGGGCTGGCCCATAAATTTACTTGCTAGATGGTTTGAAAAAGTGTTTTTATCAATGTGGGTTGTCTGTGCTTCGAATCCTAATTTGGGAAGGGCTTCGACGATACCTTTGACTGTAGTGCCAGCAATATTCGTACCCATAATTCGCACAGCTTCACTATCGTCAGTTCGCGACCGTAACGCATGCATATGCTTGCAACGCAATACGACGAATCACGCTGTTCGATGTGCGGATATCTCTTCACATTTATGTATATCAACACACATTTATATGTCAGTCATTGATATCTATTTAATCTTAGGAATAATGGGAAAGTACAGAAAATGTCATTTGCAAACGCATATGGAAATGAGATCAGAATGCCTGCGAGGTATGTTGATCTGTCGGCAGAGGAAATGGAATACGATGGGGGCGGGTGGCTTTCTGGAATAGGTACAGCACTATCATCCATCGGTTCCGTAGTTGCAGGCATTGCCGGAGCAATAGCCGTTAGTGGTGGCGTGACCACTGTCGCCGCAGTACTCGTAGGAATAGGATCTGTAGGGTGGATAGCATTAGGCGCAATTGCAGTGGGCTGTGTGCTTATTGCACTCGACTGAGGCTGTCATGTCCAAAGTAGCCCTTTCATTATACGTTTTCCTTGTTGGCGCCTTAGGATTTATCATCGGATACGTCAATGGGTTCGGCATTGTCGTCGCATTGTACATAATAATTGCGACATTTACGGGAATAGTGATTGGGGTCAGGTACTCAAAAAAACACGGCGTCTCCAAGACTTATTAAATTTTACGCACGATTGACTTCGTGCGGTTTTTTACTCCACAATAATATGCGCTGATTAACGCTTCTCTTGTCGTAATGTTCTTTCCAACGCGGAGCGTGACTTTTCTCTGTCCCGTCAACCATCTCCATAACAGGGGGCGCGGATCGCTTTTTTCACGATTCCGCAGAAAAGTACGCTCTTTATTTTCATTCTGTTTATTTTCGGCCTCAACTCCGTAAATAGGGATGTAAGGAATCCAAGCTTGACGTCCAGATCCGTCAATTTCTTCGAGACCTCATAATCCATCATACCGTCATCGGTCTTTACTGCATACGATTTCAATTATTCCGTGAGTACGTAGGCCACGGAAGATCTGCCAAGAAATTCGTGTAGCTTCACTATCGTCAGTTCGCGTCCGTAACGCATGCATATGCTTGCAACGCAATACGACGAATCACGCTGTTCAATGTGCGGAGATCTCTTCACATTTATGTGTATCAACACACATTTATATGTTCAGTCATAGATATCTATTAAATCTTAGGAATAAAGGGAAAGTACAAAAAATGTCATTTGCAAACGCATATGGAAATGAGATCAGAATGCCGGCAAAGTATGTTGATCTGTCAGCAAAGGAAATGGAATATGATGGGCAGGGCTGGTTCGGTGCGATATCTGCTGTGATTATACCTGTAGCCGGAGCGCTAATCACAGGAGTTGCCGCGGTGACAATTGCAGCTGCGATATCAAATCCAATTGGACTTGCCGCAGTGGGATCACTTGTTGTAATCGGTGCAGTAACTGGATACTGTGCACTTCCCATATGAAGAGGAAACCGGATGACTTTAAAAAGAGCCCTAGAAATAGTAATATCAACATTGGCTATAATAGTGATCTTCTCGGTGATCGTCATATTTGGGCAATGGCCTGAAGCAATATCACTTCTGATGGTCTTGATATTAGGTTTTATCGGGGCTGTACTTTTTGGGCCAAAGTTAAAAAGTAAACAGTTTTAAGTCTTGGGGCTAAATTCAAAAATAATTCAGCGAGGTGACGAATCCACGCTAGATACAAAGTCATCAGGATTACATAGTGACTTATAAGATGGTCCCGATGTAATATGTCGGAGGAAAAAATATGGATATATGTCAAAGTTGTTCTATGCCTATACCGGGCACAGATAATCACGGGATCAATGTCGACGGCAGTTTCAATCAGTATTATTGCCGCCACTGTTACAACGACGGTAAGTTCACCAGCGACGGTACCATGAAGCATATGATCAAGATGACAGTCCCGCATATGCGGGGGATGTCAAAGGATGCTGCTTGTATTGAACTGACGGCGGTACTTCCGACTCTGAAGAGATGGAAGGAACAAACCGTTTAAAACAGGCGCAGTAACAGGGGTGAAATGGGGATCCGTCAAAGCTGTTCAATGCCGCTTTCCGGCACTGAACACTGCAACGGCGGTCCCGACCCCGACACTGCCATTACTGCTTCAGAGACGGTTCATCCATAAACGAACTGACCATGGAACAGATGATCGGAAGGTGCGTTCCTTCCACATTACACGAGATGTCCCAGACGGGCGCACGTACAAAGTCGGAAAAGCAGTTGCCCGCTCTGAAAAGATGGAGACATCATTCAGTAAAGATACTCATCTGAATGGCTTTTTAGTTGATAAATCAACATATTTATATACATAAATCATCTTGAGGCGGGTTACACATCTGCGCAAGCAGATAGGATGATTTAATGGCAAATACTTCAAACCTTCACTGGTCCAACATAAACAAAGGGACCAGGGTGTCGATCATGATCGCACTTTCGTTGGGAATGCTCATGGCATGTCTCGATGGTACGGTCATGTCCACCGCCATAAGAGCAATACTAGAGGATTTCGGGGGATACGATCTCTACAGCTGGGTTTTCACCGGATTTATGCTTTGTGAGACGATAATGATCCCTCTGGCCGGTAAATTATCCGACCAATACGGAAGAAAACCGATCTTCATGTTCGGTCTAATCGTGTTCCTTGCCGGTTCTATCTTATCAGGATTGAGCCAGAACATGGAACAGTTGATCGCATTCCGTGCAATACAGGGTATCGGTGGCGGAACACTCATACCCGTGGCGACCGCAACCGTTGCGGATCTTTACGCTCCGTCAGAGAGAGGTAAGATGCAGGGTATGCTCGGTGCATTGTTCGCAGTCGCGATGGCATTGGGGCCCTTCGTAGGCGGATTCATAACAGACAATATCAGCTGGCACTGGGTGTTCTTCGTGAACGTCCCCATAGGTGTACTCGCTATCATATTCGCACTCAAGAAGTTCCCGACGCCTGATATCCAGGACAAGGTCAAAGTGGATTACTTCGGAATGGCGGCATTATCCGCGTTCATACTGGTACTCCTGCTGTTCTTCACATGGGTAGGTGTCAAATTCGATTGGGTCAGTCTCGATTCACTGTTGATGATCGCTGTCGCGGCGGTTTTGCTCGCGATCTTCATCAAACTGGAGTTCAAGCACTCCGAACCTGTTCTTAAACCGAGTCTGTTCAAGAACAAGATGTTCATCTACTGCTGCATAACCATGTTCGTAATGGGAGTGGCGATGATGGGCGTAATGACCTACATGCCCGTGTTCATGCAGTCCGTCATGGGTATATCGGCAACCAACTCAGGTGTTATCCTGCTGCCTTTGGTCGCAGGTATGATGATAACATCCATGATAAGCGGTTTCACCGTCAAGAGGACAGGATACCGCCCGTGGCTCATGGTGGGTCCGATAATAGCCGCGGCAGGTATGATCCTGCTCAGCACGCTCGGTATCGGTCCGGGCCAGGATGCCGACCAGATGCACGCAGTCGCGTACTTATTCATCGTAGGTGCGGGATTGGGATGTCTGATGTCGACGATCATGATCGCAGCGCAGAACGCATCCAAGCTCGGAGAGATGGGAATGACCACGTCGTCGGTCAATCTGTTCCGTTCGATCGGAAGTACTGTGGCGGTGGGAGTGTTCACGACCATCATAAACGGTAAGATCGCAAGCGAACTGATAGAGAAACTGCCGTCGAACATATACGATATACTGCCCGACCACTCGACCGGTGTCATGAACTACATCGGGATTCCGCCGTTCGATGCATTCGCAGAACTGATCAAACAGGCATACGGTAACAGCGTTACCTTTGCATTCCTGATCGGTTCTGTTGTGGTGCTGATCGTGCTGATCACAGGGTTCTTCATGAAAGGCAAACCATCGGATGCCGAAGAGCTTCAGCTTCCGGACAGTCTCATCGAGGATGCGGCAGTCGCAGCGGAGATCGCAGAATCGGAATGAGGATCGATACATGACAGGAAGTTCGCAGATAACGGCAGATGCATGGAAGGCTGCGATCGCACCGATCATGAGGACCGTACACAAGGACCTCATGAGCAGACATCAGGCCGTACTCGGCGAGTACGGCCTGACCAAGATGCACGCAGGGTACATCATGGCGCTGAGTCACGGACCCGATACATTGAAAGGCATCTCGGAAAAGCTCAATCTCGACAAGGCCAATACCACCAGGGCGGTGGTGTTCCTCAGAGAGGCGGGGCTGGTGACCGATGACAGGGTCAGCGATACGAGCCGGAAGTACAACATATTCCTAACAGAGAAAGGTCAGGACATCGCCCAGGCTCTCAAAAAGAGTATGAACGATGCGTTCGACACATATACCAAAGGAATATCCCAGGAAGAGATAGATGCGATCATCGCTGTATTGGAGAAGATCCGCAGGAATATCGATCCCAAAGGAAAACTTCTCAGTACCGAACTGCCCGACAAATGCGATAACTGCGAATTCTGATCAGACATAAAACCATTTACTTTTCATTCTTAATACTGTCGGAAACAATCATCAGAATCGGCAAGTCTTATTATTCTTACAATATATCGGCGATATCATGGTAGTGCACCCTCCCGGATTCATAAAGACGTTCATAGGGTACACCGGACCCGAGCTGGCCGTTCAGGAGACGTTATACGGTTTCGTGATGGCGCTGATCTTTATCTCATCGGCTCAGGTCGGCATCATCTCATATTCTTCGCCGTGGGATATCGTCACCCTGATCGTGGGAATGAATTTCGTATGGGGCGTGGTGGATATGTACATCTTCTACAGGATGGACGTGACCGCGCAGAGAAGATATGCCGAGATCCTCGGAGGGGACACCTGCTGCAGTATGGAGGAACATCATGATCAGATCTATGATGCGCTCGGAGGAACGGTCTTCGATGCTCTGTCCGAGAAGGATAAGGAAAGAGCGGTCGAGCTGATCATGGACAGTGATGTCGGCACACAGGAGGAAATGAGACTCGACAGGATGAACATGCTTCTCAGCGCAATAACCTGTTTCGTGATAACGATGCTAACAACCATCCCGCTCATTCTTTGTCTGGTGCTGATAAACGATTCCCACGGGGCGCTCGCAGCAGCATCGCTTGTAGCAGGGCTGTGTCTGTTCTTCACAGGCTTCATGTTGGAGCCACTCAACAGTTTTTCGAAAAAAGTGATGACGGGGATATCGATATCAGTTATCGCGCTCGGACTTACTTTCTTCGCAACATTCCTCGGCGGATGAGATTTATCGCATAGTCTTTAAATAATTAATTGAAAGTGGGCCATCTAATAATATTGCGGGGCGTTGCTACGAACATGTCGGAACTGCAAAGGACATCTGGTATTTTTGGTATATGATGAGTTGTTTGTCGCCGCGATGCTTCTTCCTGCCGTCACAGGCGCTCTGATAGGTATCATACCGTCCGCCAAATGGGGCCGATATGTATCCACCCTGCTTTGCGGAATATCATGCGCCGTCGGTATACTGGCATATCCGCTTTTCAAGTACTACGGAGAGATATCGTACACATTTCCCATACCTTCCGCATGGGGGGATTATTCCATCGTCATCGGCGGTCTGTCCTCAGTAATGATATCCCTTTCATCGCTGGTCTTCCTGATGGTGCTGATCCACCTCATAAGATCCGCTTCCGCACCGAAGTATCCGAAATACTATGCGATGGCCTGTCTTCTCTATATTTCGTGTGTTTTTGCAATGTCCGCGGACACGGTATTCCTTCTGCTTCTGTCATGGGAATCGGTAACGCTTGTGACATTCCTGATGGCATACAGCGGAAAAGGAGAAGGACCCAGATGGAAGTTTTTCGTCACAACGCATCTCGGAGGCCTCATGATAGTCTCCGCGTTCGTCATCATGGCCGCATTCGCAGGTACGTACGAACTGTCTTCATGGTCCCAGCTGAACACGTCCATGGGTCTAGGTGTTTCCTGTGTGGTCATCATTCTTCTGTTCATCGGGTTCGGTACGAAACTCGGTCTCATCCCGTTCCATGCGTGGATGCCGGACATGTATTCCGAAGCACCCACCCACACCGTGACATTACTTACGACGGTATCGTCGAATGTTGCGATACTGATCCTTTTCAAAAGTGTTTTCGGATACGTCGGGATCACCGGCGAAATGTACGGGATCGCCGTTCTTCTGATGGCCCTTGCGGCGATCACCGCAGTATGGAGCGCCCTGGAATCCCTGGTCCAGACGGACCCGAAAAAGATACTGGCATATTCAAGTATGGAGAACATGGCATTGGTTCTGCTGTGTTTCTCTCTGGGAATGATATTCGCAGACGAAGGAGCGACCGGTCTTGTTACGATGGTCCTCGTCGCCGGGCTTCTTCACACAATGAACCATTCCGTTTTCAAATCACTGATGATGATGTCCCTGGGAACGGTGGAGGACTGTACCGGAGAGACGACCATGGAACGCATGGGCGGTCTCGCGGTCGCTCTGCCCGCATTCTCCATGGTGGCCCTTGCCGCCGTGCTGTCGATGGCGGCGGTCCCGCCGTTCAACGGGTTCACCAGCGAATGGCTTATGATCCAGTCGATGATGGGCGGAGAGGTCATACGCACGACCCAGATACTACTGCCTCTGGGGGTTGCGGTATTGGGTATCAGCGGTATGATGGCCGCCGTATCATATGCAAGACTGTACGGTTTCATGTTCCTCGGAAGACCCAGATCCGCAGCTGTCGCCAAACCGAAGAAGATCGGTGCGGCCAGTTTCGCACCGTTGCTGGTCCTTGCATTACTGTGTTTCATAATGGGATTGTTCGCCGTTCCTCTGATGGACGTGCTGGCGAACGGGGTGAACGACATCACGCTGTTCAATCCGGACGATGTTTACAGGAATCATCTTGCCGGTACTTTGGACCTTCCGATGATGGGAGGTATCCTGTTGGTCATAGTTTTCGCGGTGTACGCCTTGAACAGACTGTTCAGGAAACACTCTAAAAGAACGACCACCTGGGACTGCGGTACGGACCTGGAGGAGGATATGCAGTATTCATCCATCGGATTCTCGCAGCCGCTGGTCAAAGTGTTCCATCCGGTATACGGGGATGTGGTCGAGATCGTGGACGACGGTTCCGGTAAGGACCGGAAGAAATTCACGATGAGATTCGCCGAGCCCTTCGTAGAACGCCTCTACGGACCGTTGGGGCGCGGGGTCGAACGCGGGTCCAAGAACGTCGGCAGGATACAGAACGGTAACATCCAATCATACATGGGCTACATTCTGATCGTGCTCGTGGTACTGCTTGTGGCGGTGAGGTTCCTATGATAGAGGATATCATTGCATCCTCGATACAGGCGGTCCTGATGATCGTGCTGTCCCCGCTTTTCGCAGGGATACTGAAGAAGGCCAAAGCGAAGATGCAGCACAGAGTAGGCAGCAGCATATTCCAGCCGTATCATGACCTGGCAAAACTCTTCAGAAAGACGGAAACAGTATCGAACAGCACATCCTGGCTCTTCAGATTCGTACCTTACGTGTGTTTCGGCTCAATGTTCCTTCTGGCCATGATGACGCCGTTCATGTTCGTCGATGTGATCGCTCCTTACGGGGATCTCATCGCGATGGTCTACATATTCACTCTTTACAGGTTCATGATGGTCCTCGGGGGATTGGAAGGGGGTTCCGTCTTCGGCGGGATGGGAAGCAGCAGGGAGATGATGATGTCCGTGCTGATCGAACCCGCCCTGCTGTTGTCGATGATGGCCCTTGCCGGTCTAACCGGAGGAAGTACGGACATAAGCGATATCCCGAAGAACCTGATAGACATGGGAGCGATCGTTCTCGCACCGGCCCTGATATTGGCCGCAGCATCGTTCTTCATCACGCTTCTTGCGGAGAATGCAAGGGTCCCCTTCGATAATCCCGCTACGCACCTAGAACTAACGATGGTCCACGAAGGGATGCTCATAGAGTATTCCGGACGCGGCCTCGGATTAATGGATCTCTCGGCGATGATGAGGATAATGATATTCTCGGCATTCTTGGGGTCGATGTTCTTCCCGTGGGGTATTGCGCTTACATCTTCACCGATCGAACTCATCATCGGACTTGCGGCCATTCTGATAAAAGTGGCCGTCATCACACTTGCAATAGCAGTCATAGAGTCATATCTCGCAAAATACAGACTGTTCCGCCTTCCGAATCTCCTGACAGCTTCATTCGCCCTGTCCCTATTGGCGATGATCTCGTTGTATATCCTGTGAGGTGAGAAAATGGACGCTGTGTTATCCGGAAATCTGATAGATCTGTGTGTTGTCGCAATGCTGCTGCTTTCCTTGCTTGCAATGACGACCACCCGTATCGGTCAGTTGCTGAACGCCTTCGCCATCCAGTCCCTTTTCCTTGCGATACTCGCATTTGTAGTAGCGGATACGACAGGACACACCGAGATCTTCATTCTCGGAATAATCACGCTTGTGGTGAAAGTGGCAGGGATCCCGTGGTTCATGAAATACACCGCGGACCGCATACACACCGGAAGAGAAGTCGATTCCACCATGGGCATTCCCGGTTCACTGCTGCTGTCGGCGGCACTGATAATCGTTGCGTATTTCGTCACCGAGCCGCTGATGGCCACGCTGGAAACCATAACGCGCAACTGTCTGGCTATATCGATGTCGGTCATCCTGATAGGATTGTTCATGATGGTCACCCGCCGCAAGGCGATCACGGAAGCGGTCGGTCTCCTGATGATGGAGAACGGATTGTTCCTCGGTGTGATGTCCATCTCGTACGGAATGCCGCTTGTCGTGGAACTCGGGATATTCTTCGATGTCCTTATGGCAGCCGTCATCATCGGTATATTCGCTTTCCGTATCAGCCGTACCTTCGATTCAATTGACACTTACGTTCTCCGGAGGCTGAGGGAATGAGCCTCGAAGTGGAGACGATCCTGTTCATTCCGCTTATCGCAGCGGCCCTGTCGCTGATAGCCCCCGGAAAGACGGGAGCTCTTATTTCCACGGTATGTTCGGCACTCGTTCTCTTCTTTGCAGCGCCCGTATGTTATGACGCATTCACCGGGACCGTTACACAGTACAGTTTCTGGTACATCGACGGCCTGTCCGCCTTGTTCCTGATAATCACGACCGTTGTCTGGCTCATGGCATCTCTGTACTCCTATCGTTACATCAGGACGGACATAGAGGAAGGTGCGGTCAATTCGAAAGACGAGAGATTCTACTACATGATGCTGAATCTTTTCGTAGTGGCCATGTTCTCAGCGGTCGTCGTGAGTTCCGTCGGAATCCTGTGGATCGCGATAGAGACCACGACACTGGTATCCGCATTCCTGGTCGGTTTCTACAACAAGGAGAGTTCCACGGAGGCCGCCTGGAAATATCTCATGATATGTTCCGTCGGGATCACGTTGGCGCTCGTCGGGATAATGCTCGTCTATGCGTCATCCATACACATACTCGGTGAGGATCCCGGTGCTCTCGATTGGATAAACCTCTACGGTGCGGCAGCCGAACTCGATCCGACGCTTCTTAAGATGGCATTCGTGTTCATCATCATAGGATTCGGAACGAAGATGGGATTGGTCCCGATGCACACTTGGCTTCCGGACGCGCACAGTCAGTCGCCCACTCCGATCAGTGCGATGCTTTCCGCCGCACTTCTCAACTGCGCTTTGTACGCTTTGCTGAGATTCGAGATGATAACCGAGATCGCGATCCCGGATTTCGCTTCGTATCTCATGATAGGTTTCGGTCTGCTTTCGCTTGCCGTCGCCGCTGCGCTGATCATAATATCCAAGGATCTGAAACGTATGCTGGCATATTCCAGTATAGAGCATATGGGACTGATCGCCATAGGATTCGGAATAGGGAGTCCGCTGGCGGTGTTCGGTGCTTTGTTCGCGATAATCGCACATTCGATGACCAAACCGTTGGTGTTCTTCGCCGCAGGCAATGCCATACAGGCGTACGGGACGAGGGAGATGTCCGACATCAAAGGAATGAGGTCGAAGATGCCGTTCACGGCGTTCATGCTCACAGCGGGCGCTCTCGCCATAGCGGGGCTTCCGCCGTTCTCGGTGTTCGTCGGAGAGATAACGATCCTCGGAGGTGCCGTCGGTGACGGGATGTATGCCGTTGCGGGACTGACAGCCGTTCTCCTCGTGATAGTGTCCGCAGGATTTATCAGAAACATCTTCCTGATGATGTCCGGGGACTCAGTAAAAGAGGCGAAGGACCCCAAAGGGATATCCAGGTCCGTACCGATGATACTGTTGCTCGCCACGACCCTGCTGCTGGGATTATTCATGCCCGAACAGATGAATGACGCACTATGGTCGATCGCCGATTGGTTCACCGGAGGCATACTATGAACATCGGTCACACAGAGGCGGAGATATCCGGATTCTCATCCGCGGTCCGCAATAAAATATCCGAAGGATTCGGGCTTGCGAACCTATATGCCAGAAAGGTGGACGGAGGGCATTCGTTGGAGGCATTGCTGGTAGGCGGTTCCGTTGAGAGGATATCATCGATCGTATCCGGAAATTCATATCCTTCCATCACTCCCGATGTTCCTTATGCATCACTTTACGAGAGGGAGATATTCGAGACCGTCGGACTCCGTCCCGAGGGACATCCTGACATGAGGTCGCTGAGATCGAGGACGGTATGGGGCCCTAAAACGGGTTCCGCGGCGATCCCCCACAACGGTATGGTCGGTGAAGGGATATTCGAGATCCCGGTGGGACCGATACACGCAGGAGTGATCGGTCCGGGACATTTCAGGTTCAGCGTCGCTGGAGAACCCGTACTGCTGATGAGAACATATCTCGGATATTCTCGCAGGGGTGTGGAAAGGCTCCTGTACACCGATGCATCCGCAGACAATACCATCATAACGGAAAGGATCTCCGGGGATAACGCTATTGCACATACTCTGGCATATCTTCAGGCCCTTGAACAGGATACCGAGATACCGATCCGCGCACGTTACATCCGTTCCATATACGCCGAATTGGAACGTATCTATAATCATCTCGGCGGTATCACAGGCATCGCATTGGATACCGCGCTTGCCGTTCCCTCATCACAGGGAAGCATGCTCAGGGAGAAGATGCTCCGGCTCAACGAGAGGATATGCGGGCACAGGCTCCTCCGGGGTACTCTGAAGATCGGCGGTGTCAGAAAGGATCTGTCCGAAGAGGCTTTGACGGATATCGAAAAAACTGTAATGGACCTTAAATTCGATATCGATGAACTGTTCGGTATAATGGTAAGGTCACCGTCGTTCATGGACCGTGCCGAGACCACGGGAAAGCTGTTGTTCGAGGATGCGGCAAGGCTCCGCGCGGTCGGTCCGGTCGCAAGAGCCAGCGGCGTGGATTATGACGTAAGGACACATTTCCCGTATGCAGCTTATGACGAACTCGGACTGAAGGTTTTCAAATGCCCCTCGGGTGACGTTTATGCCAGAATGTCGGTGAAGAAGAACGAGATATCGGAGTCCGTGAGTCTGATCGGTCAATGTATAAGTTACATGAAAGAAGGCCCGGTATGCGCCGACGTCGAGATAAAAGACGGATTCTCGGCAGGCATAGTGGAGTCTCCCCGCGGAGAGCTGATACACTGTGTGCACACAGAGAACGGAAAGATAATCGGATACAAGATCAGGGACCCGTCCTTCCCCAATTGGCCTGCGCTCGAATGTGCCGTACTGGGAAATATTATTCCAGATTTCCCTGTGGTGAACAAGAGTTTCGATCTCTCGTACAGCGGGAACGATCTGTGAGGTGTGAAGAATGAGACCAAGTGTTCTTAAAGAATCCATCGGAAATCTCTTCTCCATGGACCGTCCGGCCGAATCGATCCCTGTCATATTCTCGAGAAGAACGAAAATGCCGTTCCCGAACGACGGATGTGACCTCTGCGGAGAATGTTCTAAGGCATGCGGGGCCAAAGCGATAACCGTTACGGAACAATGGGAGATCGACCTCGGAAGATGTCTGTTCTGCGGCCGCTGTGCGGGATCCTGTCCGAAGAAAGCATTGGAACTTGTGGATGCTCCGGATTATGTCCTTGAAAGGAAGGACCTGATATTCAGGTCCGGGGAATCAACAATACGTACGCCTGGAACTATCGATGAGAAGAAACGCAAGGCGATAGGAAGATCCGTGAATATACGCGAAGTGGACACCGGGTCCTGCAACGGATGCGAGGTCGAGATCAATTCGTTATCCAATCAATTCTACGATTTCAACCGTTTCGGCATCAAGATCGTCGCATCACCCAGACATGCGGATGTCCTTCTGGTCACGGGACCGTTGACCGAGAACATGTACGAGGCGTTCCTGAAGGTGATCGCAGCCACACCGGACCCGAAAGCGATAATCGCGGCCGGCTCATGTGCGATATCCGGAGGGGTATTCTCCGAAGGCGAGGTTAAGAAAGGTATAGTCGGTACCGCCGATGTCGATATCTACATTCCCGGATGTCCTCCGCCGCCGGATGCGATCCTGAGGGCATTGCTCCAGGCGTTCGGTCTCACTGGACAACAATGACCGTGCAGTGGGCGCCGCGTATCACTGCTTCTGAAACGCTGCCTATGATCATCCTGTCCAATGCTGTCTTATCCAAACGGCCTACGATTATCGTATCGACCCCGAGCCTAGCCGATGCCGCAAGAAGTGCTTCGGCGGGAGGACCCGCTTCTACCAGCGCACGTGCATCGACACCGCTGTCCTCGGCCTTCTGTCTCGCTTCCTCAACATAGTTCTTGATGTACTGTACTTCGTTGTCCACCGAACCCTTGGTTGCGACAGAGGATACGATGTACAATCTGACATTATGTGCGAGAGCGTGATTGATGGCATAATTCAGCGCTTTCTCTGTATGTGATTTACCATCATAGCCAAGCAGGACAGACATAACAGTGTAATCATCCGACAACGTTATAAATCATTTCATAATGCGGCTTTGAAATCATTATATTCATAGGCCACAAACTAACAAGAACGAAAAACCGAGTATGTATGTCGCTCTGTTGGGCGCATTTACCCATAATGTATTTGTGTTCGATTATCTATCTAAAAATAGCATGATCATTTGACGTTTTCAAATCTTAAGTGTTCATGTAATGTAGTGGAGAAATTTTTATGTTAAATCTCAAAGTGGCGGGGAGGATTGGCGTATTCGCAGTGATCTTGTTTTTGCTAGGTGCAGCGTTCGTGTTTATCCCACTCTCAGATGAAACAAACGGTGTGATTCCCACATCATATGATAATTCAGATCTTACCCCATTCACCGGTACAGGAACTGAGTTGGATCCGTATAAAATAACAAATGCAGGCAACCTCAAGAAATTTGCTCACGATGTGAATCATGGCATCATACTTACCAAAGGGAAGTATTTTTCACTCACCGCAGATATCAATCTGTCTACTTTGAGTGACTATGATTCCTATGGTTGGATTCCAGTAGGAGACTATTGGAACAGTTCGTTCAAAGGTATATTTGATGGAAACGGTCACAAGATTACTAACCTATGGGTCGGAAGTGGATTTGCATACGCAGGATTATTTGGTACCATAGGCGAGAATGCTATTGTCAAAAATCTTGGAGTGGAAGTTGCATTAGGGAAAAGTGTTGTTGCAACAGGTTCAGGACAATCGGTTCATGCAGGCGTACTCGCAGGAGAGTCCAGCAGGAGTATCGTTCAGAATTGCTATGCCATCGGCAATGTCAGTGCGATGGTTACTTCATCACATTGGAATAGTGATGCAGGCGGTTTGATTGGTGTATCCGTGAGCGGCAGTACTACCGACAGCTACGCTAAAGGCAATGCAACTGCAACCAACTCCAGCGGTGCAGCATACGCTGGCGGTCTGGTAGGAAGCTCCTATGGTACAATTGAAAGATGTTATGCCACAGGGCAGGCAATTGCGAATGCAAAAGAGTCTTACTCCGGCGGACTTACTGGATATGGATCAGGTAAGGACAGCTATTATCTTGAAAGTTATTCCGGAGCATATACATCATCAGGCGGAAAGTCCATTTCATCCAGTCAGTTATATGATAGAGATACTTTTTCTTCATGGAATATCGATTCTACATCATCCAGCTGGATCATGCAGAGTTCTGGCCCAAGCCTTAAGGTCTTCGGAGGTAGTGGCTCCGGATTACCGGCGTATCCGTCAGTTCCGGTGAATCCCACAAATCCTGACAATTTAGGATCAGGTGGAGATTCTACAATAATCATTGTCGCAGTAGCAGTAGTGGTTGTACTCGCTATTGCAGGAGTTGTATTATTTCTGCGTTCAAAAATTCACCTTAAGTAACATTTCAAACTCTTTTCATCATTCTTTTTTCCAAAACATCATTATTCAAGTGAGATCATCAATGCGCAAGTTACTTAACACCAATTCTGGATTATTATTGTATGGATCAAAAAATATTGAATCTTATTCTGATAGTGGCCGTTGCCGCTTTGGTCGTGGCTGCTGTCAGCGTTGTGCTGTTAAGCGGAGGGGACAACGACGAAGGAGAGAAAGAAAAAACCCCAGATTCATCACCGATAACCTCATACACAATTTCCTATTCTGCTAACGGCGGTAGCGGAAGCATAGCATCTCAATCAGTTAACAAAGGCGGATCTGCGATATTAAAGGCTAATAGCTTCGTGTATGCTGACCATTATTTCAAATCATGGAATACCAAGGCAGACGGTACAGGGGCAATTTATTATTCAGGGGCGAGTTTCACTCCGACATCGGATATAACGCTATATGCTAGTTGGAATGAAAGCGATCCCCAGACGTACGCTGTGAATTATCATTCTAACTACGGTACTGATTCAATTATCACACAATCAACTCTCGCAGGGAACATAACCGCAAAGTCTGCACTGACAAGAGCAGACTATACCTTCACATCATGGAATACCAAAGCTGACGGTACAGGAACGTCGTATTTTCCCGGATCATCGATAACTGTCAGTTCTGACATTTCACTGTACGCCCAATGGAATGCCGTGCCCGTAACCACGGCTAAAGATCTGTCATATAATTTCAAAATAAGCGAATCCACTAAGACACTGAAATACGGAGGGGGTCTTCTGACACTCACTGCTCCGGACGGTAAATCTTTTGCGCTTGTTCAGATTACTATCAGAAACAACACCGTAGAATTAGGATACAGCTTGAAAGAGATAGCAATTACGGGATTCAGATTGATTACCGATGATGGCGAAGGTTATGATTTCTCTTTGAAAAATACGACTGCATATTCTCTAACATTGGAGAATCTTCTGGCAAATACGCTTGCGAAGGGTGCATCGACAACATTCTATCTGGTATATGAAATACCAGACAATGAAACCGCCGTGTCTTTAGATCTGAGTAAGAGCGGTCTGTCCATTGAATTGGATAAGGGCATTTTGATCAAGTAAAGAAATCTATTTCCAAACCTTTTCTAAACATTTTCATGATTTACACGGGGAGGGAATGAATGGTAAAGTATTGTGGCGTATGCAAAAGGTCCATGAATGACTATGAGGACAGATGTCAGTTTTGTGGCTGTTATCAGAGTCTAGTAAATTCGAATGTTCTGATAACATGTCGTTGGTGTGGCATACAGACAGAGGGAGGGATGAAGTGTCCGTATTGCGGACGTGAAAAATGCACCAATGAAGAATTACTCAGGTATTACAGAAATCAGGATTCCAGGGGAGAAATATACGAAACTAATGGACGCGGCGGACTCGGTGAACTTTGTGATGGTTGCATGGATTGTACAGGTGAATGTTGCATGACAATATGTGCAGCAATAGCAGGCGTAGCCATCGGTTGGTACTGTTGTGCATATTATTGAAAAAATCGGAGTTGACAAAATGTTATTCAATTATTCAAGCAAAAAAATACGTTTCAATGTTGCAAGAGATCATAGGGGATCCGATATATGGGGCCCAATCCTCGGAATCGTGGTCATTCTGATATTTGCTGCCATTGCTGTGAACATATTGACCAGTGAGGATAGTCCCATTACAGAGGAGTGTACCCTACAACTTACAATAACTCATTCTGGAAGCCCAACAACGGCCTATGTGTTCTTCGACTACGATCTTGTAGGTAGCGTAAATCTCAAAGCTGGAACATCCACATATAATCTCGGTGTCGAGAAGCCCAGGTATTCAGATAAGACCGTAAGTGTGAAGATAGAGCCATTCCAAACAACTTCCTTTATGGGTGGGGGCATATTGGGTTCAGGATCGGTTACACTTCACTCAGGTACTAATTATCTCAGTATCAGCACGAAATGGTAATGTGGTCAAAATGAGCTTAGTGGAAATGACAATCTCTACAAAGTTCACGTCGTCGGCAGTCCTGTCTTTTTCAGCGCCTGCAGAATATCTGCTATTATATCCTCTGTATCCTCCAATCCGATGCTCAGACGGAAGAATCCTCTGTCGAATTCCTTGGGGAACAGGTGTATGCGTTCATCGTCCTCTCCGAGGAAAACGATAAGACTTTCGTCATGTCCCAACGAAACGGCGGATATCAGGAGTTTCAGATTACTGACGAATTTATTGTGGGTGTCATGATCGGCATCGAGGCCGAAAGCCATCACACCGCCGAACCCGTTCTCCATTTGTTTCTTCGCCACTTTGTGGCCGGGGTGGCTTTTCAGTCCGGGGTACGCAACGAATCTCACAGAAGGCTGGGATTCTAAGAATTCTGCAACTTTCTGCGCACTTTCATTGTGCTGACGCATACGTAACGGAAGAGTAACGGATCCGCGTGCGATGAGCCAGGCGTTGAACGGACTTATCGCCCCTCCGAGATTCACCATAGCATCCGCACGGATCTTATCGATTATCTCCTTCGGGCCTATGACGGCACCGCCCATTGCGTCCCCGTGGCCGTTGATGTATTTAGTGAGACTCTCAATACTGATGTCCGCACCGAGGTCGATGGGGCGTTGGACATAGGGTGAAGCGAATGTGTTGTCGACGGAAAGCAGAGCGCCCGCGTCGTGTGCGATCTTTGCTATCTCCTGAATATCGGAGACCTTGGTGGTCGGATTGCCGGGAGTCTCGATATGGATGAGTTTGGTGTTAGGGCGGATGGCCTTTTTCACTGCTTTAAGATCGGAAGTATCGACGAGCGTGGTCTCCACTCCGTATTTGTTGGGAAGCAGTTCGTTGAGGATGCGGTATGCCGCAATGTATGTGGTATCTCCGAAAACCGCATGGTCCCCGCTGTTAAGTAAGGTGAAGAACACTCCGGATAATGCGGCTACCCCGGTGGCAAGGACTACGCAGTCCTCTCCGTTCTCCAAAGATGCGAGTTTCTTCTGCAGGTCTCTCTGATTGGCACCGCCGTTGCGGGTGTAGATGTTACCTTCGGCCGAGCTCCAGTTCATTCCCGACGGATCG
>JAISJG010000018.1 GCA_031261625.1 Candidatus Methanoplasma sp.
TGGGTGTGAAATAATATAAAGATATAAATAGAGAGTTTTCATTGAAGATTCACCGTCAGAGGTCACAAGATGATACTCAAGCCCGACACTGAACTTATACTTCTTAAGTGAGTCAGTGAAAGCTATGACGGTTTGGTGGTTTTTATGAAAACTCAACAAACCAGTGAAAGCGCTAAGAAATTGGAAGAAATGCTCGCAATTAGTCCATACAATCAGCTTGCGCTCTCCGGTGTGGGCCCCATCAAAGATATAAAGATCTTCGATACCACTCTGAGGGACGGTGAGCAGGCACCCGGCATAGCACTGAGCCAGGACGACAAGATACGCATAGCCCTGGCCCTTGACGACCTCGGTGTGGATTTCATAGAGGCGGGATTCGCCGCGTCCGGGCAGGGAGAGAAGGAAATACTGACAAAGCTGGCAAAAACAGGACTGAATGCAAGACTGTGCAGTCTGGCCAGAACCGTCAAGTCCGACATAGATGCTGTTCTGGACACCGGTGTCGATTATGTACATACATTCATCGCAACGTCCGAACTGCACATGAAATACAAACTGAAAATGACCCGCGAAGAGGTCAAGGCCAGGGCAGTGGAAACCGTAGAGTACGCCAAAGCCCACGGTCTGGAAGTGCAGTTCTCCTGCGAGGATGCGACCAGGTCCGATCTGGATTTCATGAAAGAGGTCCTGCTGGCGGTTCAGGGTGCAGGTGCATCTTCCGTCAATATCCCCGATACAGTGGGTGTAATTACTCCGCGTGCGATGGGATATCTGATCGGCGAACTGCATAATACGCTGAAAATACCCATATCCGTGCACTGTCACAACGATATGGGTCTGGCCGTCGCCAATTCCATAGCCGCCGTCGATGCGGGGGCAACGATATGTCACGTGACAATGAACGGGATAGGCGAGAGGACCGGCAACGCCGCTCTGGAAGAGGTCGTTCTGAACCTGTTCGCCAACTACGGCATACAGACGGTGGACCTGAGCAAGATCGGAAACACTTCGAAGATCGTCGAAAGGGTCACCGGATTCGCTCTGGCCGGGAACAAACCCATAGTGGGAAGGAACGCATTCGCCCACGAATCCGGAATCCACGTTCACGGTGTGATGAACAACACATCCACCTATGAGCCGTTCCTGCCGGAACTGGTCGGGGTGGACAGACAGATCGTCATCGGAAAGCATTCCGGAGTACATTCGGTGAAAGGAAGGCTGAAAGAGCTGGGGGTCAAATTCCCGGATAACCACATGGACGAGCTGATGGCATCCATCAAGAAGATCGCCGTAAGCGGAAAGATGATAGACGACGCCGAACTGCTGGCGATCGTCGACGATGTCCTGTGGAAGAAAGAGGAAACCGCACAGAAAGCGGTCTCCCTGGACCAGCTGACGGTACTCACCGGAAGGAATACCACATCCACCGCGACGGTATCCGTGACGCTGGCTGACGGAGAAAAGAGAACAACTTCGGAGATCGGCGTCGGTCCCGTGGATGCCGCCATAAATGCGATCCGCATGGCCATCAACGATAAAATCACAATGGAAGAGTACAAACTGAGTGCCATCACCGGCAAAAGCGACTCGATCTGTGAGGTCACCGTAATGGTGAAGAATGTGCAGAACGACGGCAACCTGTCGGTAGGGAAAGCGGTTGGTTTAGATATAGTGGAAACATCAGTGGATGCCACAATGGCAGCCATAAACAGAGATTTTGCAAGAAGGAGGAGCACATAATGGGAAAAACCATCGCCGAAAAGATCCTGTCCGAGAAATCGGGAACAGATGCAACGGCGGGTCAGATAGTCGTCGCCAACATAGATTACGTAATGGTGAACGACGTGACGGGCCCTATCGCATTCAGGGAATATGATAAACTCGATACGAAAACAATGTTCAAGGACAGAATGGTCCTCATACCGGACCATTACGTTCCCAACAAGGATGTGGCCTCCGCCGAACAGGCGAAAGAGATGAGGATCTTCGCCGGAAAACACGGAATAGACAATTATTTCGAGGTCGGGAAGGGCGGGGTCTGCCACCAGCTCATGATCGAGGAGGGGTTCGCCGCTCCCGGACGTCTGATCGTCGGAGCCGACTCACACACCTGCACATACGGCGGTATCAATGCTTTTTCAACAGGTATCGGATCCACCGAGGCCGCGGTTGCATTCGCAACAGGACGTCTGTGGTTCAAGGTCCCCGAGACAATCAAGGTCGAACTGACCGGGAAATTCGGAAAGAACATCGGCGGAAAGGATCTGATCATCAAGATCATCACCGATATCGGTGTTGACGGAGCGAATTACAAAGTATTCGAGTTCCACGGCGACGGTGTCGGCAATATGTCCGTTTCCGACAGGCTCGCGGTTTCCAACATGGCTATCGAGGCCGGAGGAAAAGCCGGTATTTTCCCCTACGACAAACTCACCGAGGCTTACATCAAAGACACGGTAAAAGGAAAATACACTCCTGTGGCAGCCGATCCGGATGCAAAATACAGCAGGGTCCTGAAATACGATCTTTCCAAAATAGATTCAATGGTCGCATTCCCGCACCTGCCCAGCAACGGTCACGCTGTGAAAGATACCGACGTGAAGATAGACCAGGCATACCTCGGATCATGCACCAACGGGCGCATCGAGGACATGCGCATTGCAGCCGCAATAGTCAAAGGAAGGAAAGTGGCCTCCGGCGTCAGGTTCCTGGTGGTACCGGCTTCCCAGAGAGTTTACCGGCAGATGCTGAACGAAGGTCTGTTGGAGATATTCCTGGATGCCGGTGCGTTCATCTCCGGACCTACATGCGGTGCATGTCTCGGCGGATACATGGGTATTCTCGCGGCAGGCGAGAAAGCTGTTTCATCCACAAACAGGAACTTCATCGGCAGGATGGGCGACAAGGACTCCGAGGTATACCTCGCAGGTCCGGAAGTGGTCGCTGCATCCGCAATAGCCGGGAAGATAATAACACCCGACGGACTGGAGGGATACTGATGACCGAGATAAAGGGAAAAGCATGGGTCTTCGGAGACAACGTCGATACGGATCAGATAATACCCGCAGAACGTCTGGTTTCCGTCAATCTGACGCATCTGAATGATTTCATATTCGAGAAAGTAAGGCCTGGCGTGGCACAGGAGATCGGAAAAGGGGATATCCTCGTAGCAGGAAAGAACTTCGGATGCGGCTCTTCCAGAGAACACGCACCGCTGTCGCTGATCCAGGCGGGATTCTCCTGCGTTATCGCAGAGTCATTCGCACGCATATTCTACCGCAACTCGATGAACATCGGATTGCTGCTGATCGAATGCAAGGCGGATGTCAAAGAAGGAGATATCCTGGACATCAACACAGATAAAGGAAAGGTCGCGGATACAACCAACGGCAAAGAATTCACGTTCCCGGAGTATCCTCCGTTCATTACAGGACTGGTAAGCTCCGGCGGACTGGTCAATCTTGTGAAGGAGGGTAAGTTTTGAAACATCTCGCTATAATCCCCGGAGACGGGATAGGCAAAGAGGTCATCGCAGTGGGAACCGATGTTCTGGATGCGGTGAGCGAGATATCATCCTTCGATTACGACGGAGAACTGTTCGACATAGGTTCGGAAAGGTACCTTTCGACGGGAGAGCTCCTGACGGACCAGGATATCTCCGACCTGAGGAAAAAGGATGCGATATACTTCGGTGCCATCGGCGATCCGAGGATAAAGCCCGGAATACTGGAACAGGGTGTCCTCCTTAAAATGAGGGCGGTATTCGACCAGTACATCAATCTCAGGCCGGTCACGTCCTGGTTCCCTCTCGTTCCTTTGAAAAGAGAGGTACCGTTCGATATTCATTTCCTAAGAGAGAACACTGAAGACTTCTACATGGGGGCCGGCGGTACGTTCGGACCCGGTTCCAAGAATCCCGTGGTCAAAGTAAAGAGGGAGCTGTACGACGTGGAGATCAAACTCGATGCTTCGTCGTCCAACAACGATGAGTTCGCGTTCGAGATAGGTCTCCTTTCCAGAAAAGGCATAACGAGGTTCGCGGACTACGCGTTCAACTATGCGATCGCAAGGGGAGAGAAGAAAGTAACCCTGGTCGACAAGGCGAACGTCTGCACCCAGATATACGGACTACAGAGGACGATATTCGAAGAGAAGGCCAAGGAGTACGGGCTCGGACTGGATTTCATGTTCGTGGATGCCATGGCGATGGCCATGATCGTACGTCCTGAGACATTCGGCACCGTTGCGGTCCCCAATCTTTTCGGAGATATACTCACTGATCTCGGAGCACAGCTCCAGGGCGGACTCGGTATGGGCGGGAGCGGCAACATCAATCCAAAGGGAGTGAGCATGTTCGAGCCCATCCACGGTTCCGCACCCGACATAGCGGGTCAGGGCAAAGCGAATCCCATAGCAGCGGTACTTGCGGCACAGATGCTTCTTGAGAACCAGGGATTCCCGGAAGAAGGGAAGCTGTTGCACGATGCCGTGAGGTATTGTCTGGATTCCCACAACACGACCGCGGACCTGGGCGGAAAGCTCAAGACCGCAGAGGTCGGGAAAGAGATCTGCAAATACATCCTGAATCAGAAGAGATGAAAGGATGATAACCCTGGAACTCCGCATGGAATACGACCGTAAAAGGACCGCGGACGCTGTTTACAGCGCCATAGGTCCTGATAACGACGGTTATGTCCGCTCGGAGCTTCAGGGTAAAACTATTATTTTTTCCGTCGAATCCGAAACGGCCGGGAGCATGAAGAACACCGTCGACGATCTTCTCGCATGCGTCAAGGCCGCCGAGGAATCCTCAGGCCTCGTCTCCGGACCCGCTGCGGATCTTGACGGCGACTCCCTTTTTGAATGATCTTATCTCTTCGGCGACAAGCATTGCACGTCCTGTTGCGATAACTTTGTCATCCTTATCGACGACCATCACTTCTTCCATCGGGCGCAGTGTCTCGTCGCAAGAAAGGACGAACTGACAGAACACATTCCTCCCTTCGGACACGAACGGAACGGCATCATCCATGACGGTCACACGCATATGCGGTGCAGGAACGGCAGCGACGATACGGTCCGCACCTTCTTTTCTGAGGGTGTATAAACCATCACCGGCACGCATCGAAAGTACATGTTCTCCGTCGGAGATGACATTCCTGATCTTGGCGGTCTTACGGCTCACTACAAGTTCTATTTTACCTCTGAACAGAGCATCGGTCGCCTCGATACCGAACTGATATCTGGATACCGCTTTAGCTCTCAGGAGATCCGCATCGTATTCCTCGTTCCCGTCCTCCGGCAGATCGTTGAACGATATGGCCTCGTTGAACTTTTCGGCAAGGAATTCCGCTGTCAATTCGGCAGATGCATCAGTAGTATCATAATCGTCGATCTTGGGGAACAACGACTGTGCCAGAGGATACATTTCATCAAGCTCTGCGGGCACCGGACCGAAGGGTGATACCACGACAGGTGTGTATCCTGCTTTCCTTGCTTTGTCGAATTCAGATGCGAATGCCCTGCTGTAGGGTTTCGATCCTTCGTCCACGAAGAAAACGGCTTTGTCGGTGGGAGGGACGTACCTGTCCATCAGCCTGTAATAGTAACGGAGAAAGACCGGACGGCCTCTCGTCTCGGTCCCGGTGTAGAACATCGCACCGTCCCTGCTTATGGGGTCGTACAATTCAAGGAAATCCTGATAATCCTCGAGTTTTCTCAAAGCATCCAAAAGTGCGGGGTGGGCCCTGCATCTCATCTCGGCGAGTTCCCAAAGGCGGCCTTCGCGGATGTACCTCTTGACCATGGCCATCTCTCCTTTGATCTGGTAGAGATTGTGTCTTGCGATGGTCTTGGTTCTGTCCTTGTTGTTGAGTTTTCTCAGAGATTCGAGGGTGTGTCCGCGACATGCGGGACAGTTGCAGTCAAGGGACTGCATTTCCGCAAGGCGGAATGTACCGTCGATGAACATCAACCTGTCATCCCTTGCGAATTTAGCGTAGGATGCGGAATCGAAAAGATCGCATCCCATCAGTGCGGCGAGGGCGAACAGCATGGGGTGGCCGGCACCGAACAGATGCACAGGGCGGTTGGGGTTGAGACCTTTCTTGGATGAAAGGACGACGTCCACAAGTTCGCTGTATCTGTATTGTTCCATCAGAGGTACAACTCCGCCTATCGGGTGTACATCTATGTCCATGGATGCCATTTTTCTGGCGCAATCCTCTCTGAGATCGGTGTATATCGAACCTTGGGCGACACCGTTGATAAGCATATCTCCTTTTATCTCGCAGGCTTTCTGCGTCCTCTCCAGAGTAACTTCTATCGATGCGGCGGTCTTCTCTTCCGACCAGTACGGTTCTGTGAAAATATCAAGAACGGTTCCGATATCGGTACCGATGCTCTTCTGGAATTCGACCATTTCTTCGTTGGTGACCTCCACTTCGCCATACATATGGCTCTGGAAAGTTCCGGAGTCGGTCATTATGACACCGGGGAAATCAAGCATCTCATGGAGCCCCTGGCTCTGTGCCTTTTCTTTGAGTTCCGGGTTGTTTTTTATGATATAGGAATTGGTGATGAGCGCACCGAATCCGAACTCGTCGTAGAGCTCCCTCGGAGTAACGGTACATATTTTGGGATTGATGACGGGCAGAAGGGCCGGCGTCTCGATCGTGCCGTGCCTGGTCTCGAACTTACCTATTCTGGCGAGCCCGTCTCTCTTTATTATTTCGAACATCAGAAGGGGATTGGGCGGTTCGATTTAAAAGATTCTGTCCTTATTGACAGAACAGCACCGAATTCCACACTTTCTATAAGGTTCGAAGCATCGGTCTTTTTCTACTTTTACTTGTATACGACAATAAGGGAAGGGATGCCCTTGGGAATGGGAAACGGTTTCAGACTAGTTTTCACGCTGTTAGTTGCAATTGTCGCAGTCTCGGCCATATATTCTGCCGAAGTCACATCAGCCGACGGTATAAGCGATACGGCATCTCTGGAAATTTCCGTTCTGGATGGTGGCATAATCGACATCGACGGAAATTTCACACTTACAAATAATATCTCAATTACACAAGATACGGTCCTGAGAGGTTCGGGCGGTACTTACACTATAACCCGCGATCTGTCACTGGGGTCGTGCATGTTCACTGTTGAAACGGGCATCAGTTTCACGTTAGAGAACATTATTCTGGACGGCGGCGGACCGACGGCGACCAACGCATTATCGATAATCCTCGTCAAAGCGGGCGGAGAACTCAATCTGAGATCCGGATCCGTACTGACAAATAATCACATATCTTCAGAGTTCAGCGGAGCGGCGGTCCATCTCTTCGCTTCCTTTCTTTTGGATCCGGAAGCCAGACCCACAACCCTCAATATCGACGGAGGCTCGATAACGAATAACAATTCCGGTGCCAACGGCGGAGGTATAGCATCCAATGGGGATGCGGTTATCAATATTACATCGGGAACTATCTCCGGAAACACAGCATCCGGATACGGCGGCGGAATATATGCCGTAAGGTGCGATCTGACCGTCAGCGGAGGTGAATTTTCAGACAATCATGCCGAAAGAGGCGGCGGTATCGCCTCGGTAGGCGGAGATGTCGATATCAGCGGAGGTATCTTCGACAACAATGCAGCCGATATTTCGGGCGGTGCATTGTTGTATCTGTCGGATCCCCCGAGCGGATCGTTCAAAGTTTCAGGTAACACCGAGATCAAGAATAATTCCGCTGTGAACGGCGGAGGTATCGCATATGGTTCCAAGAACGGCGGAGAAATGGTCATTCCCGCGGAAATAACGGGAAATGTGGAGATACACAATAACACAGCGGATCTGGGAGGAGGATTGTTCTTCAGGACCGGAGGTACAGATGGCGGTCTGTCCGAGTTGAAGATAACAGACAATGTATCGATCCACGATAACACCGCAGTGTCAGGAGGAGGTATCTATTCCATTTCGGAAAGGACATCCGCAGCCGTCGATACATTACACGTTCTGGACATTTCCGGTAAGACATCGATTTCATTCAATGCTGCGAACACCGGTGGCGGGATAACGTCCGATAAGGGTCTGTTGAAGATATACGAAACCGTGTCCGTAGATAACAACCATGCACAACAGCAGGGTGGAGGATTATATCTTCTGAGGTCAGAGATACTTGTCAGCGGCGGTTCTGAGATAAAGAATAACACCGCAGATACAACGGGCGGCGGGGTATACGTTTACGGTTCCGTACTCAATATCTCCGAAGAAAGCAAAGTGACAGGCAACGAAGCCCATACTTCAGCAGGCGGTATCTATATCGGAGCGGCCGTCGATGAAACCGGAAGTCTGATACTGTCTGGCACAGGGGAGATATCATACAATAAATCTGAAGGGACGGCAGGCGGTGTACTCATAGATGTGCGCGGATCGGCAACGTTCACCGGAAATATCTTCATGACAGAAAACCTGTCCGGCGGCAACGGAAGCGGGATATATCTCAAGAACGGTGGAACGATAACTGTTTCGGGCTCTCCCAGAATAGGCAGAGCCATAGACGATAATACGATATTCCTGGATGCCGGAACGTTCATAAACATTACGGGCTCGAAATTAGGAAGTTCTGCAAGAATATACATCGGTTCCATCTCGGTACCTGCGGGGGATGGAAAACTCTTAGCGAAAAGAATCGGTTCAACGGCTTCCGAGGACGAAGCCAAGCGTCTCATATATACAGCGGATTTGGAATATTGTGCTGTACCGTCATCATCGGAATATATTCTGATGTATGTGGAAAGGTACGAGATAACAACAGACATCCCGTCGGATACGTACGCATTCCCTATGGCCATTAAGGACTACGGTCAGCAGACCGATCTCAAAGTAAGGATATTCAACGTGGGGAACCACACGATCACGCACCTCAGGGTGACGGTCGTAGGATTGGATGCGGGAAGTTTCATCATCGGCGATCTGTCGGAGACCACGATCGTTCCCGGAGGCATATCGATACTATCGATCAGACCGGCCAACGGCCTGGCACCTGGAAAATACACGACCAATATCTCTGTGTCCGGATCCAACGGAACGAACATTTCGTTCAATGTATCATTCATGGTCAGTGCATTCGAACATGTGGTGATCACCGACGATGTGGCACAGGACCCGTATATCTATTCCGGAAAGACGGAAGGATATCTGAAAGCGGATCCGTTGGATGTCAAGATCAGGAACACCGCCGACAGGAACGTGACCGGCCTTTATGCATACATCGGAGGTAAGGATGCGGAAAGTTTCATACTCGGTCCACTTTCGAAATCCAGCATATCCGCCGGGACCGATACATGTTATTTCACCGTGACCCCGAAAGTAGGATTGGAAAGGGGAACGTACGTCGCATCCGTTTCCGTAAGCGGGGATGACGGTGCATACACCACGTTCTCGGTTAGCTTCACAGTATCCGAAGATCCGGGACCCGGTCTTGGAATATGGCTGTATGTGATAATCGCTTCAGCGATGATCATCGCCCTCGCTGCCGTGTATATCCTTATACGCATGAGATCGGTCGGAGTGATCAAGATGATCGCGGGCGATAACGTGACAATAAAGGGTGGAGACCATGCCCGCAGGAACAAGCCGTATAAGTTCACCGTGGACGGTGAAGACAAGATAATCAGCGTATCATACCGTATCGGGGCCAAAGGAGAATGGAAGATACCCGGACTCAACAAGAAAGGCCAATACGAGATCCCGTCAAGGGAGATAACAGACCATATCACGATTCGTGCAAGGGATTGATGTGTTTCTCCGTCCGTTTTACGTGCCCATTATTATAATTTGTAATCGATGACAGGATGATAGCATGGCGCCATCCAAGGTATATTTCACGAACATGCACACGAAGCATGGCGACGGTCTTCTGGACAAGCTCCTGAGACTGATAGAGGAAGCAGGGATCGACAGTATCGATGTCGAAAAGAAATTCGTTGCTATCAAGACGCATTTCGGAGAACTCGGTAACCTGGCATTTCTCAGACCGAACTATGCCAAAGTGATAGCCGACAAGATATACGAGAACGGAGGACTCCCATTCCTTACGGACTGCAGCACGTTGTATGTGGGTAAAAGAAAGAACGGAGTGGAGCATCTGGATACCGCCAATGTGAACGGATTCAATCCCACTACCGCCGGATGTCAGATCATTATCGGAGACGGTATCAAGGGAACGGACGACGTGGAGATACCGGTGAAAGGATATCACGTTAAAACAGCGAAGATCGGCCGTACCATCGCCGATGCCGACGTGATAATATCGCTCAATCATTTCAAAGGACACGAACTGACAGGATTCGGAGGGGCTTTGAAGAACCTCGGAATGGGCTGCGCGTCCCGCAGAGGTAAGATGGAACTGCATACCAGCGGAAAACCCTCGATCGATGAGGACGAGTGCAGAGGCTGTAAGAAATGTCTCGAATCGTGTGCACAAGGCGCGATCACGATAACAGACAAAAAAGCCGTACTGGATTACGAAAAATGTGTCGGATGCGGAAGATGTATCGGCGCGTGTCCGTTCGATGCCGTATCTGCGAGCATGGACGAGGCTTTGGATATCATCAACCACAAGATCGTGGAATACACTATCGCATTGTTGGCAGGCAAACCGAACTTCCATATTTCAGTGATCGCCGATGTCTCTCCGTTTTGCGACTGTTACGGCGACAACGATGTCCCGATAATACCGAACGTAGGCATATTGGCGTCTTTCGACCCGGTCGCTTTGGACAAAGCATGCCTGGACTTATCTCAGAAACAGCCTATGGTCGTTGGAAGCCTGCTTTTCAAAAAATCCGAGGGGAGAAAACCGGATGATATTTTCGGATGCATACACCCCGGAACCAAGTGGAAAAGCACTTTCGACCATGCTGAGAAGCTGGGATTCGGGTCTTCGGAGTATGAACTCATAGAGGTACGCTGATCAGTCTGTCTGCGAATCCCTTATTATATCGGATTGATATCCAATCTCAATGTTCATTGAGAGCACAGCCGTCACAGATGGAATCATAGCCGACAGGTTCGGGGCCAAAGGTATCAGATTCACGCAGGGCGGAATGCCTTCTTATTCCATACCGTTCGAAATATACGAGTCTCCGGAAGACACGGTCTCTTTCGCAGTGATATTCGATGATCCGGATGCTGTACCTGCATGCGGGTTCACATGGGTCCACTGGCTTATCGCGGATCTGAAAAGGACATCGGTGTACGAGAACGAAAGCATAACAACGAAGGATTATGTCCAAGGCGTCAACAGTTGGTTCAGCTGCGCATCCGATCTCTCCGAAAAAGAGGCCACCGGTTACGGCGGACCGGACCCTCCGGACGGGACGCATACGTACTGGCTGAAAGTACATGCATTGGATACCGAACTCGGACTCGAGGACGGATTCAGGCTCAACGATCTTCTGAAGGCCATGAACGGTCACGTTCTGGCACATGCGAAACTGCTGGCGGCGTACTCTCCAAAGTGATCCGATGGTCGACCTCACGAGCGCGAAAAAAGAACTCATCAGATACCGTTGGGTAATTTTCGCGGTTCTGACCACGGCCTATTTCTTTGTATATTTCCAGCGGATGGCCGTGGGTGTCGTCGGTATCGATATCGTCGGCGATGTCGGAGGGTCGGTCGGAATACTGAGCTCGGTCTATTTCTGGACATACGCCGTGATGCAGATCCCCAGCGGATTGTTGGCTGACCATCTCGGTCCCAGAAAAGCATCGTTCATTTTCCTTTCCGTTGCTGCGGCGGGTTCCCTGCTCACATTCACCGCGGATTCGTTCTGGATCGTCGTCGTGGGAAAGATAATGATAGCCGCGGGAATGGCGGTCGTCTACATCCCGCTGATGAAGATAATCTCGGTATGGTTCGGGAAGAAGGATTTCCCGGAACTTGCGGGGATAGTTATCGCCGTGGGGAATGTCGGGGCCATCGCGGCATCCGCTCCTTTGGAAGCACTTGCCGATGCGACGGGATGGAGAGTAGTCTATATGATACTCGGAGCGGTGACGGCGATACTTGCCGTTCTGTGTCTTGTCCTGGTGAGGGACCATCCCCACAAGAAGGGACTTCCGGCCGTGGAAGAACTGGAAGAGGATGATGATCCGTCCGATATTACGGACGCCAAACTGCCGATGATACAGGGACTGAAGATGGTCGCTGTCGGCGGAAGGAGGTTCTGGCCGCTCGCCCTCGCTTACTTTCTCATTTACGGATCGATAATGGTATTCCAGGGGACCTGGGCTAAGGTCTATTTCGATAACGTCTACGATTTTGCACTTAGCGTTGTATGGTTCATCACCGCCGTCGGTGTCGGAAAGATCATCAGCACGGTGATAATCGGAGTTCTCAGTACCAGAGGCATCATAAGATCCAAACGCAGAGCGATGCTTTTCGGCACTCTGTGTTTCGCAGGGATATGGGCCGCCATATGGTTATTTGCAGGAGAGGTGGACAGTTACTGGTTCTGGATGGCCGTGAGTTTCATGTTCGGGTTCTTCGGAGGGTTTATGACACTGTCATTCACGCAGGTCAAGGAGTGTTATCCCGTTGCTATATCCGGAACGGCCGTTTCCGCAATGAACGTCTTCCTTTTCCTCGGAGCATCGGTGTGCACGACGATCACCGAAGCGGTAATCGGAACATCCTATACACTGGACAGCTTCAGCGAACTGTGGATGATTATGTTCATAATGTCCACTATCGCCGTACTTTTGATATTCTTCTCTGCCGAACGTACACATTCTGCACAAGGAAATTAAATATAATCGCGTCCGATTAAGGATGTTGATGGCAGTTTTGGAAGAGACCATAGCCAAGGCGAACAACGGTGAGATGGATTCCTGTTTTGCGCTTGGACAGGCATATGCCTTAGGGGAGGGTGTCGGGGCGGACGAGAGCGAGGCTTTCAGTTGGTATCTGAAGGCTGCAAAGCTCGGGCACACGGCCTCAGAATTCATTATCGGTCATTGCTATGCTAACGGCATATCTGTCGGTCAAAGCATAGACGAAGCGGTTGACTGGTACTCCAGGGCAGCTCTGAAGGGTTATTCCGATGCTGTCAGTGCACTTTCAAAGCTCTTCGAGAGCAACGATGTCCCTACGGATAAGAAATTATTCTCGAGGATAAGCGGTAAAATAGAGGACGGGTCCCCGGCAGATCTGTATCTGGTGGGAACATTCTACAATCTCGGAATCGGTACGCCGTTCGATGCGGAGAAAGCATTCGAAATGTTCAGCAGATCCGCGGAACTCGGTAACACGGACGGAATAATCTCCAAAGCACTCTGTCTTATCAGAGGTACAGGTACCGTAAGGGACAGGGACGCGGGAATAGCATTGCTCAATGAAGCCTACGAAAAAGGTTCGGCAGCAGCAGGATGCGAACTCGCACAGTTATACGAGCGCGGTATCGGTGTCCAGAAGGACCAGAAACGCGCTTTCGCGATCTATGATGAGATAGCCGACCGCGGCTCCCCCCTCGGACAATATCATTTGGGCAGGAGCTACATGGACGGCATTGGCACAGAGAAGGACGCCGTGTACGCCAACAGCTGGTATACCGCATCGTTCTCCAGAGGCTGCAAGGATGCGGAGTTCGGACTTGCCAGATGCCTTTTGGGAGGTGTCGGAGTGAATAAGGACAGAGCCGCAGGTCTGGATCTTCTGCAATCAGCGGCCGGTAAAGGTCAGACGGATGCGATGGTCATGCTCGCCCAGCTCTACACCAAAGGTGTCCAGGTGCCTAAAGATATCACCAAGGCTGCGGAATGGTACAAGAAAGCTGCGGATCTCGGAGATGCATACGCCGAATACACCACAGCTGAGAACTATTCCAACGGTATCGGTGTCAGAAAGGACCTGAAGAAAGCAGCATATTATTACGAGAGATCGGCCCAGCACGGTTACGTGTTGGGATGTCACATGGTCGGCAGCGCGCTCATTTCCGGTAACGGTGTTCCCAAAGATGAGAAGAAAGGATTCGAGTGGTGTCAGAAATCGGCCGCTGACGGATACCTCAAGTCACAATACATCATAGCCGAGAGCTATGCCAAAGGCAGAGGAGTGAAGAGAGACGTCACCAAAGCGTTCGAACTCCACAGCGTTCTGGGAGATAAAGGATACAACAAATCGCAACTATATGTTGCCAATTGCTATCTGGAAGGCAACGGCGTGACCCGCAACGACAAGAAAGCGTTCGAGTGGTTCACAAAAGGTGCAGAGGGTGGCAACATCATCTGCCAGTATTATCTGGGGCAGTGCTACGGCAACGGAACGGGTACCAAGGTAGATGAGCAGAAAGCCCTCGTATGGTATACAAGGGCCGCCGAACAGGGTCACACCCTTTCCAGAACAATAGTAGAAGAGTTCACAGGGACAAAGATGGATGTCAAGAACGTCTCCCCCTTCGATTCATATATGTTCTCGGCGAAGAACGGCGATCCGGATGCGATGTACATCATCGCAAGGTACTACGAAGACGGTCTGGGCGTGGACAAGAATCCTGCAGAGGCCAAAAAGTGGTACAACAAAGCAGCGTCCGCAGGACATTTCGAGTCCAAAAAGGCACTTCTGCGTTTCAGATCGGCAAAATCATAAACTTTCATCGCCCGGTGTCGGTGAGACACCGGGTCCCTGTTTTTGTACATCGCGGCCTGCGATTTGTGTTAGACAAATGTCCATTGTTCGTTGCGAAAATAATGAAAACAATGTTCAAACGTCTTATTATCCTACGTTTTTCGTAATATCTGTATCGGATTTCAGAATATCTTAGTTATTTGAATAATAATCTTAATATACATTTAGACATTTGTCTAGTCAATCTCACTTGGATGAGACAAAATTGGAGGACAATAGATGAAGTTCAGAGTAATGGTCGCGTTGGGAGTTGTAGCAGCTGCCCTTTTGACGATCTTTATGATCCCTGAGGCCTCGGCCGCAGGAATACCCGAAGTGTATGATGCTGAGAGCAGCATAAACCTGGGAGACTCGATGTGGATTTTGATATGTACAATACTTGTGTTCATGATGGCACCTGCTCTTGCTCTGTTCTACGGCGGAATGCTGAGGAAGCAGAGTATGACATCCACCATCGCGCAGTGTACGATGGCATCCGCAGTGGTTTTCCTGTTCTGGGCGCTTATAGGTTATTCATTCGCATTTGACGGGGACCACGCCGGAATAATCGGCGGATTCGGATACGCTTTTATGAACAATGTACCGTTCGATCAGGCGATCGTAGGAGGAACCATACCGGATATGGAGTTCCTCGTGTTCCAGGGAATGTTCGCTTTGGTCACCGCATGTATCGTCGTCGGTGCTGTTGCAGAGAGGGTAAGATTCTCTGCCATAATGGTGTTCCTCGCACTCTGGTGCGTTTTCATCTATGCACCCATGACACACATGGTATGGGGCGGAGGACTTCTGTCCCCTGACTACTTGACCGAGATCGGACTCACATCCCTCGACTACGCAGGAGGAACCGTGGTGCACATATGCTCCGGAGTATCAGGACTGGCGATAGCCATAGTGGTAGGAAAGCGCAGTGCCAGGACCATAAAGGAGAGACCCCACAACGTCCCGCTGATGTACCTCGGTGCGATCATGCTGTGGCTCGGATGGCTCGGATTCAACGGAGGATCCGGTCTCGCATTCAACACCGGACTCTTCAACGTCATTACTGTGACACTTGTCAGCTCGTTCGTGGCCATGATCGCATGGGCTGTACTGCAGACGGTACTTGCGGGAAGGATAAGCGTTTCCGGTCTTTGTGCCGGTTTCCTTGCCGGACTCGTAGGTATAACACCTGCCTGCGGTTTCGTTGATGTACCTGCGGCCATTGTGATCGGAATCGTAACGGCGATCATCTGTTACTTCGGAATCTCTTTCATGAGAAAGAAGTCCGGAGTGGACGATGCGTTGGATGTGTTCGGACTGCACGGATTAGGCGGTATAACCGGTGCTATACTCACCGGAGTACTGGCGGTTCCCGCACTCACGGATACGCCCGGAGCCATCTATGGCGGATGGGACCTCCTCGGAGGACAGTTCGTCGCAGTCGGATTCACTCTGCTGTATTGTTTCGTCGTGGCATTCGTACTGATGAAGATCATAAGCCTCGTCATGAAGTACCGTCTTACGGACGATGAGGAACAGATCGGAGCCGACATTGTGGAACACGGAGAGTCCGCATACAACTGAGGTGAACAAGATGAAGATGATAGTTGCAATAATCCGCCCCGAGAAGGTACAGTGCGTAAAGGAAGCATTGTCGGCGATCGGGGTCAACGGAGTGACGATCGTCCAGGTCAAGGGAAGAGGATCCCAGGCCGGACTCAAGTTCACCAACAGGATAGGATCGTTCGTTGTCGACGAGATCGAGAAGACCATGCTGGAGATCGTCATTGACGACGAAAAGAAGCAGGACGTCATAGATGCGGTCAAGGACGCAGCGTCCACCGGCCACATCGGGGACGGAAGGATCTTCGTCCTGCCCGTGGAGGAATCCATCAAGGTTCACGATGATTAAACCATGATATCCGAAACCCCTTAACAAACCATTTATGACATCCCGGAACGTTTGTTCTGTTCCGGGATGCCGCTTTTCTGTCGTACATAAATAACATCAACGATAATATCTACACATGAAGAAGACACTCATTCTTTTGCTGGTAGTCGTCGTTGTAGCAGTGGTAGCTGTCGCAGCGGTCGTTCTGCTGAGCGGTAACGGGGGAGAGGATGAAAAAGAACCGGAAACGCCGGTCATCGAGACCTACACGGTAACATACTGTGCCAACGGCGGTAGCGGGGTCACGGAATCGCAGACGGTCACTGTCGGCAGTTCCGCCGCTCTGAGGGATAACGCGTTCATATACACCGGACGCTACTTCGAGGGTTGGGCTACGAATCCGGAAGGAACAGGGAAGATATATTCCCCCGGAGAGAGTTATACGCCCACATCCGACATCAAATTCTGTGTGAAATGGAGCACGCAGAAAACAGTTGCGATAAGCTATTATTCGAACAACGGAACCGATAAGGTGATCAAGGACTATCGGATACAATCTTCTATCAGTCTGATAGAATTGAAAGGTTCAACGGCATTCGAATGGAGCGGTCACAAACTGTCATCGTGGAACACTCAGGCTGACGGCAAGGGAGTGGCACGTTCCCCAGGTGATCTGTACATAGTCAGTTCCGATGTATCGTTCTATGCTCAGTGGGATCAATCCATTCTGAAATACGTCGCTAACGACGGTACTTCGAAATCTTCAGAATTCTTTGCGACCAACGGAAATATTCTTTCAGCCTCAGCATCGACATTCACATGGGAAGGTCACACTTTCGACTCATGGAATACCAAAGCGGACGGTTCAGGTACGGAATATAAAGCCGGCTCGTCTCTGATAAAAATAGAGTCATCGGATGTGACTCTGTACGCTCAGTGGAAGACCTGAAAGCGGCCTGAATATTATTATCATAAACCTTTTATTCTTTTATATTTTTAAAGCAATATTCTTGATTTAATAAGATATAAATCAGACATCGTCGATATATTACAATATGACTCAGAAGGCATTAGTCCTCGTCCTTGTTGCAGTTGTGGTCGTGGTGATCGTAGCTGCTGCAGGGCTTGTGTTATTGAACGGGGGCAATGAGAACGAAGAGAAAGAAACAGGTCCGGAGACACCGATCGTATCATCATACATCGTTACATTCCATGCGAACGGCGGCACCGGAGAGGGCTCGCAAAGATTGGTAAAAGCGGGAGACTCCATACTGTTGCCTTCCAATAATTTCCTCCGTCTCGGATACTATTACGAATCGTGGTGCACCACACCAGATGGAACAGGGGATATCTATTCTCCCGGAGAATACTTTACTCCGACATCGAATCAGACCATCTGTGCGATATGGGTGGATGAACCGACACTGACGATCAATTATCAGTCCAATGATGGAAATTTCGGATTCATATCGGACCATCCGACATTGACTAAATTCTCGAATCTTAGATCCGCATCGACGTTCACATGGGAAGGTCACACCTTCGATTCATGGAACACCGAAGAGGACGGTTCAGGTACGAAATATGATGCCGGTTCATCACCGGATCCGGCAGAGCTGGGGAAAGCGACAGTGACATTGTACGCTCAGTGGATCTGACCGCAAAACAACTCTTCAAAACCATTTACCGCATTTTCTATAATCCGAACTGCAGTAGTTTCAGAAGTAAAACGAAAAGGGTTGGGAATCGGTTTAGTTCCAGAGCAGCACGACGGCTACCAGGGCAACGACTATGACGAAGGCTATCGCGGGGAAGGCATTGACTGCTTTGTATCCGGCGGTCTTCTTGTAGATATCTACCATGAGTCCGAGAAAGCACAGCAAGAATAAAAAGAACATGGTTGAAGGTGTTGAAAACCCGACTGTTCATTTGTCTAGAATAATGGATTTGTGATGTTCATTTTTATAACTTTTCATCGTGATGTGCTAACGATTATATATTAAAATAATATTGTCTGTGTACAAATAAGATTAAAGATAACGAAATTGTGTACATTTGTCTAATCGACGGGTGGTTTTGTTGTTTTAAATCCCAAAGTGTATGAAAAGGAGAAAACGGCACATGAGCAAAGAACAGATTTTGGTCGATCTAAAGACCGCGGTCGAGACCTGGAACGTCAAGTTGGCGCAGGAATCAACAAACGCGGCCATAAAGGAAGGAATAGGCATCAAGGAGATCATCGAGAAGGGACTCGGTAAGGGAATGGAGAGCATCGGAGTAAGATTCGACAAAGCCGAGATCTATCTCCCGCAGGTGGTCGCAGCATCGAAGACCATGGAAGCGGCCATAAAGATCCTCGAGCCGCTCATGAGCAAGGCCGACGGATCGCTCCGCGGTACTGTCGTCATGGGGACGGTCGAAGGAGATATCCATGAGATCGGAAAGAACGTATGTTGTGCAATGCTCCGCGGGGCAGGATATAATGTCATAGATCTCGGACCGGATGCGGATGCGCAAAAATTCCTCGATGCGGCAGAGGACAACGAGGCCAAGGTGCTCGGAGGATCGGCACTCATGACAACGACACTGGAAGCCCAGAGGGAACTCGTGGCTGCAGTGAAGGAGGTCGAGGGACCGTATAAGTGCGTCTTCGGAGGAGCACCCTGCAGCAAGGAATGGTGCGAAGAGATAGGTGCGGACGGATACTCCGCCACCGGTGCGGAAATAATCGACCTTGTGAATTCATTGATAGAGTGATTACCATGGCAGCAACAAGAGCACTTACGATAGCAGACGTTTACGACAGGTTCGTAAAGGGAAAGAAGGTCCAGGAAAGCGACTGGGACTATACCATAATACCGACCAAGCTCACCGAGCTTAAAGAGAAGTACAAACTCGATTTCGGGAATAAGATCATTCCTGAGGACAAAGAAACAAAGAACAATCTGTTCCAGGCCGGGCTCGAGATGCTTGTCGAGACCGGTTATTACAACACCGACCTCGGCCGTGTCATGCATGTGACCGAAGAGGAGGTCTGGGAAGGTATCAAGAAAACACCCACCAAGATCATACTCGGAGAGGGAAGGGACAAGGCCCATTTCTATCCGAGACGCGGGAACAGCCCGGTAAAGCCGATAATACAGGGAGGACCTACAGGTTCACCGATATCCGAGGACATATTCATACAGGTGATGCAGTCGTATGCGCAGGAAGCCGTTGTCGACGATCTTGTGAACGGTGTAATGACCACTTATGAAGGACACCCGGCCAAGACCAACACCCCATACGAGATACTTGCGACGATGGCAGAGCTCCGTGCAACGAAAGAAGCACGCATCAGGGCCGGAAGACCCGGCCTCGGTGTCTAGGGACCTGAAACGCCATTGTCCGCGGCAGGACGTCTTGCAGCGGATCTCACGAACGGAGGCCACAGGCTCTGTGACGCACATGAATGTTCCCAACTAAACGAACTGAAGATCGATATGGTCGGCCTGAACATGCTGTCCGGATGGATAGCCAACGGCGATATCATAATGATCGAGCAGATGCCCATATTCGGCGGATATACCGGCGGTCTCGAAGAGACGGCCATCAGCGATGTCGCAACGACCCTCGGATCCTTCGCACTGTTCGGCGGTAATTTCCACCTCGACGGTCCGATCCACATAAGATGGAACGTCACAACAGCGAAAGAAACACTCCAGGTTGCAGG